>CAZZHX010000007.1:0-33252 GCA_964653535.1 uncultured Mycobacterium sp. | reverse complement strand
TCCGGCTGCGCGCGCTGATGTCGCACATGGTGCACGCCGACCAGCCGGACAGTCCTACCAACGACATTCAGGCGCAACGATTCCGCGAGATACTGGCTGGCGCGCGCGAGTACGGGGTGCGGTTCGAGGTGGCGCACCTGGCGAATTCGTCGATGACGATGTCGAGGCGCGACCTGGCCTTCGACCTGGTCCGGCCGGGCATCGCTGTCTACGGGTTAAGCCCTATACCCCAGCGCGGCGACATGGGTCTGACACCGGCGATGACGGTGAAATGCCCTG
The DNA here is from genome assembly GCA_964653535.1 of uncultured Mycobacterium sp. GTDB lineage: Bacteria > Actinomycetota > Actinomycetes > Mycobacteriales > Mycobacteriaceae > Mycobacterium. Next base: position 32,973 of record CAZZHX010000007.1, on the reverse strand, counting down.
TTGCCCTGGTGAAGTCGATTCGCGCCGGGGAGGGTGTGTCCTACGGGCACACCTGGGTCTCCGCCCGGGACACCAACCTGGCCCTGTTGCCGATCGGCTACGCCGACGGCATTCCGCGCGCGCTCGGCGGGCGCCTCGAGGTACTCATCAATGGCAGGCGGCGGCCCGGGGTCGGGCGTATCTGCATGGACCAGTTCGTCGTCGACCTCGGCCCCGGCTCGCCCGGCGTCGCCGAAGGCGACGAAGCCATCCTGTTCGGGCCCGGCGACGGCGGCGAACCCACCGCCCAAGACTGGGCGGACCTGCTCGGCACCATCCACTACGAGGTGGTGAACAGCCCGCGTGGGCGCATCACCCGGACCTACCGCGGGCCGGGAACCGTTGACGCCTGACGCGACGAGGGGCACGGCGACACTCGAGCGGGCCGAGGACACCATCGAGCTGGGATCGCGACTCGCGCAACAACTGAGCGCTGGAGACGTGGTCGTGCTTTCCGGCCCGCTCGGCGCCGGAAAAACCACGTTAGCCAAGGGGATTGCCGCGGCGATGGACGTCGACGGCCCCGTGACGTCGCCGTCATACGTGTTGGCGCGGGTGCATCCGGCGCGTCGGCTCGGCGCGCCGGCGATGATCCACGTCGACATGTACCGGCTGCTCGACCCCGCCGGTCGGCACGGCGGGGATCTGCTGGGCGAGCTCGACTCCCTGGACCTCGACAGCGAACTCGGCGACGCGGTCGTGGTGGTGGAGTGGGGGGAGGGCCTGGCCGAGCGACTCGCCGAGCGGCACCTCGACGTCCGGCTCGAGCGCCTCAGCTCCTCCGATAGCTCCTCCGATAGCTCCTCCGATGTCCGGATCGCGACGTGGGAGTGGAGCCACTCATGAGCGAACGGGTCGTCCTGGCCCTGGACACCTCCACTCCCGCCGTCACGGCGGGGATCGTGCGGGTGCCCGATTACGTCGTGCTGGCCGAACGGATCACCGTCAACCCCCGGGCGCACGCCGAACGCCTCACGCCCAACGCGGTGGCCGCGCTGGCTGAGGCCGGGCTGACCATGTCCGACCTCGACGCCGTCGTCGTGGGCTGCGGTCCCGGGCCGTTCACCGGCCTGCGGGCCGGAATGGCCACCGCCGCCGCAGTCGGGCACGCCCTGGGTATCCCGGTGCACGGCGTCTGCAGCCTCGACGCCATCGGGGTGACCACCTCCGGCGAGGCTTTGGTGGTCACCGACGCCCGCCGGCGGGAGGTCTACTGGGCGCGCTACCTGGACGGGGTGCGGACCGGCGGACCGGGCGTCGCTGCCCCTGCCGACGTCGTCCCGGGCGCCGCGCGGGTGGTGGCCGGGTCGCCCGATCACGCGGCGCTGTTCCCCCTGCCGCGCACTGAGCCGGCGTACCCGACGTCCGCCGGCCTGGTCCGCGCGGTGCGCGACTGGTCGGAGGACCCCGCGCCGCTGGTCGCGCTCTACCTTCGCCGACCCGACGCCACACCCCTGGCGGCCCGCCGATGAGCGCCTCCTGCGGTCCGGTGACTATCGATGCGCTGAGCCCCGCCGACGCGCAGCGGTGCGCCGACCTGGAGGCTCAGCTGTTCGACGGCGACGACCCGTGGCCCGCGGCGGCGTTCAACCGGGAGTTGGCCGGCCAGCACAACCACTATGTGGGAGCGCGCACCGGGGGAGCCCTGGTCGGGTACGCCGGGATCTCGCGGTTGGGCCGTACGCCGCCGTTCGAGTACGAGGTCCACACCATCGGCGTGGACCCGGTGTACCAGGGATGCGGCATCGGGCGCCGGCTACTCGACGAACTGCTCGACTTCGCCGCCGGGGGTGCCGTCTACCTCGAGGTCCGCACCGACAACGAGCCGGCCATCGCGCTCTACCGCAGCATCGGGTTCGAGCGGATCGGTTTGCGTCGCCGCTATTACAGCGTCAGCGGCGCCGATGCATACTCCATGCGGCGGGAGCCGCAGTGACGGTCCTGCTGGCCATCGAAACCTCCTGTGATGAAACAGGAGTCGGCATTGTGCGGCTCGACCCCGACGGTAGCGTGACACTGCTGGCCGACGAGGTGGCGTCCAGCGTCGAGGAACACGTGCGCTTCGGCGGGGTGGTTCCCGAGATCGCCTCCCGGGCGCACCTGGAGGCGCTGGGTCCCACCATGCGCCGCGCGATGGCGTCCGCGGGATTGGGCGGATTGGCGAAGCCCGACATCGTGGCCGCCACGATCGGGCCCGGGCTGGCCGGCGCCCTGCTGGTGGGAGTGGCGGCGGCCAAGGCATACGCGGCGGCGTGGGGTGTGCCGTTCTACGCGGTCAACCACCTGGGGGGCCACCTCGCCGCCGACGTCTACGAACACGGACCGCTACCCGAGTGTGTCGCGTTGCTGGTGTCCGGCGGGCACACGCACCTGCTCCATGTGCGGTCCCTGGGCGAGCCGATCGTCGAGTTGGGCGGCACCGTCGACGACGCCGCCGGCGAGGCCTACGACAAGGTGGCGCGGCTGCTGGGACTGGGCTACCCCGGCGGCAAGGCGCTCGACGAGCTGGCCCGCACCTGCGACCTGGCGGTCCGTGAGGTCGTCGCGTTCCCGCGCGGCATGACCGGCCCGGCCGACGACCCCTGCGCGTTCAGCTTCTCCGGGCTCAAGACGTCGGTCGCCAGATACCTGGAAACCCACGCGAGCCGTCCCGACTTCCGTCCCGCCGACGTCGCCGCGGGTTTTCAGGAGGCCGTCGCAGACGTGTTGACTATGAAAGCGGTCCGCGCGGCCGCCCAGCTCGGCGTCTCGACCCTGCTGATCGCCGGGGGAGTGGCCGCCAACTCGCGGCTGCGGGAGCTGGCGGCGCAGCGTTGTGCGGAGGCGGGCCTGACGCTGCGCATCCCCGGTCCGCGGCTGTGCACCGACAACGGGGCGATGATCGCGGCATTCGCCGCGCACCTGGTGGCCGCCGGGGTGCCGCCGTCACCGCTGGACGTACCCAGCGACCCGGGCCTGCCGGTGACCATGACTTCCCTGTGAGCACTTTCACGGGAAGCAGGGACCCCCCTTGAGTGCTAGCACTCTCAGGTATAGAGTGCTAGGTGGCAGTCGGCCGCTCCCCTGTGTCGGCACCCGCGACGACGGCGCGAGGGCACGGCCGGATGCCGAATAACCAGTTCGGGGCGACAAGCCCCGGATCCGATCTAACTAGTGGAGGGCTCCAATCGTGGCGAAGGTGAAGATCAAGCCACTCGAGGACAAGATTCTCGTGCAGGCCAACGAGGCCGAGACCACGACCGCGTCCGGTCTGGTCATTCCTGACACCGCCAAGGAGAAGCCGCAGGAAGGCACCGTTGTCGCCGTCGGCCCCGGCCGGTGGGACGAGGACGGCGCAAAGCGGATTCCGGTGGACGTGTCCGAAGGTGACACCGTCATCTACAGCAAGTACGGCGGCACCGAGATCAAGTACAACGGCGAGGAATACCTGATCCTGTCGGCGCGCGACGTGCTGGCCGTCGTATCGAAGTAACAACCGTGTCCCGCCCCGGCGATCCCCGTCTCAACCACGGGGATCACCCGGGGCGTCACACGTCCGCAGTGCCGTTGTAAGGAGCGCGATGAGCAAGATCATTGAGTACGACGAGGTCGCGCGGCGCGCGATGGAGGCGGGCGTCAACAAGCTCGCCGACGCAGTGCGCGTCACCTTGGGGCCGCACGGCCGACATGTGGTGCTGGCCAAAGCGTTTGGCGGACCCACGGTCACCAACGATGGCGTCACCGTCGCTCGCGAGATCGACTTGGAAGACCCGTTCGAGAACCTCGGCGCCCAGCTGGTGAAGTCGGTGGCCACGAAGACCAACGACGTCGCCGGTGACGGCACCACGACCGCAACGGTACTGGCTCAAGCACTGATCAAGGGCGGCCTGCGCATGGTGGCAGCGGGCGCCAATCCGATTGAACTTGGCCTCGGGATCAGCAAGGCCGCCGACATGGTGTCCGAGACGCTGCTGGCCTCGGCCACGCCGGTGTCGGGCAAGGACGCGATCGCTCAGGTGGCGACGGTGTCGTCGCGCGACGCGGTTCTGGGTGAACTGGTCGGCGAGGCGATGAGCAAGGTCGGCGTCGACGGCGTCGTCAGCATCGAGGAGTCCTCGACGCTGAACACCGAACTCGAGTTCAGCGAGGGCGTCGGCTTCGACAAGGGCTTCCTGTCGGCCTACTTCGTCACCGACTTCGACTCCCAGGAGGCGATTTTCGACGACCCGCTGATCCTGCTGCACCAAGACAAGATCAGCTCGCTTTCCGACCTGTTGCCGATCCTGGAGAAGGTCGCCGAAGCGGGGAAGCCGCTGGTGATCATCGCCGAAGACGTCGAGGGCGAACCGCTGGCGACCCTGGTTGTCAACTCGATCCGCAAGACGCTGCGAGGTGTCGCAGTGAAGGCGCCGTTCTTCGGTGACCGGCGCAAGGCGTTCCTGCAGGACCTGGCGATCGTCACGGGTGCCGAGGTAGTCAACCCCGAAACCGGGCTGCTCCTGCGGGAGGTCGGGCTCGAGGTGCTGGGTTCGGCGCGTCGCGTCGTGGTCAGCAAGGACGAGACGATCATCGTCGAGGGCGGCGGCTCAGCCGCCGCGGTCGCCGACCGCATCAAGCATCTGCGCGCCGAGATCGAGGCGAGCGACTCGGACTGGGACCGCGAGAAGCTGCAGGAGCGGTTGGCCAAGCTCGCCGGCGGGGTCGCTGTTTTGAAAGTGGGCGCCGCCACCGAGACCGCGCTCAAGGAGCGTAAGGAAAGCGTCGAGGACGCGGTCGCGGCCGCCAAGGCTGCCGTCGAGGAGGGCATCGTCGCGGGCGGCGGGTCGTCGCTCATCCATGCCCGCGGGGCGTTGAAGAAACTGCGCGCTTCGCTCACCGGCGACGAGGCGGTCGGGGTCGGCATCTTCGCCGAGGCGCTCGCGGCACCGCTGTACTGGATCGCCAGCAACGCCGGGCTGGACGGCTCGGTCGTGGTGAACAAGGTCAGCGAACTGCCCGCCGGACACGGGCTGAACGCCGCGACGCTCACCTACGGCGACTTGGTGGCCGACGGGGTCGTCGACCCGGTCAAGGTGACCCGGTCTGCAATTCTCAACGCCGCGTCGGTGGCCCGGATGGTGCTCACCACCGAGACGGCAATTGTCGAACGGCCGAGCCACTACGAGGACGACGGCCATGGCCACCACGGTCACAGTCACTGAAACGACCTGGACGAACCACCGCAATCTATCGAAAAAAACACCCCGGCTCTCGCCGGGGGTGTTTTCGAATGGGAAGCCCCAGAAAAGTCATGACAGAAAAGACGACGGACATATTCCAGATTCCAGCTAAGGTACTTTTCTTTATTGGCATCCTGGATGTGATCCGTGGATTCATGCATACTTTTCTACTGCGCTGGTCGGCGGTGCACATTGCAGGGTTCAACCCGGTCACCACGCCTGCGGACCAGTTCTTTGTGTTGGGAGCATTCGGCATCTCCAACTTTTTAACCGGCTTCTTGTACTTCTTGATCAGCCGTCGGGCGATGCACCTGTCGCCGTATGTGCTAATTACCATTCCGTGCGCGTATCTGCTCGGCCTGATCGGGATTTCTGTCTCGCGGGTGCACATGAAGTCGGCATTCGACGGCCAATATTTCATGATGGTGTACTTCGCCGTCTGTGTGGTGACTTTCGGCGTGTTTCTGGTGCAACGGCGCCGGTCCGGGGTTGGCGGTTCCCGGAGTTGATCAGCTGCTGCCCGGGGTAGCCACACCGGCTATGCCGAGCGGCGGATGCCTCGCCCGCGGCCGATGTCGGACTTCAGCACCATGTCTCGCTCGGACTCCGACATGCCGCCCCACACGCCGTAGGGCTCGCCGACAGCGAGGGCGTGCGACCGGCACTCCTGAATCACCGGGCAGCGCCGGCACATCTCCTTGGCCCGCTGCTCGCGCTGCATGCGGGCGCGACCGCGTTCACCGTCGGGGTGGAAGAACACCGACGAGTCGATGCCGCGGCACAGGCCCTGCAGTTGCCAGTTCCAGATGTCGGCATTGGGGCCCGGTAGTTGCTCCGGCTGCGGCATAGGTCCCGCTCCCTCCCTTGTAACAAGGCCTGGTCTAGGTCAGGCCGAGCAGCAGTGTTATCTCCACGATTTACGGTGGCGTCGTCGCTGACTGCCCGTTGGTCTTGAACCTAGAGGGGGGAATGAATTTCCGTCAATAGCCGGTTCGACCGCCAAAAAATTAATTGCAGGCGGATAATTCACGCAGCGTTCATATTTGTAGTGTTGACCCGCCCACGGGGGTCTAGGCAGCCAACTTGCCCCAACCGAGATTACGCAGCTCAGGAACCGAGATGGTGACGGTGTGGAATTGTCGCAGTTGTCGACAGAGTTAACGCCTCGGAAACAGCAACTACGTGAAGAGTGTTTACTTGAGGCTGTGATTGATCATTGTCACACCCCAGGTCACACCCCAGGTCACACCCCAGGTCACACCCTAGGTCACACCCCAGGTCACACTCCAGGTCACACCCCGCTGGCTGCCGGGGACATCGACCGGGTACTGGCCGCCGCGGCCTTCGGCGACCGGCCCGACATCTGGCCGCTGCCCACGGCGACAACCCCCGGCCACTTGTGGCTGCGGGCAGTAGCGTGCGGCGGGCAGGGGCGCTACGGAGCCGCCCACGCCGATCTGGCTGTGCTGCGCCGCGCCGGCCCCAGGCGGCTGGTCTCGTTGGCTCACAGCGCCCAGGGCTCCTTGCTGCGGCAGCTTGGTTGGCACACGGTGGCGCGCCGCTGGGACGGGCGTGCGCTGGCACTGGCGGGTGCGGACCCCGAGGCGCGCGCCGATGCGCTGATCGGCCTGGCGGCCGATGCGCTGGGGGTCGGCCGCATTGCGGCCTCGGCGTCGCTGTTGGACCGCGTGGACGCGGTGCTGACGGCCGGGGCCGTGCCGGAGCGGCTCCCGGTGCGCCGGCACTGGGTGGCCGCCGAACTGGCGATGGCGTCCGGCGACGGGCCGAGCGCCGTGCGGCATGCCACCGCGGCGGCGGGATTGGCGCAGGAGATGCGCGGGCAGGCGCCGGTGCGGCACCGCGTCAAGAGCGACGTCGTGTTGGCGGCCGCGCTGTGCAGCGCAGGCAGCGTCGAGGCCGCCCGCGGGGTCGCCCAGGCGGCCCTGGACGACACCGGCCGATGGGGATTGATCCCGCTTCGCTGGGCGCTTTCCTGCTTGCTGATCGATATCGGAAGCGTCACGCTCTCGCCGCGGGAGCTACTGGAAATTCGGGATATCAGCGCAGGCCAGGTGCGCCACGCCGGTGGGACGTGGCGTACCACGTGAAACGGCGTTCGGCCGTTATTGTCAGGGAGTTAGTTAGCCCGCGATGAATCCCGTAAGTAACGTTGGAGCGACCGCTGTCGATGACAATGCAAGCGGAAAGTCTTGACGCTGTGGTCGCGGAGGCCGTGGCGGGAGACCGCAACGCACTACGGGAGGTGCTGGAGACCATCCGTCCGATTGTCGTGCGATATTGCCGAGCGCGTGTCGGCACCGTCGATCGGGGTGGCCTGTCAGCGGACGACGTCGCTCAGGAGGTGTGCTTGGCCACCATCACGGCCCTGCCTCGCTACCGCGAGCGGGGACGCCCTTTCCTGGCCTTTCTGTACGGCATCGCCGCGCACAAGGTGGCCGACGCCCACCGGGCCGCCGGCCGAGATCTCTCCTACCCGACCGAATCGCTCCCGGAGCGCTGGTCGCCCGACGCCGGCCCTGAGCAGAGAGCCATCGAACTCGACTCGGCCAGCCGAATGAGCGAGCTGCTCGAGATCCTGCCCGCCAAGCAGCGCGAGATTCTGATCCTGCGCGTCGTCGTCGGCCTGTCCGCCGAGGAGACCGCTGCCGCCGTCGGCAGCACGACGGGAGCCGTCCGGGTAGCCCAGCACCGTGCGCTCGCACGGCTCAAATCCCAGATCGTCGCGGCGGGTGACTATGCCTGACTTCTTTGCACTCGGAGACCAACCGGCCCTGGACGAGGTAGCCCGCACCGATCAGCTGCTGGATGCGCTCGCCGAGCGCAGGTCGGTACGCGCCGAAGGCCCCGAAGGCCCCGAAGACCCCGACTTTCGGGCGCTGACCAGCCTGTTGGAGGACTGGCGCGACAATCTGAGGTGGCCGCCGGCCAGCGCGCTCGTGGCGCCCGAAGAGGCCATCGGTGCGCTGCAGGCCGGCCTGGCGGACCGGCGCCGCGCTCGACGCGGGATGAGGGCGGTCGGTTCGGTTGCCGCGTCGCTGCTGGTGCTCAGCGGTTTCGGTGCCATGGTCGTCGAGGCCCGTCCCGGGGAAACGCTCTACGGCCTGCACGCGATGTTCTTCGACCAGCCGAAGGTCAACAAAAAACAGGTGATGCTGGCCGCCAAGGCCGACCTGGCGAAGGTTCAGCAGTTGATCGACGAGGGCCAGTGGGACCAGGCCCAGGGCCAGCTGATCGAGGTCAGCAGCATGGTGCAGTCGATGAACGTGGGGGCCGACCGCAACGACCTGCAGAACCAGCTGAAGCTGATGAACGTCCGAATCGAGTCGCGCAACCCCAGTGCGACGCTGCCGCCGGGGCCCGAGTCGACCGGACCGGCGTGGTCGACGCCGGCGAGCACCGCGCCCGGGTTGGCCCCGACGACGTCGATGGGTTCACCGGCGGCTGCGGCGCCGAATTCGTCCTCGGGGCAGCCCCAGGGCAATGGCGCGTCGATTTCTGCGGCGCCCGTCACGCCGAGCGCGAGTCCGTAGCCGTCGCTCAGAGGCGCCGGTGGAACCCGTCGGCGTCCGACGTCGCCTCGTCGAGCGACGCGTCCGCGTATCCCCGGCAGTAGTCCCAGGTGACGTAGGCGTCGGGTTCAGGGTCGTAGGCGGGCTCGTGGGGTCGGACGGTGCCGTCGATCAGCAGTTGCAGGAGGTTGGCCCGCAGCATGTCCCAATCGTGGTAGTGGTCCTGCTGGCACTCGTCGCAACACACGACCAGCCCGCGGATCCCTTTGTGCGCCAACAACGCCTCGTAGACCGCCAGATCGGCCAGGTCAGCCTCGACAGCCAGCCGCTCCTGCTGATCCAGCGGCTGTCCCGGCTCGATGTCCTCGAGCGCCGCAGAGGGGTCGCACGGGTCGTCAGCGAACGGGTCGGGCGGCAAGCCCGGGGGCAGGTGGTCGCGCACTGCTACAGCCTACGCAGCCGGACTGACAAAACGCCAGCAGACAGACCCGTTCCGACCCGGCCGGAATCAGGCCGATTTGAGGCAGTCTCAGGCAGTCTCAGGCAGGGTCGGGCGTGCTCCCCTGCGCGGGCCGCATTGGGCGGCGGCACGCCCGGAGATGCGAGTCCCGGCGCCAGTGGAGCCGGATAGGATGGGGTTCTGACTCTGCGCGCGTATGGAGGGTGCCCCGATGTCACTTGGCATGTCCAACCTGGAAGACAGTTCCGAGCTGGTCGCCAGCGCTTACCTGCGTGGTTCTTCCGCTCGGGACCTGGCCTACGACCCCGTGCCCACCGGCGGCGACGACCCGCACAAGGTGGCGATGCTGGGGTTGACCTTCGACGACGTCCTGCTGCTGCCGGCGGCCTCCGACGTGGTTCCCGCGGCCGCCGACACCTCCAGCCAACTCACCCGCAAGATCCGATTGAAAGTCCCGCTGGTCAGTTCCGCGATGGACACCGTCACTGAGTCGCGGATGGCGATCGCGATGGCCCGCGCTGGCGGCATGGGGGTGTTACACCGCAATCTGCCGGTGGCCGAACAGGCCGGCCAGGTCGAGATGGTCAAGCGCTCAGAGGCAGGCATGGTCACCGATCCGGTCACCTGCCGTCCGGACAACACGCTGGCTCAGGTCGATGCGCTGTGCGCCAAGTTCCGGATCTCCGGGCTGCCCGTGGTAGACGACTCGGGCGCGCTCGTCGGCATCTGCACCAACCGCGACATGCGCTTCGAGGTCGACCAGTCCAGGCCGGTTGCTGAAGTGATGACCAAGGCACCGCTGATCACCGCCCGGCAGGGGGTCAGCGCCGACGCGGCGCTGGGTCTCCTTCGCCGCAACAAGATAGAGAAGCTGCCCATCGTCGACGGCCAGGGCCGACTGACCGGGCTGATCACCGTCAAAGACTTCGTCAAAACCGAACAGCACCCGCTGGCCACCAAGGACAGCGACGGCCGGCTGCTGGTCGGCGCCGCCGTCGGGGTCGGTGGTGACGCCTGGGTACGCGCGATGATGCTGGTCGACGCCGGAGCCGACGTTCTAGTCGTCGACACCGCGCACGCGCACAATCGGTTGGTGCTCGACATGGTGGGCAAACTCAAGGCCGAGGTGGGCCACCGTGTGGAGGTGATCGGCGGGAACGTGGCGACCAGGGCCGCGGCCGCGGCCCTGGTGGACGTCGGCGCCGATGCGGTGAAGGTGGGAGTCGGTCCGGGGTCGATCTGCACCACCCGCGTGGTGGCCGGTGTCGGCGCGCCGCAGATTACCGCGATCCTCGAGGCCGTCGCGGTGTGCCGGCCGGCGGGCGTGCCCGTGATCGGCGACGGCGGACTTCAATACTCCGGCGACATCGCCAAGGCGCTGGCCGCGGGGGCCTCGACCGCGATGCTGGGCTCGTTGCTGGCCGGCACCGCCGAGGCGCCCGGCGAGTTGATCTTCGTCAACGGCAAGCAGTTCAAGAGCTACCGGGGCATGGGGTCGCTGGGCGCCATGCAGGGTCGCGGCCCGTCCGGATCGGCGGGCAAGTCGTACTCCAAGGACCGCTACTTCGCCGACGATGCCCTCTCCGAGGACAAGCTGGTCCCCGAGGGGATCGAGGGCAGGGTGCCGTTCCGCGGCCCGCTGGCGTCGGTGATCCACCAGCTGACCGGCGGACTGCGCGCCGCGATGGGCTACACCGGCTCGCCCACCATCGAGGCGCTGCAACAGGCGCAGTTCGTCCAGATCACGGCCGCGGGCCTGAGGGAAAGCCACCCGCACGACGTCGCGATGACCGTCGAAGCGCCCAACTACTACACGCGTTGATCCCGAACATGGTCGAAATCGGGATGGGCCGCAATGCCCGCCGCACGTATGAGCTGAGCGAAGTCAGCATTGTCCCGTCGCGGCGCACCCGCTCCTCGAAGGACGTGTCGACCTCCTGGCAGCTCGACGCCTATCGCTTCGAGATCCCCGTCATCGCCCACCCGACCGACGCCCTGGTGTCGCCGGAGTTCGCGATCGAACTGGGTCGACTCGGCGGCCTGGGGGTGCTCAACGGCGAGGGGCTGATCGGCCGGCACGCTGACGTCGCTGCCCGGATCGCCCAGATCGTCGACGTCGCCGCCAAGGAGCCCGAACCGTCGGCGGCAGTTCGCCTGCTGCAGGAACTGCACGCCGCGCCGCTGGACCCCGGCCTGCTGGGTGCCGCGGTGGCGCGCATCCGCGAGGCCGGCGTGACCACCGCCGTGCGGGTCAGCCCGCAGAACGCCCAGGCGCTGACGCCGGTCCTGGTCGCCGCCGGCATCGACCTGCTGGTGATCCAGGGCACGATCGTCTCCGCTGAGCGGGTCGCCAGCGACGGTGAGCCGCTGAACCTCAAGACGTTCATCTCCGAGCTTGACGTCCCAGTGGTCGTCGGCGCCGCGCAGGACCAACGCACCGCCCTGCACCTGATGCGCACCGGCGCCGCCGGCGTCATCGTCGGCTACGGCTCCACCAGGGGGGTGACCACCACCGACGAGGTGCTAGGCATCAGCGTGCCCATGGCCACCGCGATCGCCGACGCCGCTGCCGCGCGCCGCGAGTATCTCGACGAGACCGGTGGGCGCTACGTGCACGTGCTGGCCGATGGCGACATCCATAACTCCGGCGAACTGGCCAAGGCCATCGCCTGCGGCGCCGACGCGGTAATGCTGGGCACCCCGCTGGCCGAGGCCGCCGAGGCGCTGGGGCAGGGGTGGTTCTGGCCGACCGCGGCCGCGCACCCGTCGCTGCCGCGCGGTGCGCTGCTGCAGATCGCCGTCGGTGAGCGGCCGCCGCTGCGGCAGGTGCTCAGCGGGCCGTCCGACGACCCGTTCGGCACGTTGAACCTGGTCGGCGGGTTGCGTCGATCGATGGCCAAGGCCGGCTACTGCGACCTCAAGGAGTTCCAGAAGGTCGGCCTGACGGTCGGCAGCTGATCTCCCGCCGCCGAGCGTGAAGCTGGCCGCACGTCCGTCATCGACGGTGAAGCTGGCCGCACGCTGGGCCGGGCGCAGCGTCAGCGCCGCCGACTAACGGCCGTCTCGATTTCCCTCAGCTCGCGATCGCCTCGAGCGGTGCGCCGCTGACCACCCGGCTACGCTGGCCGCGCACGTCGACCGGCACATCGCCCATTAGGGTTACGCGGTGCATGAGGCGGGGCTGGTCGTCGTAGTCGTCGACGGCCCGGTGCTGCGTCGCCCGGTTGTCCCAGATGGCGACGTCGCCCGGCTCCCAATTCCAGCGAATAGTGTTCTCCGGCTGAGTGATTCGCCGTTGCAGCACATCGAACAGCGCGGTCGATTCGACGTTGTCCAGCCCGATGAAGCCGCTCACGAAGTCCCCTGCCAGCAGGGCGCGCTCACCGGTCTCGGGGTGCACACGCACCACGGGGTGCTCGGTGCGGAACTCCCGTTTCTCGAAGGCCTGGCGGAATGCTCGCTGCGCGTCGGTCAGCGAGGCATCCTGGTCGGGGCGCACGTAGTCGTGACGGTTGGTGTGCAGCGCCCACAGGTTCTCGGCCAGGCATTGCAGCGATTCGGGCAACCGCTGGTAGGCCTCCGCGGTGTTGGCCCACAGCGTCGACCCGCCGTAGCTCGGCAGGGTCACCGCCCGCAGGATCGAGGCCGCCGGGTAGTTGGCGGCGAACGTCACGTCGGTGTGCCAGCGGTTGGCCGACCCGTATTCGGAGTTGATCGGCGTGATGATCGGCTGATTGTCGCCGGACAGAATGGCTGCGGCCGGGTGGCCGATCGGCGTGCCCAGTAGCCCGGCGAACGCGAGTTGCTGGCGGTCGTCGAGGTGCTGCTGCCCGCGGAAGAAGATGACCTTGTGGGCCAGCAACGCTTGGTGGATCTCCTCGATGCCGACGGGGTCGAGGTCGCCGGAGAGGCGGACCCCGCCGATGCGGGCTCCGATACGGCTACCCAGCTTGGTCACGGTGATCTGGTTTGTCATTGCTGTCCGTCCTCGCCTGGACTGTAGTCGTTTGACTACACTATGGTTTAGAGTGTAGCCATATGACGACAGGATCGGCAACCGGCCGACTGCCCAAGGTTCCCCGGGGGCGGGCGGAGGTGGCGGCGGCAGTTCTTGCCGCCGCCACCGACCTCTTCGCCGAGCGGGGTCCGGCGGCGACGTCCATCCGCGATATCGCCGCTGCGTCGAATGTCAACCACGGTCTGGTCTTTCGTCACTTCGGCACCAAGGAACAGCTTGTGGGCGCCGTGCTCGACCACCTCGGCGTGAAACTGAGCGACCTGTTGCACTCCGGCGCGCCGCCCGACGTCGTCCAAGGCGCCCTCGATCAGCAGATGCGGGTCATGGCCCGAACCGTGCTCGACGGGTATCCGGCCGGTCAGTTACAGAAACGCTTCCCCACTGTCGCCGAGCTGGTCGATCGGGTGCGACCGGACCATGACGACGACGCCGCCGCGCGGCTGGCCGTCGCCCATGCCCTTGCACTGCAGTTCGGCTGGCGCTTGTTCGCGCCCATCCTGCGGGCGGCGACCGGCCTCGAGGGGCTTACCGACGCCGAGTTAGGGCAGGCGGTGGCCGCCGAGGCGGCCCGCCTGGCCGAACCTCACTGATTCTTCGGCTTCCTCGAGACGGCGCGCCGGTGCATCGGCTCGCGGCCGAGCGGCTGTTGCGGTGTCGGCATGAGGGGTTTGCGGATGTGCACCGCTACGGTCGTGGGCGAATCGGCGTTGAGCGTGAGTTCCTCGCCGGAGTGCCGGAGGGTCAGCTGGTGGCCGGGTCCGTCGCGCACGGTGTAGGTGACGTCGGAGTGGTTGACGTCGACGGTCAACCGGAAGTCGCGCCACCGCAGACGGAACCGCAGCCGTGAGATGCCATCGGGCAGTTGGGGATCCAGCGACAAGATGCCCTCGTCGTCGCGCAGGCCGCCGAAGCCGGCCACCAGCGCCATCCATGCACCGGCAAGCGAGGCCATGTGCAAACCGTCGCGGGTGTTGTTGTGCAGGTCCCGCAGGTCGATCAACGCCGCCTCGTAGGCATAGTCATGGGCCAGCTCCATGTGTCTGACCTCAGCGCACATCACCGCCTGGGTGCAGGCCGACAGCGACGAGTCGCGCACCATGCGCCGTTCGTAGTAGTCGACGTTGCGGGCCTTCTGCTCGGGTGTGAACGCGTGGCTATGCCACTGCATCGCCATCACGAGATCGGCCTGCTTGATCACCTGGGCTGGGTAGAGCCGCACATAGGCCTCGTGCAATAGCAACGGGTAGGTGTTCCTGGTTTCGAAGTCCCACTCCGCGAGGGTAGTGAACCCCTCGCACTGCTGATGCACACCCAGCTCGGCGTCGTAGGGGATGTTGACGGCACCAGCCGCGTCGCGCCAGGCAGACGTCTCCTCGTTCGTGACGCCCATGGCCGTCGCCGCCTCGGGGTGGCGGTTGCAGGCGTCGGCGGCGGCGAGCAGATTTTGTGCCGCCACCAGATTCGTGAAGACGTTGTCACGGACTACCGCCGTGTACTCGTCGGGGCCGGTGACGCCGTCGAGGTGCCAGACGCCGTGGCGGTCATGGTGTCCCAGGGAGATCCACAGCCGGGCGGTCTCGATCAGTACCTCAAGGCCGCATTCTTTCTCCAGGCTCTCGTCGCCGGTGACGATGCGGTACCGCTCGAACGCCAACGCGATGTCGGCGTTGATGTGCCAGGCCGCCGTGCCGGCCGGCCAGTACGCGGAGCACTCCTGCCCGTAGATGGTTCGCCAGGGGAAGCTGGCACCTTTCAGGCCCAGTTCGGCCGCCCGGTCCCGGGCCATGTTGAGGGTCGATGCCCGCCAGCGCAACGCGTCGGCGACGGCGTGCGGCGCGGTGTAGGTGAGCACCGGCAACACGTAGGCCTCGGTGTCCCAGAACGCGTGGCCGTCGTAGCCGGTCCCGGTGAGTCCCTTGGCCGAAATCGCGCGGCGTTCGGCCCGCGCGCTGGCCTGCAGTATGTGGAACATCCCGAATCGGACCGCCTGTTGTGATTCGGGGTCGCCCTCGACCTCGACGTCCGCGTTCTCCCAGAATTCGTCGAGGTACTCCCGCTGTGAGTCCAGCAGCCCTTGCCACCCGCTGTAGGTGGCGCCGCGCAGCGCCGCGGTGGCCTGGTCGCGCAGTGCCGGGCGGGAGCGCCTGCTCGACCAGCTGTATGCCAGATATTTGACGATGCGCAGCTGCTGACCGGGGCGCAGCCCGCAGATCACGGTGGTCCGGGCCAGATCTGGACGCGCGTCGGTGGTGACCTCGACCCGTCCGGGAACTGTCACCTCGTGTTCCATGGCGGCCGCGATCATCAGGGCGCTGCTGCGGGTCCGGTGCATGAGAAGCGCTCCGCGATCGGTCATTTCGTGTTCGACGGCCTCCAGCGGCTTATCCAGGATGGCCGCCACGCGCGGATCGCCCGAGGTCTCCGGCTGGTCCTCGTTGGTCACCAGTTCCGACTGCACCGTCACCCGGGCGAATTCCCCCACCGCCTCCACGATGTACTCGATGGCGGCGACACTGCGGTGGACCAGCGACACCAGCCGGGTGGACACCACCTTGACCTGCTTGCCTGCGGGTGAGCGCCAGAGCGCACGACGGGTCAGCGTTCCTGCGCGCAGGTCGAGGACCCGCTCGTGAAAGTCCAACTGGCCGTAGCGCACGTCGAAGGGCTCGTCCTCGACGAACAGGCGGATGATCTTGCCGTTGGTGACGTCAACGATCGTTTGGCCGGCCTCCGGATATCCGTATCCGGCCTCGGCGTACGGCAGCGGTCGGATTTCGAAAAAGGAATTCAGATACGTGCCCGGAAGGCCGTACGGCTCGCCCTCGTCGAGGTTGGCGCGCAACCCGATGTGGCCGTTGGACAAGGCGAGCAAGGATTCCGACTGGGCCAGCAGGTTCAAATCGAGCCGGGTTTCGCGGACCTGCCACGGTTCGACGGGAAATGCCTCCTCGGTGATCATGACGCCATCAGCTCGGCGAGATCGGTGACCACCACGTCGGCGCCGTTGCGGCGCAACTCCTCGGCCTGGCCCACCCGGTCGACGCCCACCACGAAACCGAAGTTGCCGGCCCGCCCGGCCGCCACGCCTGACAAGGCGTCCTCGAAGACCGCCGCCGCGGCGGGGGCGACGCCGAGCAGCTGAGCCCCGCGCAGGAACGAATCGGGCGCCGGCTTGCCGGGCAGGTGCTCCTCGCGCAGCGTGTTGCCGTCCACTCGCTGCTGGATGAACCGGTCCAGCCCGGTGATCTTGAGTACCTCGGGGGTGTTGGCGCTGGCCGACACCACGGCGATGCCCAAACCCGCGGCCGAGACCGCTTCCAGGTAACGGCGCGACCCGTCGAACACCTCGACGCCCTGTTCTTTCAGGACCTTGTTGAACATCTCATTCTTGCGGTTACCCAGTCCGTAAACCGTGTCCGCGCCGTCGGCGTCGTCGGGAGTGCCTTCGGGTAGTTCGATCCCGCGGCTGCCCAGAAACGACCGGACCCCGTCCTCCCGTTTTTTGCCGTCCACGTACTGCCGGTAGTCGGTGGCCGGATCGAAGGGGACGAACTGATCCCCGGTGCGCGTGGCCCGCTCGGACAGGTAGGCGTCAAACATGACCTTCCAGGCCTTCCCATGCACACTGGCGGTGTCGGTGAGCACCCCGTCGAGATCGAAGAGACAAGCAGTCACTTTCTCCGGTAGACCCAGCTTCGGACTCACGGGACCTCATTCCTCTGTGGCTGGCGGGTGCCTTCTGGCGCGCCACCTACTTCATCATGCCGGGATGCCCGCCGCCAACCCTCATCGGTAGCCGGTGCCGTCGGCGGCTTGGCCGCATCGACGGACACTAGACTCACCGCTCGTGGCCGAACCTGCTGACGGCGATGCTCCCGCGACGCCGCCGCGACCCGTACTCGTCATCGACTTCGGCGCGCAGTATGCGCAGTTGATCGCCCGCCGGGTCCGCGAGGCGCGGGTGTATTCGGAGGTCATCCCGCACACCGCGTCGATCGCGGAGATCCAGGCCCGCCGCCCGTCGGCGCTGGTGCTGTCCGGCGGGCCGGCCAGTGTCTACGCCGAAGGCGCCCCGCAACTCGATCCGGCCCTGTTCGGCCTGGGAGTGCCGATCTTCGGCATCTGCTACGGCTTCCAGGCAATGGCCCAGGCACTGGGCGGGACCGTCGCCCGCACGGGGACCAGCGAGTACGGCCGTACCGAACTGAAAGTGCTTGGTGGCGAACTGCATTCGGGGCTTCCGAGCGTGCAGCAGGTGTGGATGAGCCACGGCGACGCCGTCACCGCCGCTCCGGCCGGATTCGACGTGGTGGCCAGCAGCGCAGGTGCAGCAGTGGCCGGCTTCGAGAGCCGGGAGCGCCGTCTGGCCGGGGTGCAGTACCACCCGGAGGTGATGCACACCGAGCACGGGCAACAGGTGCTCAGCCGTTTCCTGCACGAATTCGCCGGACTGGGCGCGGACTGGACGCCCGCCCACATTGCGGGCGCCCTGATCGAGCAGGTGCGCGCGCAGATCGGCGGTGGATACGCGATCTGCGGACTGTCCGGCGGCGTGGATTCGGCGGTGGCGGCCGCACTGGTGCAGCGCGCCATCGGCGACCGGCTGACCTGTGTCTTCGTCGACCACGGGCTGCTGCGCGCCGGCGAGCGCGACCAGGTGCAGCGCGACTTCGTCGCCGCCACCGGCGCCAACCTGGTCACCGTCGACGCGGCAGACACCTTCCTCAAGGCGCTGTCGGGGGTGGTCAACCCCGAAGGCAAGCGCAAGATCATCGGCCGGCAGTTCATCCGGGCATTCGAGGGCGCGGTGCGGGATGTGCTGGGCGACAAAGACATTGAGTTCCTGGTGCAGGGCACGTTGTATCCGGACGTGGTCGAGTCCGGTGGGGGCAGCGGCACCGCGAACATCAAGAGCCATCACAATGTAGGCGGCTTGCCCAGCGATCTGAAGTTCACTCTCGTCGAGCCGCTGCGGCTGCTGTTCAAGGACGAGGTGCGCGCAGTCGGTCGCGAGTTGGGGTTGCCGGAGGAAATCGTTGCGCGACATCCCTTCCCGGGGCCCGGGCTGGGCATCCGGATCGTCGGCGAGGTCACCGCGCGGCGGCTGGACACCCTGCGGCGCGCCGACGCGATCGCCCGCGAGGAACTCACCGCCGCCGGCCTCGACGCCCTGATCTGGCAGTGTCCGGTGGTGCTGCTGGCCGACGTCCGCTCCGTCGGGGTGCAGGGTGACGGCCGCACCTACGGCCACCCGATCGTGCTGCGGCCGGTGTCCAGTGAGGACGCCATGACCGCCGATTGGACCCGGGTGCCCTACGAGGCGCTGGAGCGCATCTCGACCCGGATCACCAATGAGGTGCCCGAGGTCAACCGCGTGGTGCTGGACGTCACCAGCAAGCCGCCCGGCACCATTGAGTGGGAGTAGGTAGGCGCGCCGTTGAGCGTGCGTCCAGCTTCACGTTCGAGTCCGAGCGTCCGTCCAGCGTCACGTTCATGCCACGGCTCGCACGTTGCTTGACGGTTGTCAGAGGATAGGTGTTTACTCCGAGTAGATCGAACATACTTTCGAAAATCTTGGGTGGTAGGAGGCGTGCCAATGACTGCGGCTTTCGCTTCCGGCCGGCGCACGGAAAACCGGGCTGAGCAGCTCGAATCCCTTCGTCGACAGATGGCTTCGGTGGCCGGGAAGACGGTACCCGGGGCGGCCGCCGCCCGCGCGGACGATCTGCTGCCGGGCTCGGGGTCCCGACTGCCGCTCCCGCAGTGGCTCGCGGATGCGCTGCCGGCCCCGTTGCCGCGGGGTTCGGTGGCGGTGCTCACCGGAGCCCGGTCACTGTTGCTGGGCATGGTGGCCGCGGTGACGGCGGCCGGCGGCAACGCGGTGATCGTCGGCCAGCCGGACATCGGGCTGCTGGCCGTCGCGGAGATGGGGGCGGACCTGAGCCGGCTTGCCGTGATACCGGACCCCGGCACCGATCCGGTGGAGGTGGCCGCGGTCCTTGTCGACGGGATGGACTTGGTGGTCCTCGGTCTGGGCGGCCGGAAGATCCCGCCGACCCGGGCGCGAGCCGTGGTGGCGCGGGCTCGCACCAGGGGGTGCACCCTGCTGGTCACCGACGGCGACTGGCACGGGGCGCCGACGCGGCTGGAGGCCTGGGTGTGCGGCTACGAGATCACGCCCGCCCGCCGCGACAAACCGGCACCCGGATGTGGGCGGATCAGCCGGGTGCGGCTCGAGGTCGGTGGGTTGTGCGCGGGACGCACGGTTACCCGGGCGCGGGCGGGGTGAGTGCGGATGGCTCTCAGCGCTTCCCGGGTGCTGGCGATCTGGTGCATGGACTGGCCCGCGGTCGCGGCGGCCGCGGCCGCAGGCCAGCCCGTGACGGCCCCGGTCGCTGTCACTGTGGCCAACCGGGTGATCGCCTGCTCGTCGGCCGCCCGTGCGGCGGGGGTGCGCCGCGGGCTGCGCCGCCGGGAGGCGGCGGCGCGGTGCCCGCACCTGCACATCGCCACCGCCGACGCCGACCGCGACGCCCGCTTCTTCGAGGGGGTTGTCGCCGCGGTGGACGACTTGGTGCCCCGCGCCGAGGTGCTGCGGCCCGGCCTGCTGGTGTTGCCGGTGCGCGGCGCAGCCCGCTATTTCGGCTCCGAGGAAAAGTCTGCAGAGCAATTGATCGACGCGGTGGCCGTGAGTTCAGTGGCCGGCGCCGAGTGTCAGGTTGGCATCGCCGACCAGTTGCCCACCGCGGTCTTCGCCGCGCGGTCGGGCCGCATCGTCTCGCCGGGAGGCGACGCGACATTCCTGTCGGCGCTGTCGATCCGGCAACTTGCCACCGAGCCGAGTCTGTCTGGTCCCGGGCGGGAAGCGCTGACGGATCTGTTATGGCGGATGGGGATTCGCACCGTCGGGCGGTTCGCCGCGCTGTCGGCCACCGACGTGGCCTACCGGTTCGGAGCAGACGGCGTGATCGCGCACCGGTTGGCCCGCGGCGAACCCGGGCGGGGACCGTCCGGGCGGGAGCTGCCGCCGGAACTCGAGGTGACGCTGGACTGCGATCCGCCGATCGACCGCGTCGATGCCGCGGCATTCGCCGGGCGATCGTTGGCCGGCGCGTTGCATCAGAAGCTGATGGGTGCCGGAGTGGGATGCACCCGGCTGGCCATCCATGCCGTCACCGGGAACGGCGAAGAGCTGCAGCGGGTGTGGCGGTGTGCTGAGCCGCTGACCGAGGATGCCACCGCCGACCGGGTGCGCTGGCAACTGGACGGATGGCTGAGCAGCCGGACCCGCGATTCGCGCCCCACCGCGGCGGTGACGCAGCTGCGGCTGCAGGCCGTGGAGGTGGTGTCCGCCGAGGCGCTGCAACTGCCGTTGTGGGGGGGTTTCGCCGAGGAGGACAGACTGCTGGCACGCAGGGCGCTGGTGCGGGTGCAGGGCCTGCTCGGCCCGGAGGCGGTGCAGGTGCCGGTGCTGTCCGGCGGTCGCGGGCCGGCTGAGCGCATCACGTTGACCGCACTGGGGGACGAGCCGGTGGCGCGGGCCGACCCGGGCCTGCCGTGGCCTGGGCGATTGCCCGAGCCGTCACCGTCGGTGTTGTTGGACGAGCCAGTGGAATTGCTTGATGCTCAAGCGAATCCGGTGCGGGTGACCAACCGTGGAGTGTTCTCGACCGAACCCGCGCGGATGATCGTTGGCGGCGCCCATGCTCGAGATGAGCGACTGCGTTGGTGGGCGGGCCCCTGGCCGGTCGACGAGCGGTGGTGGGATCCCGACCCGGGAACCGCGGGGCAGGGGAGCCGCACCGCCCGTGCCCAGGTGCTGTTGGAGAGCGAACGTGCGCTACTGCTGTGTTATCGCCAGCGGCGCTGGTACCTGGAGGGGAGCTACGAGTAAGCGCGCACTCTCACGGGCTCAGCCGATTCGCGAAGGCCCCGACCCGCCCGATGAACCGGTCGAAGAACGTCGCCGGGTCCACGCCGACACCGACGAGCGCGTTGGGCTCACGGCTTCCCGACCAATCGGCCACCGTGACCCCGCGGCGCGGGGTGTCCACCAGCTCCACGTCGACCGTCGCGGTCCGGGTCGTGACCAGCCGCGGGTCCAGCGCCACCGCGGCGGCCAGCGGATCGTGCAGGTACGCGCCATACCCGTGCCCGCGTATCTCGTGGGATTCGACATAGAACCGCATCGCATCCTTGAGTACCTCGATCAGCGCCGACGGACCCGACGCTGTGCCCGCCTTGGCCAGCCCGGCCATCATGTTCGGCGTCATCGCGACCTGCCGGGTGAGGTCCAATCCGCAGACGATCGGGAGTCGTCGCCGCCCCGACCAGCCGGCGAAGACCTCGCTCGCAGCCTCCGGGTCCACCCGGATGTTCCATTCGGCCAGCGGATCGGCTTGGGGATCGGCGTCGTCCCCGAACACGCCCCCCATGATCACCAGTTGCCCGAGCATCCCCGGCAACTCGGGCTCGGCGCGCAGCGCCAGCGCGAGGTTGGTCAGCGGCCCGGTGACGAGGCCGGTCAGGGTTCCGGGATGTGCGCGCGCCGCCTCAACCCACGCGGTGGTGGCGTCATAGGCCGTGAGCCGCCGCTGCGTGGGGGGAAGCTCGGCGTACCCCACGCCCTCGGGGCCGTGAAATGCGGAGTGCTGCGGCCATTGACCGCGCAGCGGTCGATCGGCTCCCTTGGACACGGGTACGGCTGTGGCGCGGCACAGTTCAAGCAATCCGAGGTTGTTGGCGCAGACCTGCTCGACGTCGATGTTGCCGCCGGTCGAGGCGATGCCTACCACGTCGGCGTCAGGGCTGGCCAGCAGGTACACCAGCGCCATCGCGTCGTCGATGCCGGTGTCGACGTCAACGAAGACGTAGCTCACCGGGGCTTACCCCGGGAAGTCGCGGATGCCGTCCCAGTCCACGAGCGTCCAGCCTGTTGCCGGGTTCCCGGTGATCACCACGCGGCCGATGTTGGGCAGTGGGTGGCTGGTCGCCAGGCTGTGCTTGCTGTTCCCGGTGTTCATCAGCACCCAGTACATGATGGAGTTCAGGTGTGAGAACACCACGGGCCTGCTGTGGCCGCTGTCGTAGACCTTGTTGACAGCGGCGGTGAAGCGCTGATTGAACTCCCTGCCACTGATCGAACCCGGGATGCTGTCCGCGAGGTCGCCGTTGAGCCAGTCCGCAGGTGCGAGCAGGTACGTCGAGGCAGCCGTTGAATCGGGTTTGCCCTCGAACCAGCCGGCGCCGATTTCCTGCACCCCGGGCAGCACCTCCACCTGCCTGTGGAGTTCGGCCGCCATCGGCGCGGCGGTCTGTTGGGTCCGGACCATGGTGGAGGCGTAGACGCCGTCGAAGTCGTGCGGGCCGCGCGCCAGCTGGTGGGCCTCCTCCTCGCCCTGAGGGGTCAGACCCGGGCCCGGCTCCGCGGTGTTGATCAGCCCGGCGGCGTTGGCCTCGGACTGTCCGTGCCTGATGAAGGTCAACGTGATGCTGCGTGCCTGCGGTGATCCGCCGCCGCAGGCCCCGACGATCATTGCTGCGGTGAGCACCGCAGCTGCCTTCAAGGCCTTTCTGGTCATGCTGCGCGTTGACATGGGAATCGACATGGGAAGTAGCCTGCCTTGTGAACGCTCCTGTGGGAAGTGTTTTGCGATGGTTGCATTCCGAAAAGATTCGAAAGGGGACACCCATGGCCATTGACCCGAGCGCCGTCGGCGCGGTGACGGAGCCGATGCTGTTCGACTGGGCGGACCGCGACACGCTGCTCTATGCGCTCGGTGTCGGCGCCGGCCTCGACGATCTGTCGTTCACCACCGAGAACAGCCACGGCATCACCCAGCAGGTGCTGCCCACCTACGCAGTGATCTGCTGCCCGGCGTTCGGGGCGGCGAGCAAGGTCGGGACGTTCAACTGGGCCATGCTGCTGCACGGGTCGCAGGCCATCCGGCTGCATGCGCCACTGCCGCCCGCGGGCAGGCTGTCGGTGGTCTCCGAGGTGGCCGACATCCAGGACAAGGGCGAGGGCAAGAACGCGATCATCGTGCTACGCGGCCGCGGCACCGATCCCGACTCCGGTGAGCTGATCGCCGAGACTCTCACCACGCTGGTGCTGCGCGGTGAGGGCGGATTCGGGGGTCTGCCGGGCCAGCGGCCGGAGGCGCCCGAGATTCCGGATCGCGAACCCGACGCCCGCATCCCGCTGCCCACCCGCGATGACCAGACGCTGATCTACCGGCTCTCCGGTGACCGCAACCCCCTGCACAGCGACCCGTGGTTCGCCCGCGAGATGGCCGGGTTCCCCAAGCCGATCCTGCACGGGCTGTGCAGCTACGGCATCGCGGGCCGCGCGCTGGTGGCCGAGCTGGGCAAAGGCGTCGCGGCCAACGTCACCTCGATCGCGGGGCGGTTCACCTCGCCGGTGTTCCCCGGCGAGACGCTGACCACGCTGATCTGGCACACCGGACCGGGCAGGGCGGTGTTCCGCACCGAGGCTTCGGACGCCGACGGCGCCAACACCCGCGTGGTGCTCGACGACGGCGCGGTGGAATACGTGAGCTGAGGATGGTCCAGCCCGGGAGCCCGCCGCTGTGGCCGACCGCACTGCGCGCGACCGCCATCACGACGATCCCGATCCTCGTCGGGGCGGCGGTCGGTGATGTGGGGGCAGGGCTGATCGCGACTCTCGGCGGGTGGTTCACCGGCGGCTTCGGGTTGGGCCGGCCGTATCTGCATCGCGGTGTCTTGCTGGGGTTGGTCGCGGTCGGCCTGGCCGGCTCGGTGTCTCTGGGCGTATGGGCGGCCTCGATTCCGGCTCTCGGCGTGTTGACGGTTTCGGCGGTGGCGGTGGCAGCGGTGTGGCTGTGTCACGCGTTGGCTGTCGGCCCGCCCGGTGCCTACATGTTCGTGGTGTCCTGCGCCGTGGGGGTCGGCGCCTCCGCCTCTCACCTGGCGCCATGGCGGGTGGGCCTGCTGGTGCTCGCCGGGGGTGCACTGGCCTGGGTGCTGCAGATGGCCGGCGCCCTCACCGACGCCCGCAGGCCGGAGCGCTCGGCGGTGGCCGCCGCTGCCGAGGCGGTCGCGCAGTTCGTCGAATGCGCCGGCGGTCCGGAAGCGCGGGTCGCGCGCCACCGCGCCGCGGAGGCCATGGACGGATCGTGGGCCGCGCTGGGGCGCTACCAGCCGGTCGAACCCGCCCGCACGAGCGTGTTGTTCCGGTTGCGCGCCGCCAATCGGGAGTTGCAGGTACTTTTCGCCAGCGCCGTCGCCGCGTCCGTGCGCGGTGAGCCGGCGCCGCCGGGAACGGCTGAACGGGTCCGCCAGATCGGTCTGCTGCGCGAGGACCTCCCGGGTCTGGCGTTTCACGACGAACCCGACCGGGCTCCGGTGCCACGTCCGGGTCCGGGTCTGTTGCTGGCCCAGGCCGTGCGCCCCGGGTCGCAGGTGCGTCACATAATGGTCCGGGTGGCCGTCGCGGTGCCGGTGGCCGGGTCGCTGGCGGCGCTGATGGGTGTCAGCAACAGCTACTGGGCGATGGCCGCCGCCGTGTTGATGCTGCATCAGGGCTCAGATCGGTTGGATACGTTGCGCCTGGGCGCGCAGCGGCTGGGGGGCACCTGGGTCGGGCTCGGGCTGGCCGGCGTCATCCTGGTCTTCCACCCGCACGGAGTCTTGCTGGCGCCGATCGTGGCGGCGCTGCAGTTCAGCCTCGAGATGCTGAAACGGCGCTCCTATCTGGCGGCCACAGTGTTCATCACCGCCGAGGCGTTGATTATCTCCGCCGGTACG
The DNA here is from genome assembly GCA_964653535.1 of uncultured Mycobacterium sp. GTDB lineage: Bacteria > Actinomycetota > Actinomycetes > Mycobacteriales > Mycobacteriaceae > Mycobacterium. Next base: position 7,941 of record CAZZHX010000007.1, on the reverse strand, counting down.
CGCCGGGTCGATGTCAGCGATTTGTTGCTCGCGCGCGGCCTCGACACCCTGATCGGCTGCGCCGTCGGTATCGCGGTCTTCCTGCTGAGCGCGCGTCTGCAGGAAGCGACCCGGCTCCAGGAGGCGATCGCCGCGACCCTGGACGCCGTGACCGCGACTTCAGCGACGATCGCCGTCCACGCCGCCGGGACGGCCGCGGTCCGCGCCGCACGGCGCGACCTGCTGTGGACCGCGATCGCCATGCGCGAGGCCGAACAAGCCGCGCTGGCCGGGTCGTCGCAGCAACGGGCCGCAGCCTGGCGGCTCGGCCCCACCGTGCTGGCCGTCGACCATCTGGCCTATCGCACACTGGCGGTCTGCTGGGCGAGCGAATCGGATGCCCGGGAGCGGGAAACCAGGGCGCTGGGCGCGGCGCTGTTCGGTGCGGACGGGCCGGATCGCTACCTGACGGACCTCGCCGACCTGGCTGCCGCAGTGCGGGACGGGTCCGCGTCCCCGCCAACCGATCACCCGCCGCCGGAGTTCGTCGCCTTCGAGTTGGCCGAGTTGCGCGAATCACTGTCCGCCGACCCCGTTGACTTCTGACGCGCATCGAACATAAGTTCGATACACTTCCCGCGTGAGCTGGTATGGGGTGGTCTGACGGGCCGCCGAGCTGGGCGGAAATGGAGCGCGTGCTTGACAGCAAACCGCGCCATGCCGGCGCGCCGCCCGTGCCCGGAGACGACGCCCCCCTGTCGCCCAAGCGGGCGAGATACCAGCCGCCGGTGGCCGACCGGACTCCCCGGTCGTCCGCCGCTCATGCCGTCGCCTACGCCGAGTTGCACGCGCATTCGGCGTTCAGTTTCCTCGATGGGGCCAGTACCCCGGAGGAAATGGTCGAGGAGGCTGCACGGCTGGATCTGCGCGCCCTCGCGCTGACCGACCACGACGGCCTGTATGGCGCTGTGCGGTTCGCCGAAGCGGCCGCCGAACTCGACATCCGCACCGTGTTCGGGGCCGAGCTGTCCCTGGGGCCGGCCGCCCGCACCGAGGCGCCCGATCCGCCCGGACCACACCTGCTGGTGCTGGCCCGCGGTCCGGAAGGCTACCGACGGCTGTCGCGGCAGCTGGCCGCCGCCCACCTGGCCGGCGGCGAGAAGGGCAAGCCGCGCTATGACTTCGACGCGCTGACCGAGGCGGCCGGCGGACACTGGCACATCCTCACCGGATGCCGCAAGGGCCATGTGCGCCAGGCGCTTTCCGATGGCGGTCCGGATGCCGCGGCGCGGGCGCTGGCCGACCTGGTGGACCGGTTCGGCGCACGACGGGTCAGCGTCGAGCTGACCCGGCACGGGCATCCGCTCGACGACGAACGCAACGCGGTACTGGCCGGGCTGGCGTCGCGCTTCGGCGTGGGCGTCGTCGCCACCACCGGTGCGCACTTCGCCCATCCGTCGCGCGGCCGCCTGGCCATGGCGATGGGTGCCATCCGGGCCCGGCAGTCCCTGGACGCTGCCGCCGGATGGCTGGCCCCGCTGGGTGGCTCGCACCTGCGGTCCGGCGAGGAAATGGCCCGGCTGTTCGCGCATGTGCCCTTTGAGGGCCCTGATGCGGTGACCGCCGCCGCCGATCTCGGCGAGCAGTGCGCCTTCGCGTTGGCGCTGATCGCGCCGCGGTTGCCGCCGTTCGACGTGCCCGACGGGCACACCGAGGACAGCTGGCTGCGGCAGCTGACAATGATCGGGGCACGTGGCCGCTATGGGCTGGCCGACGAGTCGCCGCGCGCATACGCCCAGATCGAGCACGAGCTGACAGTGATTGCCCAACTGCAGTTCCCGGGCTACTTCCTAGTGGTCCACGACATCACGCAGTTCTGCCGCCGGAACAACATCCTGTGTCAGGGCAGGGGGTCCGCGGCCAATTCCGCCGTCTGTTACGCCCTGGGGGTCACTGCGGTGGACCCGGTGGCCAACGACCTGTTGTTCGAGCGCTTCCTGTCGCCGGCCCGCGACGGGCCGCCCGACATCGACATGGACATCGAGTCCGACCAGCGCGAAAAGGTCATCCAGTACGTCTACGACAAATACGGCCGCGACTACGCGGCCCAGGTCGCCAACGTCATCACCTACCGGGGGCGGATCGCGGTGCGCGACATGGCCCGCGCCCTGGGCTTCTCGCAGGGCCAGCAGGACGCCTGGAGCAAACAGATCAGCCGCTGGAACGGGCTGGCGGACTCGCCGGAGGTCGAGGATATCCCCGCGCAAGTGATCGACTTGGCTAACCAGATCCGTAACCTGCCGCGGCACATGGGAATTCACTCCGGCGGCATGGTGATCTGCGACCGTCCTATCGCCGACGTCTGTCCGGTCGAATGGGCGCGCATGCAAAACCGCAGTGTTTTGCAATGGGACAAGGACGACTGTGCGGCAATCGGTTTGGTGAAGTTCGACCTACTCGGGCTGGGCATGCTCTCGGCGCTGCACTACGTCATCGACCTGGTGGCCGAGCACAAGAAGATCGAGGTCGACCTGGCCCGGCTGGACCTCGCCGAGCCGGCGGTGTACGAGATGCTGGCCCGCGCCGATTCCGTCGGCGTGTTCCAGGTGGAGTCGCGGGCGCAGATGGCGACCCTTCCGCGTCTGCGGCCTCGGATATTCTACGACCTGGTGGTGGAGGTCGCACTGATCCGCCCCGGCCCCATCCAGGGTGGGTCGGTGCACCCCTACATCCGGCGGCGCAACGGCATCGACCCGGTGGTCTACGACCATCCGGCGATGAAGCCTGCGCTACGGAAGACGCTGGGAGTGCCGCTTTTTCAGGAACAGCTGATGCAGCTCGCGGTGGACTGCGCCGGCTTTTCCGCCGCGGAGGCCGACCAGCTTCGCCGCGCCATGGGCTCCAAGCGTTCGACCGAGCGGATGCGGCGGCTGCGCGATCGGTTCTACGACGGCATGCGGGAGCTGCACGGCGCCCCTGACGAGGTGATCGACCGGATTTACGAAAAGCTCGAGGCCTTCGCCAATTTCGGGTTTCCGGAAAGCCACGCGCTCAGTTTCGCATCGCTGGTGTTCTACTCGTCGTGGTTCAAGCTGCACCACCCGGCGGCGTTCTGCGCGGCGTTGCTGCGCGCCCAGCCGATGGGTTTCTATTCGCCGCAGTCCCTGGTGGCCGACGCGCGCCGGCACGGCGTGAGGGTGCATGGCCCGGACGTCAACGCCAGCCTGGCCCATGCCACCCTCGAAAACGCGGGTACCGAGGTGCGCCTCGGGTTGGCTGCCGTCCGTCACATCGGCAACGACCTCGCCGAGCGGTTGGCGGGGGAGCGAAAAGCGAACGGGCCGTATGAGTCTCTGCTGGATCTGACCACCCGGCTGCAACTGAGCGCGCCGCAGGCCGAGGCGCTGGCGACGGCCGGGGCGCTCGGCTGTTTCGGCATGTCGCGGCGGGGGGCGCTGTGGGCGGCCGGGGCCGCCGCCACCCAGCGTCCCGACCGGTTAGCGGGCGTTGGCTCGTCGTCGCACATCCCGGAGCTGCCGGGAATGAGCGAGCTGGAACTCGCCGCCGCCGACGTGTGGGCCACCGGCATCTCCCCGGACAGCTATCCGACGCAGTTCCTGCGGGCCGATCTGGACGCGATGGGGGTGCTGCCCGCCGGGAAGCTCCCGAGCGTTCCCGACGGCGATCGTGTGCTGGTCGCCGGCGCGGTGACCCATCGGCAGCGCCCAGTGACGGCCCGGGGGGTGACGTTTATCAACCTCGAGGACGAGACCGGGATGGTCAACGTGTTGTGCACGCCCGGGGTGTGGGCGCGCCACCGCAAGCTGGCCCAGACGTCGCCGGCTCTGCTGGTCCGCGGGCGACTCCAAAATGCCAGCGGCGCGATCACCGTCGTCGCCGAGCGGTTGGGCCGCATCACCCTCGCCGCCGGATCGACCTCACGCGACTTCCGGTGAGCCCGCCGCCGAAAGTGCGCAGAATGCCGACGCTGGGCGGCGTGTCGCGGACAAACGCGCACGCTCGGGGATGAAAAGGGGAGCGGTAGTCTCCACTCGTGACTCTCAACCTGTCCGTCGACGACGTCCTCGCTACTACCCGCTCGGTTCGTAAGCGCCTCGACTTCGACAAGCCGGTGGGCCGCGAGGTCTTGATGGAGTGCCTCGACCTGGCGCTGCAGGCGCCCACCGGCTCCAACTCGCAGGGCTGGCAGTGGGTGTTCGTCGAGGACGCCGCCAAGCGCGCGGCGGTCGGCGAGATCTACCGCTCCCACGCCCGCGCTTACCTCAGTACGCCCGCGGGCCAGAATTACGGCGAGGGCGACATCCGCGGGGAGCGCATGGGCAAGGTCAGGGATTCGGCGATCTACCTCGCCGAACACATGCACGAGGCGCCGGTATTGCTTATCCCCTGCATCGAGGGACGCGAAGACACCAGCCCGCTGGGCGGCGTGTCCTTCTGGGCGTCACTGTTCCCGGCGGTCTGGAGCTTCTGCCTGGCGCTGCGCTCCCGCGGGCTGGGCACCTGCTGGACGACGCTGCACCTGGTCGGGGACGGCGAGCGGCAGGCGGCCGAGGTGCTCGGCATCCCGTTCGATGCCTACAGCCAGGGCGGGCTGTTCCCGATCGCCTACACCAAAGGTACCGACTTCCGGCCCGCCAAGCGCCTGCCCGCCGACCAGCTGACGCACTGGAACACCTGGTAGTCAGATCGCGCCTGGGTAGCCGTGCTGGCGCCACGCCTCGTAGACGGCGATCGCGGCGGCGTTCGACAGGTTCAGCGACCGCCGGCCCGCGAGCATCGGGATGCGCACCTGCCGGGTGATGCGCGGGTCGGCCAGCGTCGCGGCGTCCAGCCCGTCGGGCTCCGGCCCGAACATCAACACGTCGCCGCGCCGGTAGTCGATGTCGGCGAACGGGGTGGTCGCCTGCGCGGTGAAGGCGAACACCCGCGCTGAAGAGAGGGCGTCCCACGCCGCCGGCAATGACGGGTGAACAGTGACCGACGCCAGGTCGTGGTAGTCCAGCCCGGCGCGCCGGAGTCGGGGCTCGGACAGGTCGAATCCCAGCGGTTCGACCAGATGGAGTTCGCAGCCGGTGGCTGCCGCCGTCCGGATGGCGTTGCCCGTGTTGGGGGGAATGCGCGGGGAGTAGAACAGCAGCCGGAACACCCACCGATCATGGCAAAACTGATCACGGCAGCCCCGCGCGCCCGGGTGAGCCGGGGCAAACCGTGGCCGTGACAATTTTGTAGACCTGGGGTTGAGACTGTCATACTCGTCGGATTGCTACGTTCACCGCGCACAGACGGCGCGAGGGGTCATGACGACATGAGTATGTTCACCCTCCCGGAGTCCCCCCGCCCGGCCGACCCGGCCGAGGCGGTCCTCGCTGAGCCGCAAATCGTCCCGGAGGCGCCGGTCATCCGCCCGCGGGCCTGGTCGCCGCGCAATTGGCCCGTCCGCCGGAAAGTGGTGGCGGTCGCCCTGGTGCCGCTCGTCTTGGCGACCCTGTTCGGAGCGCTGCAGGTCCAGGGCGCGGTGGCCGACGCCCAGGGCTGGCGCCTGGCCGCCGTCCGGGCTGACATGCTGCCGGCGATCACGAAATACATGGTGGCGTTGGATGCCGCGCTGCAGGAGGGTTCGACGGGCGGCGGGGACGGAAAGAACAACTACGCGCTCCGCAAGCACGACCTGCAGCAACGATTGGCCGCCACCGACCTGACCCCCGACGTCCGATCCGGGGTGAACACCCTGCTCAACGAGGGCCAGCCACTCATCGATCATGCGGCCGAGAGCACCCTGGTGCGCGACCGCGTCAACGGCTACGCGACGCTCCTGCTGACGGCCACGAATGTCATCGAACAGTCGGTCCCCGCCTCCGACCGCACGATCCGCGCCCACGCCAGGGGCCTAGGCAGCGCGGTCGGTGTCCGCGGTCAGATGACGATGCAGAAGATGCTGGTCACCGGCGGTGCCGACCTGAACGATGCGCAGTTGCAGGCGTCGATGATCGCTGCGGCCGGCGCCGAACCGGCGACCCTCGTCGGAGTGACTGACTTGCTCGGCGCGGGCTCGCCGGACGCCAAGACGCTGCAGCAGCAGATGGACGTCCGGATGGCGATCATGGCCGATCCGGCCATGACGCTGGTCGGCAACCCCGAACTGTTGCGCTCGATCCAGGCCACCGACGACATCGCCGACAGGGTCATCCGGGATTCGACGGAGTCGGTGACCGCGTCGGTGCGCGCCCGGGCCGACGAGCGGCGCACCGCCGACGTGCGCGACGCCGCCCTGGTCACGACCGCCATCGCCGTCGCCCTGCTCCTCGGGCTGCTCGTGGGGCGTGCCCTCGTCCGGCCGCTGCGAGCGCTGCGCGACGGTGCACTCGAAGTCGCCCACACCGACCTCGAGGCGGAGGTCGCCCTCATCAAGGCCGGTGGGCCCGTGCCGATCCCCGCGCCGCTGCCGATCTACACCACCGAGGAGATCGGCCAGGTCGCCCACGCGGTCGACGAACTACACACCCAGGCCCTGCTCTTGGCGGGCGACGAGGCGCGCCTGCGCCTGCTGGTCAACGACATGTTCGAGACCATGTCGCGGCGCAACCGTTCGCTGGTCGACCAGCAACTGTCGCTCATCGAGCAGCTGGAGCGCAACGAAGAGGATCCCGCGCGCCTCGACAGCCTGTTCCGGCTGGACCACCTCGCGGCGCGGCTGCGCCGCAACAGCGCCAATCTGCTGGTGCTGGCCGGCGCGACCCTGGCGCGCGACCAGCGCGACCCCGTGACGTTGTCGACGGCGGTCAACGCGGCGGTATCGGAGGTCGAGGACTACCGCCGCGTGGACGTCGCCGAGCTACCCGACTGCACGCTGGCGGGCGCGGCGGCCGGCGGCGTCATCCAGCTTGTCGCCGAGTTGATCGACAACGCCCTGCAGTACTCGCCGCCGGCGACCACCGTGGGCGTTTCGGCGGCCTGGGACGAGAACGACGGGGACCTTGGTGGGGGAGTCCTGCTGCGGATTTCCGACTCGGGGCTGGGCATGAGCGACGCCGACCGGCGCATCGCCAACATGCGGCTGCAGGACGGCGGCGAGGTTGGCGGGGACCCCAGCCCCGACAATGCCCGCCACATGGGCCTGTTCGTGGTCGGCCGTATCGCCGCCCGGCACGGCATCCGGGTGGGGCTGCAGGGCGCCGCGGCCGATCGGGCCGGTTCCGGAACCACCGCCGAAATCTACCTGCCGTCAACGGTTTTCCAGGGGGGCGAGCGCCCTGACATCCGGGTCGCCGAATGGCGCACTCCCGTATCGGTGCAGCGGAACGGCTTGGCGGAAGCCGCATCGCCGGTCATCGCGCTGCCGCGCCGCGAACCGGGTTCGAGCGGCATCACTGCGGCCCCTGAGCCCACTCAGTCCTCCGCGGTCGTTGCGCACCAACCTGGTTCCCCGGACGACGACGACGTGATCTACCGCCGGATGCTCTCGGAGATGCAGGGCGATCCGCACGACCTCGTCGACACCCCTGACCTGGACTGGCGGTCGGTATGGGAGAACGGCTGGACGTTGGCCGCCGAAGCCGACGACAAGCCTGTCGAGTCGCGCACTGCGCAGAACGGGTTGCCGATTCGCCAACCGGGCGAGCGGCTGGTGCCCGGCGGGGGCAACGGAACGGATGTCGCCGTGCGCGACCCCGAGGCGGTGCGCGCCTCCATCAGCCGCCATTTCGGCGGGGTGCACGCGGGCCGCTCGCACGCCCGCGACGCCGTTGCGGGGGACGAGCAGCAGTGACGTCGGCGTCAAACTTCCCGGCCTTTCCCGGCGCGCCGGACTCGCTGGACTGGTTGGTCACGCGATTCGTCCGCGAGGTGCCGGGTGTGGCGCACGCCCTGCTGGTGTCCGTGGACGGCCTGCCGGTCGCCGCCAGTGAGCATCTGCAACGCGAACAGGCCGACCAACTGGCCGCG
>CAZZHX010000006.1:0-33687 GCA_964653535.1 uncultured Mycobacterium sp. | reverse complement strand
CTGCTCGGTGATGGCGGTGCGTCCCAGACCCCACAGCGCCGCCTGTGCCGGGTCGACCGGTTCGCCGGATTCGGTCGGCACGGCCCGTTCAGTGACCATCCACAGCCCGTTGGTGAGCTTCAGGTCCTGCTCGGCCAGCAGGGTCCGCACGACTGTGAGTACCTGGGTGATCTCGGTCTCCAGCCGCGCAGCCAGCTCACTGCTGGACTCCTCGTCGCCGGGTCGCCGCGCGCCGCGCCAGACAACCCCGGTGACGGGGGCGCCGCGCTGCTGAGCCTGGGCGATCAGCCGTGTCCATTCGTGCGTGTCGACCGTCGGGTCCACCGCGACAGCGCCGGGCAGCCCGGCCGCCAACTCGGGGAAACCGGCGACCAGCCAGGTGCCGTCGCCGCCGGTGTCAGCGGCCGACTCCGGCGCCGGCATCTCTTCCCAGCTCAGGGTGTACAGGCTGCCGCTGGCGTTGCCGCCGAGCCCGCGTAGCAGCGCCTCCCTGGGTGCACGTTTGACCACGAACTCGCGGATCCCACCCAGTTCGCGGCCGTCGCGGTCGACGAAGTCCAGGTCGAAGATCTGCGTTTCACTGTCCAGGCCGCCGTTGCGCCAGCGGGCGCGGCAATAGAAGCGCCGCGGCATCTTCTCCTTCACCTCGACGCGCCCGTAGCGCAGCGGCAGGAACAGGTCGGGCGCCCCGTTTTCGGCCGCCGAGAGGATCGCGGGAAATGCCGGGAATGCAACGCCGGTGCACAGGTCGAGCAGTACCGGATGGATCGGCTCGCTGCCGAGTTGTTCGGCGAGTTCGTCGCCGATGACGACGTCGCCCACGGCCTCGCCGTCACCGGCCCACAGCGATTTCAGCGATGTCGCCCAGGTCGTTCCCCAGGTCAGTTCCATCTCGGCGAAGGTGTCGAACAACTGCTGCGTGGGGATGCGTTCCAAACGTTCGATTGCCGCGTCGACGGGCTCCGACGAAACGGGCTCGGCCCAATCATCGTCGCCATCGACGACGCCCTTGATCAGCATGCCGTCGGCATTGCGCGCCCACTCGGCATCGCGTTCGCCGTAGGGGCGGCTGTGCACCTGGAAGGTCCACCCGCCGTCGACGGGGTGCACGCTCAGCTGCACCTCGCGGGATGCCTTGTTGGGCAGGATGATCGGCTCGTAGAAGAAGACCTCGCGTACCTGCGCCGGCGCCCCGACGGCGGCCAGTGCCATCGCGGCGTATGTCGCACCCGGGACGATGACGGTGCCGTAGATGACGTGATCGGAGAGCCACGGCTGGGACTTGACCGACAGCCGGCTGGTGTAGACCATGTCCCCGGACGCCAAATCCTTGCCGCTGCCCAGGATTCCGGACACATCCGCTCCACTGGAGCCGGTGGCGGCGCTGCCGGAGGTCTTGGGCCAGCAGCGACGGCGCTGGAACGGGTAGGTGGGCAATTCCACCCGGTGGCGCGGGGTCTCCTGGCCGCCGTGCACCGCGCCGAAGTTCGGCCGGTGCCCGGCGACGTAGACCCCAGCCAGCGCTTCGGCCATCTGACGCTGGGCGTCGGCGCCCTTGCGCAGAGACACGATAGCCCGCGGCGTCGCAGAGGATTCCGGCCAGACCTGGACCGCGGCGCTGGTCAGCACCGGTTGCGGGCCGATCTCCATCAGCACCGTGCAACCCAGCGCCGCGACTGTGCGCACACTCTCGGCGAACTGCACCGGGTGGCGGGAATGCCGGCGCCAGTAGGGCGCGTCGAGCGGGGTGTCGGCGTTCAGCACGGCGCCCGTCCGGTTGCAGACCAGCGGCAGTGTCGGCGCGGCGAACTCGAATGTCGATACGTAGGACTCGAATTCGTCCAGCACGGGCTCCAGCAGCGCGGAATGGAAGGCGTGGCTGGTGTCCAGCCACGTGCAGCGCAGGCTGTCATCACTGAGCACGGTGACGATCCGCTCCACATCCGCGGCCGGGCCCGAGAGCACCGTGTTGGGGCCGTTGTAGGCCGCGACCGACACCCCGGGGAACTCGCTGGCGATCCCCTCGACATGTGTTTCGTCGGCGAACACCGCCACCATGCGCCCGCCGTCCGGCAGGTTCCCGAAGAGCCGGCCGCGTTCGGCGATCAGCCGCGCACCGTCCTCGAGGCTGAACACCCCGGCGATGCAGGCCGCCGCGTACTGGCCGACGCTGTGCCCCAGCACGACGTCGGGCTCGATGCCCCACGACTGCCACAGCCGCGCCAGGCCCATCTCGATGGCGAACAGCGCCGGCTGCGCGAACGCGGTGTGCCGCAGCGCTTTCCCGGCTTCACCGCCGGTTTCCCTGTCGGTCGCGAACAGCACCTCCAGCAATGGCCGCGCCAGCATTCCGTCCACCGCGTCTGCGCACCGTGTCACGGTGTCGGCGAACACCGGCTCGGCGTCGAATAACTCGCGCGCCATCCCCGGGTACTGGCTGCCCTGCCCGGTGAACAACCACGCCGTCATCGGAGGGTCCGTGCACTCACCGCGCACCACTCCCGGTCGTATCCGGTTCTCGGCCAGCTCGGCCAGCGCCTCCCGAGCGCCCTGTACCGAATCCACGACCAGCGCCGCCCGGTGCTCGAAATGCGAACGCCCCACGCCTGCTGTGAAGCACACATCGGCGATGTCGACCTTCGGGTTTGCGTCCAGCCAGGCGCCGTAGCACTGCGCCAACGCCGTCAGCGCCTCCGCTGAGCGCCCCGACAGCGGCAACACATCGGCCATTTCCGCCGGGACGACATCGAGTGTGATGTCCGACGGCGAGTATTCGTCGGCGGTCGACCGATGTGGTGCCTCCCCGACCAGCACATGCGCGTTGGTGCCAGAGAATCCGAAGGAACTGACTCCGGCGCGGCGAGGGTGGCCGTTGGCCTGCCACGGGGTCAGTTCGTCGACGACCCGGACGGACAGGGAGGCCCACGGGATGTGCGGCGACGGGTTCTGAAAGTGAAGGTTCCGCGGAAGCATCTGGTGCTGCAGAGCCAGGACGACCTTGATGAGGCCGGCGATACCCGCCGCCGACTCCAGGTGGCCGATGTTGGTCTTCACCGATCCGATCAGCAGCGGCCGGTCGGGGTCGCGGTCGGCGCCGTAGACCGCCGCGGCCGCCTGCACCTCGATCGGGTCACCCAGCGAGGTGCCCGTGCCGTGCGCCTCGAGGTAGTCCACCTCGTGGCCGGCGACACCGGCGCGCGCCAGGGCCGCGCCGATCAGGCGTTGCTGTGCGCCCCCGTTGGGCACCGTCAAGCCGCTGGAAGCGCCGTCCTGGTTGACCGCGCTGCCTGAGATGACCGCGCAGATCCGGTCGCCGGCGCGTTCGGCGTCGCTGAGCCTCTTGAGCACCAGAACGCCGCAGCCCTCGCTGCGCGCGTAGCCGTTGGCGGCGGCGTCGAATGTTTTACACCGCCCGTCGGGCGAGAGCATCCTGGCGCGCGAGGTGGCGATGGTGGACGCCGGGCTCAGCAACACGTTCACGCCACCGGCCAGCGCCAGATCGCAGTCGCCGGAGTGCAGGGCCTGGCAGGCCTGGTGTACGGCCACCAATGACGCACTGCAGGCGGTGTCGACCGCCATCGCTGGGCCTTCCAGGCCGAGCGCGAAGGCGACCCGTCCCGCGATCACGTTGAGAGCGTTGCCGGTGATGAAGTGGGCGTCAATGGTGTCCACTGAGTTGGCGGCCAGCAGTTGCGAGTACTCGTTGGCGGCCACCCCGACGAACACGCCGCTCTTGCTGCCGCGCAGCGACGCCGGGGAATACCCGGCGCGCTCCAGGCCTTCCCACGCGATCTCGAGCATCAGCCGCTGCTGCGGGTCCATCCACACGGCCTCGCGCGGTGAGATGCCGAAGAACTCCGGATCGAATCCGTCGATGCTGTCGAGGTATCCGCCGCAGCGGGTGTAGATCTTGCCCAGTGCCTCGGGGTCCGGGTCGTAGAACTCGTCGACATCGAAGCGGTCCTCAGGGATCTCCTGGATCGCATCAACACCGCCGGCCAACACCTCCCAGAACGCCTCGGGGTCGGTTGCGCCCGGAAAACGGCACGCCACCGCAACGATCGCGATCGGCTCGTTGGGCCCCGCGGATGTCGCCGCGGCCGCGACCATGGTCGGCACGGCCACTGCGGGAGCAGCGCTCAGGCGCAACACGTCGTCGAGCAGGTAGTCCGCGACGTCGGTGATGCGCGGGTAATCCATCGCCAGCGTCGCCGGCAGCTCCTTGCCCACGGAGCGTTCAAGCCGGCGGCGCAGTTCCACAGCCATGAGCGAGTCCATGCCAAGGTTGAAGAACCCGGCCTCCTCGCGGATCTCCGATTGGTCGATCTGCGTCACGTCGGCGACGGCGTCACGCAGGTAGTCGACGACCAGTTTCTTGCGCTGCTGCACCGGGGCGGCGGTGAGCTGCTCCACCAGCCGGGTGTTCCCGGACTCCGCCGGCGCCGCCTGCGCCCCGGGCACCTCGAGCTCCAGTTGGGACAGGAATGCCCGCTTGCCTGTCATCTGGTAAGGCGGCAGGAAGCTGGCCCAGTCGATCGTGGCCACCACGCCCTGTGTCGCCGAGCCCACCAGCAGTTCGGCCATGCCCGCAAGCGCGTCGGCGGGCGACAGCGTGCGCACGCCCCGCTTGTCCAGGTGTGCCCGGGCTTCTTCGTCGGCCATGCCTGCCGCCCACGGGCCGAAATTGACGGCGATCCCCGGCACACCCTGCGAACGCTGTCGCCAGGCCAGCCCGTCGAGGAAGCCATTCGCCGCGCTGTAGGCACTCTGCCCGAAGCTGCCCCACACCGAGGAGATCGACGACGTGCTCACGAAGAAGTCCAGCGTCAGATCTGCGGTGGCTTCGCTCAAATACCAAGCACCCCATACTTTGCCGGCGAACACTCGATCCACCTCGGCGTCGTCCAGGGTGTGCAACGGGGTAGCACTGATCTCACCGGCAGCGTGGACAATGCCGGCCAGGGGCGGCAGTTCAGCCTGCAGAGTGGTCAGCAGGCGCGCGACGTCGTGCGCGTCAGCGACATCGGCGGTCATCACCCGCACGTCACAGCTGTGCTGTTCACTCAGCGCGGCGACGCGCTGCTGGCCGGCCTCGCCGGGTGCGCGGCGGCTGGTCAGCACCAAGTGACCGGCGCCGTGCGCGGCCAGATACCCGGCCACCTCCAGGCCGATCGCACCCAGCCCGCCAGTCACCAGATAGGTGGCATGGGCGCGCAACGCCAGCGGGTTCGCCGCCGGCAGGCCCGAGCGCCGGGTCAACCGCGGAACATAGACCGTCTGCTCACGCAGGGCGATCTGGTCCTCGGCGCGCGGCGCCGTCAGCAGATGGTCGATGAGCCGCAAGAACTCGTCGGCACCACCCTCGCCGAGATCCGCCAGCCCGCCCCACAGCCGCGGGTACTCCAGGGCGGCGGTGCGGCCGAATCCCCACAGACAGGACTGCACCGGCGACACCACGTCCACCTCGGCGACCCGTTGCGCACCGCGCGTCACCACCCAGATGTGTGCGTCCAGTTCGGCGGCGGCCGCGGCGCGGAACAGCCGCCGGCTGCCGCCCAGGATCCGGTGCTGCATCCGCAACAACGACTGCGTCGACGGGGCACTGGCCGCGTCGACGGCGGCCATGTGCAGGATGCGCGGCGCCGGGTCGTCCGCGGCCGCGGTGCGCAGCACCGCTTCGAGGCGTTGCTCGTCGGCGTCGGACATGGGCAGCCCCAGGATCTGGGGCCGGTGCCCGCGCCCAGTCAGCGCCTCGGCCAGCGCCCGCACCGGCTCGGTATCGTCGCCGATCAACAGCCAGGCCGGCTTCTCGCCGACATCTCCCGAACCATCCTGGCAAGTTCCGGCTTTCTCCCAGCGGATCTCGTAACGGGAGTCCGCGATCGACTGAGCGCTGCGCTGCCGATTGTGTTGCACCGCAAGCTGTGTCAGCACATCAACGGTCAGCTGATCGCCATCGGCGCTACCGAGCAACGCAGCGAGTTCCTCGATCTGACCATCCTCGAGCAACCGGATAGTGTCGGTGCGCACGGCGTCGCTCTGCCGGGCGCCCGCGCTCCGCCGGGCGGGCTTGGCTCCCTGCTCGCGGAACCAGTACTGGCGGTGCTGGAATGGGTAGGTGGGCAGGTCGAGTGTGCGCACCGGCCCGTGCTGCAGCGCGGCGAAGTCGGGCACGTGTCCGACGGTGTAGGCGTTGGCCAGGGCCTCGTGAATCTGGCGCTGGTCGGCGCCGTTTTTGCGCAGCGACGCGATCGCCCGCGGCGCGGTAGCCGGGTCCGGCCAGGCCCGCATGGCCGACGCGGTGAGCACCGGTTGCGGACCGACCTCCAGCAGCACCCTGCAGTGCAGGTCGGCCAGCGTGTGCACGCTCTTGGCGAACTCCACCGCATGGCGGGCATGGCCACGCCAGTAATCCCCGTCGAGATTCGCGCTCCTGCCCAGAGCCTTGCCGGTCCGGTTGCACACCAACGTCCGCTGCGGCGCCCGGAACTCAAACCGGTTAGCGAAGGCCTCGAACTCGTCGAGCGCCGGCTCCAACAGCGCCGAGTGGAACGCGTGACTGGTCTCCAACCAGTCGCAGCGCACCCCGTCATCCTCCAGACGGGCCACCGCCCCCTCCAGATCCGCCGTAGGCCCCGACAACACGGTGTTGGCGCCGTTATAGGCCGCCACCGACAGGGACGGGAACGCATCCGTCAGGCTCTCCACCCGCTGCGCGGGGGCGAAGATCGCAGCCATCCGCCCACCCGCGGGCAGGCCGCCGAACAACCGCCCGCGCTCAGCCAGCAACAGCGCGCCGTCCTCGAGGTCGAACACCCCGGCGACACAGGCGGCCGAATACTGGCCGACGCTGTGGCCGATGACCACATCGGGTTCGAAGCCCCACGACTGCCACAGCCGCGACAAACCCATCTCCACGGCGAACAGGGCGGGCTGCGCGTATTCGGTGCGCCGCAGGGTGTCCTCACCCTCTGGGTCGAAGATCACGTCCAGAAGCGGTGTGTCCAGCACCCCGGCCAGCGCCACCGCGCATCGGTCCATCGTCTCGGCGAACACCGGTTCGGTCTCGTACAACTCCCGGGCCATGCCGACGTACTGGCTGCCCTGACCGGGGAACAACCACGCCGTCTTCGGCTTGTCGGCGCACTCTCCCCGCACCAGACCCGGCGCTGGGCGGTCGTCGGCCAGCGCACCCAGCAGGTCCCGGGCCGATTCCAGCGAGTTGACCACCAAGGCGGCGCGGTGCTCGAAATGGGAGCGTCCGGCGCCGGCGGTGAAGCACAGGTCGTGCAGCGAGCCCTCCGGGTGGCCGGCCAGCCACGTCCGGTATGCGCCGGCCAGCGCGACCAGGGCCTCCGGGGTGCGCGCCGACAAAGGGAGCAGAGTGAAGCACCGCTCGTCGGACGGCGCCGACGGCGCGACGGCGTCCGGGTCCACCGGGGCGGGGGCCTCCTCGACGATGACGTGGGCGTTGGTCCCGGAGAACCCGAAGGAGCTCACCCCGGCGATCCGGGGCCGTTCGTTGCGCTCCCAGGCGATGGCCTCGTCTACCACCCGCACGGGGATCCGATCCCAGGGAATGTGTGGCGAGGGATTCTCGAAGTTGAGGTGCTTGGGCAGCATCTGGTGCTCGAGCGACAGGACAACCTTGATCAAGCCAGCCATGCCGGCGGCGGCCTCCAGGTGCCCGATGTTGGTCTTCACCGAGCCGAGCAGCAACGGCCGGCCGGCGTCGCGCCCGTCGCTGTACGCCGCGGCCGCGGCCTGCACCTCGATCGGGTCGCCCAGCGAGGTCCCGGTCCCGTGTGCCTCGAGGTAGTCGACGTCCGCGGCGGCGACGCCGGCGCGCTGCAGCGCCTGAGCAATCACCCGGTGTTGGGCGACACCGTTGGGTACGGTCAGACCCCCGGACGCGCCATCCTGGTTGATCGCACTGCCGCGGATCACGGCGCGGATCCGGTCGCCGTCGCGGATCGCGTCCGCAAGCCGCTTGACCACGACAACGCCGCAGCCCTCACCGCGCACGTAGCCGTCCGCCGTCGCGTCGAAGGTTTTGCACTTGCCGTCGGGCGCAAGCATGTGCGCCCGGGAGAAGGTGATGGACGTCCTCGGGCTGAGCAGGACGTTGACGCCGCCGGCCAGCGCCACGTCGCATTCCTCGAGGCGCAGCGCCTGACAGGCTTGATGAACCGCCACCAGCGACGAACTGCACGCCGTGTCGACCGTCACCGCCGGGCCCTGCAACCCCAGCCCGTAGCTGATCCGGCCGGCGCCGGCGGCGGACGAGGTGCCGATCGCCTGATAGGAGTCGGTCTCGGCGACACTCAACTGTTCGGAGATCAGCCCCATGTAGTCGTGGGTGCCCAGCCCCACGAAAACGCCAGTGCTGGTGTTCGCCAACGCCGACGGCGCGGTTCCCGAATGCTCCACCGCGCGCCACGCGGTCTCCAGCAGCAGCCGATGCTGCGGGTCGATCAGCATGGTCTCCCGCGTGGACAGGCCGAAGAACGGGGCGTCGAACCCCGACACGTCGTCGACGAGACCCGCTCGCCGCGTCACGATCTTGCCGGGGGCGTCCGCGTCCGGGTCGAAAAACTCCTCAGCGTCCCACCGGTCGGCGGGCACCTCCGACACGGCGTCGCGCCCGTGCCGCAGCACGTCCCAGAACTCGTCGGCACCGGCGGCACCCGGAAAACGCAGGGCGTAGCCGACGATCGCGAATGCCTCGGCGGCCGGCGGAGCATGCGTCACTGACTTGCTCAATTGCGGACCCCAGACCATCTCCCCGGACCCCGATCCTGCTCTCGGAACATGTGTTGTCCTCCGAATCGCCTCACCATAGTGGCTTGCCGTGACACTTGTAGGCCGAATCGCCCATCTTCACCACCTGGAACCTGTTCCACGAGAGCATTGGCGCTGAACAGCGATCGTTTGTCCTCGTGTCGGCTAGGGTTAAACTGTGCTCCAGCATGGCTTACGAGACATCGACCCGACGCGTGTCGATGAGTCGCCCGCACCCGGAGACCCAGAGCGCCCCGAGAAGATCGTGCGAAACCGGAGAAACCGGGGATCCGTGATTTTCCGAGTCGTGAGGCGACTGTGGATACCGCTGGTCATCCTTGCGGTGATCTCCGCCGGAGGATTGACAGTGTCTCGTCTGCACGGTGTTTTCGGCTCCGAGAAAACCACCCCCTACAGCGACACCAAGAAGGACGCCTCCAGTCTCGCCGAACCCAAGCACATGAGGTACGAAGTCTTCGGGCCACCCGGCACCGTGGCCGTGATCAGCTACTTCGGCGACGACGCGAACCCGAAGCACGTCGACGGGGTGAGCCTGCCCTGGTCGATGGAGTTTTCGGTCGAGGGGTCGACGGCCATCGGAAGCGTCGCGGCGCAGGGCGATAGAGACAACATCGGCTGCCGCATCCTGGTGGACGGCGTGGTCAAAGCCGAGAAGGTCGAGTACCACGAGGTGAGCGCTTTCACCTTCTGCATGCTGAAGGCCGAATGAGCAGCCAGCACCAGCGCAGCGGCCCGTCACGGGTGGCACGGACGATCCGCCGATTGTCGGTCCCCATCATCCTGGCGTGGCTGGGAATCACGATTTTCATGACCATGGGTGTTCCCCCACTGGAGCAGGTGGCGAAAGAGCATTCGGTGTCTATGTATCCCCTCGACGCGCCGTACTACAAGGCGCTCACGCGCATGAATGCGGACTTCAAGCAGTCCGGCTCCGGTGGCGGGCAATCGGATCCCGAAAGCTCGGCGATGATCGTGCTGGAGGGCGAGCAGCGCCTCGGCGACGACGCCCACGCCTTCTACGACCGCATGATTGCGCAATTCACAGCCGATCGCGTTCATGTGCGGCACGTACAAAACTTCTGGGGCGACAAACTCACCCGGGCCGCCGCGCAGAGCGCCGACGGAAAAGCCGCCTACGTGCAGGTGAACCTCGCCGGCACGCTTGGACAGGCATCGGGAAATGAATCGGTCGAAGCCCTCCGGCGCATCGTCGAACGGACTCCGGCCCCGCCCGGGATCAAGGCGTACGTCACAGGCCCCGCGGCGATCGCCGCCGATATGGGCCACAGTGGCGACAGGACGCTCGTCAGGGTCACCGCGGTCAGCCTCCTGGTGATCGTGACGATGCTGTTCTTCGTCTACCGGTCGATCGTCACCGTCATTCTCTCGCTGCTCATGGTCGGGATCGAATTGCAAGTGGCCCGTGGCACCGTCGCTTTCCTGGGCCACCAGGGAGTCATCGGGTTCAACACCTTCGCCAGCAACCTGCTGGTTTCCCTGGTGATCGCCGCCGGAACGGACTACGCGATATTTTTCATCGGTCGGTATCAGGAAGCCCGACAGGCCGGCGAGGACAAGGAGACCGCCTACTTCACCACCTTCCGCGGGGTCGCCAAGGTGATCGTGGCGTCCGGTTTGACCATCGCCGGCGCAGTGTTCTGCCTCAGCTTCACCCGGCTGCCCTCCTTCCGCGTCCTGGGAGTCCCCTGCGCGGTGGGAGTCACGGTCGCCGTCGCGGTGGCGGTCACACTGATTCCCGCCGTCCTCACCGCGGGGAGCCGAATTGGTCTGTTCGAGCGGAAACGGGCAATCACGTTTCGCGGATGGCGGCGGGTGGGAACGGCGATCGTCCGCTGGCCCGCACCGGTTCTCGTCGCATCCATGGCAGTCGCACTCGTCGGACTGCTGACGCTGCCGGGATTCAAACCCAACTACGACGACCGGCAGTTCATCCCCAAAAACATTTCCGCCAACCTGGGGTACGACGCCGCGGCGCGGCACTTCCCCTCGACGGTCATGTGGACACCCGGGATACTGCTGGTCGAGGCCGATCACGATCTGCGCGATCCGGCAGATTTCCTGGTGCTCGAAAAATTGGCCAAGGGCGTACTCGCCGTTCCGGGTATCTCCCGGGTGCAGTCGGTCACCCGCCCGGAGGGAACCCCGATCGCCCACACGACGCTGCCCTACATGCTCAGCATGCAGGAGTCCGGCCAGAAACAATTCATGCACTTCCAGAAGATGCGCATGGACGACATCCTCAAACAGGCCGACACGATGGCAGAGGCGCAGGCGATCCTGCAAACGATGTACGGCCTGACGCAGCAGATGTTCGCAACGACGCACGACATGGTGCACAAGACCCACGACATGCAGGAACTCTCCGACCAACTGCGGCAAAACCTTGCGAATTTCGAGGACTTCTTCAGGCCGATCCGCAGCTACTTCTACTGGGAAAACCACTGCTACGACATTCCGGTGTGCTGGGCGGTGAGAAACCTCTTCGAGCCGATCGACGGCGCCGACATGCTGGTCGACAAGCTCGGCGACGTGGTGAAGGACCTCGATCAGATCGATGTGATTCTGCCGCAGATCCTCACCCAGTTCCCGCAGATGATCGCGATCACGCAATCCTCGCGGGACATGCTCCTCAAAGCGCACGCCACCATGGCTGGAACCACCGGTCAGATGGAGGACGCCAACAGCAATCCGAGCGCCATGGGCAAGGCCTTCGACTCGGCCAAGAACGATGATTCGTTCTACCTGCCACCGGAAGTGTTGAAGAACAAGGACTTCCAGCGGGTGATGGACATCTTCCTGTCTGCCGACGGAAAAGCAGCCCGCATGTTCGTCCAACTCAAGGACGATCCGGCCTCACCCGAGGGCATGTCGCGGGTTGATGCGATCAAGAACGGCGCCGGGGAGGCCCTCAAGGGAACACCTCTGGAAGACTCGCGGGTCTACCTCTCCGGGACCGCCGCAGTGGTGAAGGACGTGGTGCAGGGCTCCGCCTACGACCTCGCGATCGCGGGGGTCGCAGCGCTGTGCCTCATTTTCATCGTCATGCTGGTCATCACGCGAAGTTTCGTCGCCGCCTCGGTGATCGTCGGTACGGTAGTGCTGTCGCTGGGTGCGTCCTTCGGGCTCTCCGTGCTCGTGTGGCAGTACCTGCTCGGCATTCAATTGCACTGGGCGGTTCTCGTCATGTCGGTGATCGTCCTGTTGGCGGTGGGGTCCGACTACAACCTGTTGCTGGTGGCTCGGATGAAGGAGGAGCTCGGCGCGGGCATCAACACCGGCATCATTCGTGCGATGGGCGGCACCGGCAAGCTCGTGACGTACGCGGGCCTGGTATTCGCCCTCACCATGGGGTCGCTGATCGTCAGTGACCTGCGCAGCATCGGCCAGTTGGGTACGACGATCGCGCTGGGCCTGCTGTTCGATACCCTGGTGGTGCGCGCATTCATGACGCCCTCGATCGCCGCGCTGCTGGGGCGCTGGTTCTGGTGGCCCCAGCACGTGCGCCCCCGCCCGGCCAGCACGATGCTCCGGCCCACCGGACCCCGTCCGCTGGTCCGCGCCCTGTTGCTGAGATAACGGCCGTGACGAGCGCCGAACACCCCCGGCCCCCCTTTGTCGCGCGGACGATCCGCCGACTGTCGCCATTGGTGATGCTGGCGTGGGTGGCTTTGACGCTGCTGGTGACGTTCGCGGTTCCACCGTTGGAGCGGGTCGGCGAGCAGCACTCCGTGCCACTGGCCCCCCAGGACGCACCGTCGGTGCGGGCCATGATGAGCATGGGCAAGGCCTTCAAGGAGTCCGATTCCGACAGCTTCGCGATGATCGTGTTGGAGGGGAAGCAATCGCTCGGGGACGACACGCGGACGTATTACCGGGAATTGGTTCGCAAGCTGCGCGAAGACCCGCGGCACGTCGAACACGTACAGGATTTGTGGGGAGACCGGCTGACAGCGGGCGGCGTACAGAGCCCCGACGGTAAGGCCGTGTATGTCCAGCTGAATCTGGCCGGCAACCAGGGCACCACCCTGGGGCAGGAATCCGTGGTGGCGGTCCGGAACATCGTCAAGGCGATGCCGCCCCCCGCCGGCGTCGAGGTCTATGTCACCGGCCCCGCCGCGCTCGTCCCGGACATGGTGCGCGCCGGCAACGACTCCCTGCTGAAGATGACCCTGACGGGCGGCCTGATCATCTTCGTGGTGCTGCTATTGGTCTACCGTTCGGTCACCACCGTGATTCTTTTGCTGATCGGCGTGGGAATCGAAGTGGGTTCGGCACGGGGAATCGTCGCGTTTCTCGCCAATAACGACATCGTGGTGCTCTCGACGTTCGCCATCAACCTCTTGGTCGCGCTCGCGATGGCCGCAGGAACCGACTACGGCATCTTCTTCTTCGGCCGCTACCAGGAGGCCCGTCAGGCCGGCGAGGACCCCGAAACGGCCTACTACACCGCCTACCGCCATGTGACTCCCGTCGTCATAGGTTCCGGCTTGACGATCGCCGGGGCGATGTTGTGCCTGAGCTTCACCAGGATGCCCATTTTCCAGACCATCGGCGTCCCTTGTGCCGTGGGCATGATCGTGGCAGTCGCGGTCGCGGTGACGCTGGTCCCGGGGGTCATCGCCATCGGCAGCCGCTTCGGGCTGTGCGACCCCAAACGCAAGATCGGGCAGCGCCGCTGGCGGGGGATCGGAACGGCGATCGTCCGCTGGCCCGCGCCCATCCTTGCCACGACGTTGGCCGTTGCCGCGGTCGGGCTGGTGACCCTTCCGGGTTACAAGACGAGCTACGACGACCGGATCTACCTCCCCAAGGACCTCCCGGCCAATCAGGGGTACGCGGCGGCCGACCGCCATTTCTCACAGTCGCGACTGATGCCCGACATCCTGATGATCCAAGCCAATCACGACATGCGCAATCCTTCAGATTTTCTAGTGCTGCACAAACTGGCCAAGTCGATTTTTCAGGTGCCCGGCATTTCCCGGGTGCAAGGGATCACGCGGCCCGAGGGAACGCCGATCCAGCACACGTCGATTCCTTTTCTGATGACCCTGCAGAACGCAGCACTACAGGAAGACATGACGTTCGTCAGGAACCGCACGAAGGACCTGCTCACACAGGCCGAGATGCTTGCACAACAAATCGCGATCTCGAAGCGTCTCTACGCATTGCAGCAGCGGCTTACCGCTCTGACGCACCATTCGGTGGGCGTCGCAGTGGACATGGTCGCCGTCATGGATGATCTGCGCAATCACATCGCCGATTTCCAAGACATCATCAGGCCGATCCAGAGTTATTTCTACTGGGAGAAACACTGCTACGACATCCCCATCTGCGCGTCGCTGAGGTCGGTGTTCGACGCGCTCGACAGCATCGTCGTGCTCGCCGATGTGGCGCATGACGTCACGAAAGATGCGGTGGAGATCGACAACCTGGCCCAGCGGTTACTCCAATTCACCCCGAGATTGATCGCGATTTTGGAGGGCTCCCGTGCGACGCTGCTGAAATCGCACAGCACCTGGTCCGGATTCCAGCGTCGAATAGACGACTCGAACGAGACTGCCATCTCTATGGGGCAGGCGTTCGACGATGCCAGAAATGACGATTCCTTTTACCTGCCCCCGGAGGTGTTCCAGAATCCCGACTTCCAGCGGGCGATGGGTTCCTTCGTATCGCCCGACGGGAGGGCGGCCCGGTTCATCATTTCCCATCGCGACAATCCCGCGACCCCCGAGGGTCTGGCGCGGGTGGACCAGATCAAGGCCGCGGGCGAGGAGGCACTCAAGACAACACCTTTGGAGGGCTCCACGATCTCTCTGGCCGGGACTGCGGCGACCTTCAAAGACTTTCGCGACGGCGCGAAATACGACCTGTGGATCGCCATGGTCGGTGCGCTCTGCCTGATCTTCGTCATCATGCTCGCCCTCACCCGAAGCTTCGTGGCCGCCTCGGTAATCGTTGGCACGGTCTTGATTTCGCTAGGCGCATCGTTCGGGATGGCAGTGCTGGTATGGGAGGACCTGCTGGAAGTCAGCCTGCACTGGCTGGTGCTGCCGATGGCCGTCATCGTCCTGCTGGCGGTGGGATCGGACTACAACCTGCTGCTGGTGTCCCGCATGAAAGAGGAGATCGCCGCCGGCATCAACACCGGCATCATCCGCGCCGTGGGCAGCACCGGCAAGGTCGTGACCAACGCCGGGCTCGTCTTCGCCTTCACCATGGCATCGATGATGTTCAGCGACCTGCGGATCATCGGCCAGGTCGGCACCACCATCGGCCTGGGCCTGCTGTTCGACACCCTGGTGGTGCGCTCGTTCATGACGCCGTCCATCGCCGCGCTGCTGGGGCGCTGGTTCTGGTGGCCTCAGATGGTTCGCCCGCGCCCGGCCAGTTTCATGCTCCGATCAGAAGGCCCACGTCCGCTCGTGCGATCCCTGCTGCTCGAGGAAGATCGCCCAGCGCACGAGGCGGCGGCAACGGTGGCAGCAGAACTCCCGAAGCTGACCGTTTAGCCCACGCACCCGCCGTTTTCGAGAAGCGGCCCACGGTAACCTACTGCTCGTGGTGGGACCAGCCTTTCCGGCTCTGCTGCGCGAGCGCGCCAGTGCGCAACCGGCAGACACGGCATACACATTCATCGATTACGAGCAGGACTGGGACGGCGCCGAGGAAAGCCTGACCTGGGCGCAGGTGTATCGCCGAGTGAGCAACGTGGCGCGCGAGCTCAGGCTGTGCACCTCGCCCGGGGATCGCGCCGTCATCCTGGCCCCGCAGGGGCTCGACTACATCGTGGGCTTCCTGGGCGCATTGCAGGCCGGACTGATCGCGGTCCCGCTGTCGGTCCCGCTGGGTGGCGTCGCCGACGAGCGGGTGGATTCGGTGCTGCTCGACGCGTCACCGACTGCCCTACTCACCACATCAGCCGTGGTCGGCAAGGTCACCCTGCGGGTTGCACCGCGCCCCGGACAACCTGCCCCGACCGTCCTCGAGGTTGATCTGCTGGACACCGACGCCCCTCTTCGATTCGATGCCGCCGACACCGACACCGATCACGGCGTCGCGTATCTGCAATACACGTCCGGATCGACCCGCCGGCCGGCCGGCGTCATGATTTCCTATGCCAACCTGCACACCAACTACGAGTTGACGCTGCGCAGCTTCTTCGAGCGGATCGGGGGCGTCAAACCGCCGAACCACACGCTGGTGGGGTGGCTCCCGTTCTACCACGACTTCGGACTGGTGATGGGAGTGTGCACGCCGGTCATCTCGGGATGCCGCGCGGTCTTTACCAGCCCCGAGTCGTTCCTGCAGCGCCCGGCCCGGTGGATGCAGATGGTGGCCTCCTACCCCGACGCCTCCACGGGAGGGCCCAACTTCGCCTTCGACCTGGCCGTCCGCGCAACGTCGGACGAGGACATGGCGGGCTACGACCTCGGCAACGTAGCCAGCATCATCAGCGGCGCCGAGTGGATACGCGCTGACACCCTCAACCGCTTTGCCGAGCGGTTCAAGCACTTCAATCTTCGAGAGTCGGCTCTGCGGCCCACCTACGGTCTCGCGGAGTCGACGTTGTACGTGGCGACCAGCACGGACGGGGAACCACCGGCCATCGCCGACTTCGAGCCCCAGAAACTCACCGCCGGCCAGGCACAGCGGTGCGCACCCGGCACCGGTACGGCACTGGTCGGTTACCCCGAGCGGGGACCCGCCGTCCGCATCGTCGACCCCGAAACCCGCGTCGAGTGTCCGGACGGGACGACCGGCGAGGTCTGGGTGCACGGCGGCAATGTCGGCGCCGGCTACTGGCACAAACCCGAGGAGACCGAACGCACCTTCCAGGCGACAATTGTCGGGCCGTCGGCCGGCACCCCCGAAAGCCCCTGGCTGCGAACCGGGGATCTGGGTTTCTTCTCCGAGGGTGCGCTGTTCATCGTCGGCCGGATCAAGGATCTGCTGATCATCTACGGGCGCAACCACTCTCCCGACGATATCGAGGCGACGGTACAGGAGATCACGCGAAGCCGGGCCGCGGCGATCGCCGTTCCCGACGCCGGCACGGAGCAGCTGGTCGTCGTACTGGAGGTCAAGATGAGGGGCGGCTACGAGAAGGGGGCGACGGCGGCGTTCGCGGCCGTCAAACGTCAAGTCGCCGCCGCGATCTCGGCGTCGCACGGCCTGGGAGTCGCGGATCTGGTCCTGGTGTCCCCCGGATCGATCCCCATCACCACCAGCGGCAAGATCAGGCGATCTGCGTGCGTCGAGCAGTACACGGCGAACCGGTTCGCCCGCCTGGACGCCTAGGCAGGCCCGCCGGACAACCCGGCGACATCGACCATCGCGGCGCTGATCTGGGCGATCTCGGCCGGCGTGCAGATGTAGGGCGGCATCACGTAGACCAGGTTGCGGAACGGGCGCAGCCATACCCCACGGTCGAGTGCCGCCGGGGTGGCCACGGCCAGGTCGACCGGCCGGTCGCACTCGATGACGCCGATGGCGCCGCACACCCGCACATCGGCAACCCCGGGCAGCGCCCGGGCCGGGGCCAGCCCGGCGGCCAGCCCGGCGGAGATCTCCGCGACCCGGGCGCGCCAGTCGTGGGCGAGCAGCACCTCGACGCTGGCCACCGACACCGCACACGCCAGGGGGTTGGCCATGAATGTCGGCCCGTGCATCAGCGCCCCGGCCTCACCGGCGCCAATGGTGCCCGCGATCTCGGTGGTGCACAGGGTGGCGGCCATGCCGAGGTATCCCCCGGTGAGCGCCTTCCCGACGCACATCACATCGGGGCTCACGCGGGCGTGGTCGGCGGCGAACATCTCTCCGGTGCGGCCGAACCCCGTCGCGATCTCGTCGAACACCAGCAGCACCTGGTGGCGCCGGCAGATGTCGACCAGGTCGGTCAGGTAGCGGGGATCGTGGAACCGCATCCCGCCGGCCCCCTGAACGACGGGTTCGACGATCACGGCCGCCAGCTCGGCGGCGTGCTGCGCCAGTTGCGCCTCGAACGCCGCGCTGTAGGCGGGGTCGTAGGCGCGCGGAACCTGCGGGGCGAAGATTTGGCTTGCTAAGACGTCGGTCCACATGGCGTGCATGCCGCCGTCGGGGTCGCACACGCTCATCGGGGTGAAGGTGTCCCCGTGGTAACCGCCCCGCCAGGTCATCAGCCGGGTCTTAGCGGGCCGGCCGCGGCAGCGCCAGTACTGCAGTGCCATCTTGACGGCGACCTCAACCGACACCGACCCCGAGTCGCTGAAGAACACCGTGTCCAGGCCGTCGGGGGTGATCTCCACCAGCAACTGGGCCAGCCGGGCGGCGGGCTCGTGGGTGAGGCCGCCGAACATGACGTGGTTCAGCACGCCCAGCTGGGCGGTGACCGCCGCGTCCAGCACCGGGTGGGCGTGGCCGTGTATCGCCGTCCACCAGGAGCTCATCGCGTCGAGCGCCTCGATGCGCCGACCGTCGTGGATGAGCGTCAGCCAGGCCCCGCGGGCGCCGACGGCCACCACGGGTGCCGGGGATGTGCCGCCGACGGTGCTGTAGGGGTGCCACAGGTGCGCGGCGTCGATCGCGCTGATCTGCTCGGGGGTCAACCCCGGCCTGGCCTCCGGCACAGTGCTCGAGCCTAGAGCAGGCGAGTCGCGCAAATCCCCGCCATGGGGAAGCATGGGTCGGCATGGCCGCGCCGCAGCACTCCGACGTCCCGTACCCCGATCCGGAGCCAGCCCGGCCGGAGCCCCGGGTGATCCGCCTTCGGGTGTCCCCCTGGGACGTGGTGTGCACGGTCGTGCTGATGGCCCTGCTGGTGTACCTGGCCACCGCGACACCGTGGCCGGGGAAGCTCTATGCGTTCATGCACAACCTCTGCGAGGGGGATACCTGCGGCGCGGTGCCCTTCGGGGCCGACTATTACATCCGTCCGCTGGTGTGGGGCGGTGCGGGGGCGGCGATCGCGGCCTCGATCGTGGGCCCGCTGGTCTCGCTGCTCAAGGGCTGGTACATGTCGTTCTGGCCGGCGTTGTCACTGGCCCTGGTGGTGGTCAGCTGCATCGTCGGCTCCCTGCTGACCGCGTTCAGCCAGCGCTATTGGATGTGAGTTCGCTTCGCTGGTAGCCGCGGCAGGCCTGCCTCGGGTCCTCGCCGAGATCGACGCCAGTGCGAGAAAAACGCCAAAATCTCGTACTGGCGTCAATCTCGCGGATAGCCGCGGCTGACGAGCGCCCGACGGACGCGCGCGACGATCTCGTCCGGCCGGTGCTCGGCGACGACCCGGATCACGATCCAGCCCAACTCCGCGAACCTGGCCAATCGACCGATGTCCTTGACGTATTGCCAGCGGTCCCTGAAGTGCTGGTCTCCGTCGTACTCGGCGGCGACCATGTACTCCTCCCAGCCCATGTCCAGATAGGCGATCCCCCGCTGGCCGAGGTCGACCGGTATCTGCGTCGTCGGCCTCAGCAGGCCGGCGTCGATCAGGAGCAGACGCAACCAGGTCTCCTTCGGCGACGCCGCACCTCCGTCGACCAGGGGCAGCACCTCCGCGAGCCGCCGCAGGCCACGCGCGCCGCAGTATCGCTTAGCCAAGACGGCCACATCTTCGGCGGAAAACGGCCTGGCGCGCATGAGCGCATCGAGCCGTGCCAGCGCCTCGCCCCGCGGGAGGTGGCGCCCCAGGTCGAAGGCGGTACGCGCGACCGAGGTGACCGGCAGTCGCTTAACGACGGTGACCTCGTCGTCGCCCAGTGTGTCGTTGCGGACCAGCAGTCCCCTATGGGGCCGGGCGTTCGGCGCGGCGAGCTCGATGGTCGCGTCGGCGTCAACCCACCGGGCGCCGTGCAGCGCCGACGCCGCAGCGCCGGCAATCACCGCCTTCCGCCGCGACCACAGCCAGGCAGCGAGGATGCGGTCGTTGAGCGACGGGTCCACACCCCTGGGCATGTACACGTCAGGAAAGACGGCCTGGTGCCGACTGCGCAACTGGTAGACGCTCAGTGCGCCCGCGGCGATCGCTTCGCTGCCGATGAAGATCTTCCCCATGCGCACAGGGTGCACGCGGGCACCGACACCTCGCCGAGATCAACGCCAGTGCGAGAAAAACGCCAAAAACTCGCACTGGCGTCGATCTCGACGCTGAGAGCCGAATAACGATTGCGCACACGGAATTCGGCGCCGCAGTCACCGACCGGTCACGGTCCTACAAAGAATCTCCTGTGCGGCCACTTTGCCGTGGTCTCCGGGCGTTGGCTGTTGTAGAAGTGTGTGTAGTGACTGGTGTGAACGCACCCAGGAAGGAAATCGACATGAAACGCATCTACGGCTTCGCGGTCGGACTCGCGCTGCTGGGCGCCCCGCTACTGGGCCTCGGCATCGCTACGGCCGACCCGGGCACCAGGGCAATGGACTACCAGCAGGCCGCCGACGTCGTCGTCACCCGCGGCCTCTCCCAACGGGGCGTGCCGTTCTCGTGGGCCGGCGGCGGCCCAGGCGGCGCCTCCCTCGGCAAGGGCACCGGCGCCACCACCGTCGGTTTCGACGCATCCGGCCTGATGCAGTACGCCTACGCCGGCGTGGGCATCAAGCTGCCGCGGTCCTCCGGCGAGATGTACCGGCTTGGCCAGAAGGTCGCGTCGCAGCAGGCCCAGAAGGGCGACCTGCTCTTCTACGGCCCTGAGGGTACCCAGACCGTCACGATGTACCTGGGTAACAGCCAGATGCTGGAGGTGGGCGACGTCGTCCAGGCGTCGGCGGTGCGCGCCACCGACCTGATGCCCTACGCAGTCCGGGTTCTGGGCGCCCAGGCGACCCAGGTGCCCCTGCAGCAGGTGCCGACGCAGCAGGTGCCCGGGCAGCAGACCATGGTGCCGCAGCAGGCGCCCG
Organism: uncultured Mycobacterium sp.; assembly: GCA_964653535.1. Lineage (GTDB taxonomy): Bacteria > Actinomycetota > Actinomycetes > Mycobacteriales > Mycobacteriaceae > Mycobacterium. The sequence continues at coordinate 12,993 of CAZZHX010000006.1, read as the reverse complement.
TCAGGCAGGCTCCGTTGCAGCCGGTGCCCGCTCAGCAGGTGCCCGTGCAGCAGGCCCCCCTGCAGCAGCAGTTCCTGCAGTTGCCGGCGCAGCCGACGCCCGCGCAGGTGCCGACGCACTAATCCCCGCATCACCCGAATCCGCCGCCCGCTCCTCCGCGCATGGGAGCGGGCGGCGTTTTCGGTACATTGACCGTCGACCATGTCCATACTCTCCCCGCCCCGCCCACCGGCCGCCGCCGCGCCGCAGGTGGCCGCGCCGGCCCGATCGACGGGCTTCTACCGCCACGACCTCGACGGCCTGCGCGGCGTCGCCATCGCCCTGGTCGCGGCGTTCCACGTCTGGTTCGGGCGGGTGTCCGGCGGGGTAGACGTCTTCCTGACGCTGTCGGGATTCTTCTTCGGCGGCAAGATCATTCGCGCGGCCCTGAACCCCGCGGTCCGGTTGTCATTACCCGCGGAGACGCTGCGGCTAGTCCGCCGCCTGGTGCCCGCCCTGGTGGTGGTGCTCGCGGGCGGCGCGGTACTCACCGCCGCGGTGCAACCGCTGACCCGCTGGGAGACCTACGCCGACCAGAGCCTGGCCAGCCTCGGCTATTACCAGAACTGGGAGCTGGCCCGCACGGCATCGAACTACCTGCGGGCCGGCGAGACTGTCAGCCCCCTGCAGCACATCTGGTCGATGTCGGTTCAGGGCCAGTTCTACCTCGCCTTTCTGCTGCTGATCGCCGGGTGCGCCGTCCTTTTCCGGCGGCTCGTGGGCGCCCGGCTGCGGACCCTGTTTCTGGTGCTGCTCACCACACTGACGGCGGCGTCGTTCGTCTACGCGATCGACGCACACCAGCAGCACCAGACGACCGCCTACTACGACAGCTTCGGGCGGGTGTGGGAACTGCTGCTCGGGGTGCTCGTCGGGGCGCTCGTCCCCCACGTCCGCTGGCCGGGCTGGCTGCGCAACGTGGTGGCGACGACCGGACTGGGCGCGATCCTGGCCTGCGGTGCCCTGATCGACGGCGTGCGGGAGTTCCCCGGGCCGTGGGCATTGGTGCCGGTCGGGGCCACCGCGCTGATGATCCTGGCCGGCGCCGGGGTGCAGGGCCGGCCCGACGGTGGCCGGCTGCCGCTGCCCAACCGGCTGCTGGCCACCGCGCCGCTGGTGGCGCTAGGCACGATGGCGTACTCGCTGTACCTCTGGCACTGGCCGCTACTTATCTTCTGGCTGTCCTACACCGGGCACCTCCACGCCGGCCCCGCCGACGGCGCCGCGGTGCTGGCGGTGTCCGGGGTGCTGGGCTACGCCACCACGCGACTGGTCGAGGACCCGCTGCGGGCCCGGGGCCCGGCGATGGCGTTGGGGTTCTCGGTAGCGGTGCTGGGCCTCGCGCTGACGACGACGGCGTTCGCCTGGCGCCAGCACGTCGCGGTGGTACGCGCCGAGGGCCGCGAACTGAGCGTCCTGGCCGCGCGCGACTACCCCGGCGCCCGCGCGCTGACCGAGCACGCGCGGGTGCCAACGCTGCCGATGCGGCCCACGGTGCTGGAGGTCAAGGACGACCTGCCGGGCTCCACCCGAGACGGCTGCATCAGCGACTGGGACAACCCGGCGGTGCTCAACTGCACCTACGGCGACCACAAGGCCGCCGCGACCATCGCGCTGGCCGGCGGCTCGCATTCCGAACATTGGCTGCCCGCACTCGACCTCCTCGGCCGCCAGCACCACTTCAAGGTGGTCACCTACCTGAAGATGGGCTGCCCGCTGTCCACCGAGGACGTGCCGCTGATCTCGGGTGACAACTCGCCCTACCCGCAGTGCCACGACTGGGTGCAACACGCCATGGCCAAGCTCGTCGCCGACCACCCCGACTACGTGTTCACCACCTCGACACGGCCCTGGAACGTCAAACCGGGCGACCTCATGCCGGACAGCTACCGCGGCATCTGGAAAACACTGTCCGACAACGATATTTCCATCCTCGGGATGCGTGACACCCCGTGGATGGCGACCGGGGTCGGCAAACCCTTCGAGCCCGCCGACTGCCTGGCCGCGGGCGGCGACACGCACTCGTGCGGCATCAAGCGCTCCGAGGTGCTGGCCGAGCACAACCCCACCCTCGACGTCATCGAGCAGTTCCCGTTGCTCAAGCCGTTGGACATGTCGGATGCGATCTGCCGCCCGGACTTCTGCAGCGCCGCCGAGGGCAACGTGCTGATCTATCACGACTCCCATCACCTGTCCTCCACATACGTTCGCACCATGGCCGGCGAGCTGGGCCGCCAGATCGCCGCCTACACGGGCTGGTGGTGACACGACGACCTCCGACGGACCGCGGCTGGAAACGGTGTGGCCGGGAACCCCCTACCCGCTGGGCGCCTCCTACGACGGTGCAGGCACCAACTTCTCGGTCTTCTCCGAGATCGCCGAGAAGGTCGAACTGTGCCTGATCGACTCCTTCGGGGCGGAGTCGCGGATCACCCTCGACGAGGTCGACGGATACGTCTGGCACGCCTACCTGCCGAACATCACCCCGGGTCAGCGCTACGGGTTTCGCGTGTACGGGCCGTGGGATCCGCCCGCCGGCCACCGGTGCGACCCGAGCAAGCTGCTGCTCGACCCCTACGGCAAGACGTTCCACGGCGACTTCCACTTCGACCAGGCGCTGTACTCCTACGATCCGACGGCCGTCGATCTGACCGACCGCACCGCCCTCAACGCCGAGACCGGCACTCCGCCCATGGTCGACTCGCTCGGCCACACCATGCTCAGCGTGGTCAGCAACCCGTTCTTCGACTGGGGGGGCGATCGCGCGCCGCGCACCCCGTACCACGAGACGGTCATCTACGAGGCCCACGTCAAGGGCATGACCGAGCGCCATCCCGGCGTCCCCGAGCAACTGCGGGGCACCTACGCCGGGCTCGCCCACCCCGTCGTCATCGACCACCTCAAGTCGCTCAACGTGACTGCCCTGGAGCTGATGCCGGTACATCAGTTCATGCACGACTCCCGGCTGCTGGAGCTGGGCCTGCGAAACTACTGGGGCTACAACACCTTTGGCTTCCTCGCCCCGCACCATCAGTACGCCGCCAACCCCGAAGCCAGCGTGCCTGAGTTCAAGTCAATGGTGCGCGCCCTGCACGACGCGGGCATCGAGGTGATCCTCGACGTGGTGTACAACCACACCGCCGAGGGCAACCACGTCGGCCCGACGATCAACTTCCGCGGCATCGACAACACCGCCTATTACCGGCTGGTGGATGACGACCTGCGGCTGTACAAGGACTACACGGGCACCGGCAACAGCCTCAACGCCCGCCACCCGCACGTCCTGCAGCTCATCATGGACTCGCTGCGCTACTGGGTACTCGAGATGCACGTCGACGGGTTCCGCTTCGACCTGGCCGCCACGCTGGCACGCGAACTACACGACGTCGACCGCCTGAGCGCCTTCTTCGACCTGGTGCAGCAGGACCCGGTGATCAGTCAGGTGAAGTTGATCGCCGAGCCGTGGGACGTCGGCGAGGGCGGCTACCAAGTCGGCAACTTCCCCGGTCTGTGGACGGAGTGGAACGGGCAGTACCGCGACACCGTGCGCGATTACTGGCGCGGTCAGCCGGCCACCCTGGGCGAGTTCGCCTCCCGGCTCACCGGGTCGTCGGACCTCTACGAGGCCACCGGCCGGCGCCCGAGCGCGAGCATCAACTTCGTCATCGCGCACGACGGCTTCACCCTCAACGACCTGGTGTCCTACAACGACAAGCACAACCAGGCCAACGGCGAGGACAACCGCGACGGCGAGAGCCACAACCGATCGTGGAACTGCGGCGTCGAGGGCCCCACCGACGACCCCGAGGTCCTGGCGCTGCGCGGCCGGCAGATGCGCAACTTCTGGGCCACCCTGATGCTCAGTCAGGGCACACCGATGATTGCCCACGGCGACGAGATCGGTCGCACCCAGGGCGGCAACAACAACTCCTACTGCCAGGACTCCGAATTGGCTTGGATGGACTGGAGTTTGGTCGACAAGAACGCCGACCTGTTGGCCTTCGCCCGCGCGGCGACCGCCCTGCGAAAGAACCACCCGGTGTTCCGCCGGCGCCGGTTCTTCGACGGCGAGCCAATCCGCAGCGCCGGCGAAGTGCGCGACCTGGCCTGGCTCACCGCCGACGGCCGGGAGATGACGCACGACGACTGGAACACCGACTTCCACCGCTGCGTGGCGGTATTCCTCAATGGCGACGCCATCACCGCGCCCGGGCTGCGCGGCGAACGGGTAGTCGATGACTCGTTTCTGTTGTGCTTCAACGCCTATGACCAGCCGGTGGACTTCGTGATGCCGCCCGCCGACTACGCCCGCGAGTGGACCGCGATGCTCGACACCAACCACCCGCGGGGCGAGGGCAACCGGGTGCTCAACGCCGGCGAGACGCTCGCGGTGCCGGCCCGGTCGCTGGTGGTACTGCGCAAAACCCCCTGACCTTGGCCCTTGCCCGCCCCATCACCCCCGCGAGCGTGCGTGTCTGCACAGCGACACGCGGTCAAGGGCGTGCAACTGTGCACGCTCGCGGCCTGGGGAGGGCCCGGGAAGGCAACAGCAGCTACAGCAGATACCGGTAGGCCGGTGAACCCGGCTCCAGGGCCTCGATAGTCAGGTCCGTCTCCTGGATCCGGGCCAGCAGGCCGTCGAAGTCGGCCGCCGAACCCAACTCGACGCCGACCAGCGCCTCACCGGTCTCCCGGTTGTTGCGCTTGACGTACTCGAACAGCGTGATGTCGTCGTTGGGCCCGAGCACGCCGTCGAGGAAGCGACGCAGCGCGCCCGGCTCCTGCGGGAAGTCCACCAGGAAGTAGTGCTTGAGACCCAGGTGCACCAGCGAGCGCTCCAGCACCTCGCCGTAGCGCGACACGTCGTTGTTGCCACCGGAGATCAGGCACACCACCGTGGAGCCGGGCTCGATGTACGGCCCCTGCACTCCCCCCGCGTCCAGCAGGCCCGCCACCGACAGCGCGCCCGCAGGCTCGGCGATGATGCCCTCGTTCTGGTAGAGGTCCAGCATGGCGGTACAGACCGCGCCCTCGTCGACCATCGTGATGGACACCATGTCTCCGGCGGCGGCCAGCGCGGCGTAGGTCAGCGTGCCCGCCTGACGCACCGCGGCGCCGTCGACGAACTGGTCGACATGGTCCAGCGCCACCGGCCCGCCGGCGGCCAGCGCCGCCATCATCGACGCGGCGCCGGCCGGCTCGACGCCCAACACCGAGGTGTTCGTCGTCCGCTCGGCAAGATACGTCGTCACACCGGCAATGCACCCGCCGCCGCCCACCCCGACCACCACCAGATCGGGCTCCCCGACACCGAGCTCGTCGAGCTGGGCGAGCATTTCCACGGCCATGGTGCCCTGCCCGGCGATGGTGCGCTCGTCGTCGTACGGCGGCACCAGCGTGGCGCCGGTGCGGGCGATGTCGGCCATCGCGGCCTCGGCGGCGATGTCATAGGACGCCCCGCCCACGATCAACTCGATGAAATCCCCGCCGTGATAGCGGATCCGGTCGCGTTTCTGCTTAGGCGTCTTGGCCGGCACGTACACCCGGCCGCGCACGCCCAGCGCCCGGCACGCGTAGGCGAAGCCCTGCGCGTGATTACCCGCCGACGAACACACCACGCCGCTCGCCCGTTCCTCCTCGGAGAGCTGCACCATCAGGTTGTAGGCGCCGCGTAGCTTGTAGGAACGGACGACCTGCAGATCCTCGCGCTTGAGGTACACCCGCGCACCGGTGAGTGCCGACAGCCGCTCGCAGGGCTCTAGCGGGGTCAACGCGACCACCGGGGCGATCCGCTCGGCCGCGGCATCGATGTCCTTGGCGCCGATCATCAGTTCACCGGGGTCAACACGAACACCGGGATCTGGCGGTCGGTCTTCTCCTGGTACTCGGCGTAGGCCGGCCACGCCTCGACGGCGCGCGCCCACCAGGGGGCCTTCTCCTCGCCGACCACCTCACGGGCGTCGTAGTCGCGGGTGACGGCGCCGTCCTGCAACTCAACCAGCGGGTGCTTGACGACGTTGTGGTACCAGACCGGGTTCTGCGGGGCTCCGCCCAGCGAGGCGACGATCGCGTACTGGCCATCGTGCTCGACGCGCATCAGCGGCGTCTTGCGCAGCTTGCCCGTCTTGGCCCCGATCGTGATGAGCAGCACGATGGGCTTACCCTTCATCTCCGCGGCCTGCGTCCCTCCCGACGCTGCGTAGGCGTCGGCCTGTTCGCGAGCCCAGTCCCACGGGCTGGGCGCGTATTCACCTGACAGTGGCATGCCTGCAACTCTAGGCGCGCACCGGTGGGATCAGCGCGCCCGGGCGAGCTCCGCGATCGTGTTGACCCGCCGCACGGCCGTGGCGACCTGGTCGAGGAACTCGCGGCGCCGCGGGGCGAGTTCCTGGTAGTCGGAGCCGGTCACCAGCTCCCGGAACCGGGCCAGCCGCAGCGCGGTCTTGAACAACTCCATCGACCGCGACTCCGCGCTGGCGATCCGGCGCTGCAGCTCCCACTGCTTGCCCACCTGCAGGCACTCGGCCAGGAACGCGGCCTCGTCGAACGGCTCGTCGCCGTGGGCGGCCAGCCTGTCGGCGACGATGTGGTAAGCGTCCAGGAACGGACGCAACACCAGGTGCGCGAGCAACAGGTCCGCGCGCTCCAGGAGACCGCGCACCTCGGCGGCGCCGGCGGCCTTGGTGGTGTCGATGGGATCGTCGGCCGGGTCGATCAGCCGCACCTCGTCGGCGAGCTCCTTTTCGAACTGCGCGCGCGCGGCGAACAGGAACTCGAACTTCAGCAGTTCCCGGAGTTTGAGCGCCTCGTCGCGCACGCTCGTCGGCACGACGTCACCGCCCGGGGTGGTTTCGGCGTTTCCGCGGCGGCCAGCAGGGCCGTCTCGGCGATCGCGCGGTCGACCAGGATGTGGATCGCGGTGTTGCGGTAGAACGCCGCCACCAGGTGTCGGTCGGGGGACATACCCCAGACCGCCTCGGTGCCCGCGTCGTAGACGGTCACGACGCCCGAGGCAACGAGTTGGTGCAGCGTCCAGCGGATCGTCGAGCGGTTGATCAGGTCCGCCGCCCCGGCCACCTCCCAGTTGCGGGCCGCGATGTAGCTCGCCAGCGGTCGCACGGTGGCCAGCACCTGGCTGATGGACAGCGACCGGTCGGCACCCAGCAACGCCAGGCTGACCACCGCGGTGGGGGTGACCGGCGTGGCGCGGTTGATCCGGTGTTCGACGTCCAGCGCGATGCGTTCGATCTCGGTACCGGTGCCCGACTCCCCCGCCCGCAGCTCCTCCAGCCGCTTGCGCAATGGCAAAGGCTCACCGAAATGCAGGTAGGCCCGGCCCAGCCGCTCCCCCTGCTGGCGTGCGAGACGCACCATGAAGCGCAGGTCTTCGGGCCGTTTCACAGCGCCGTAGGCCTCGTTGGTCATCGCGGCCACCTCGTGCAGCTGGTCGTACACGATCGCGGTGGGCACCAAATACACTTCAGGGCCGTCGATCTCGTCGACGGCATCGGTGATGTACCGCAGAATCCCGAACACCGGCGGCCGCAGCTTGCCGGTCCTCGTGCGGCCCCCCTCGATCGACCAGGTCATGTTGGTGTGGTCTTGCACCAGCTGCGCGGCATAGGCGCGCAGCGCGAACCGGTAGACGGGAATGTCCTTGGTGTCGCGCCGGATGAAGATGGTTCCCGTGTGCTTGGCCCACGCGCCCATCGGAAAGAAGTTCAGGTTCGCCCCGCCGAACGTCAGCGGCGGCGAAAGACGGTTGGCCACGACGACCTCCGGCAGCAGCAAGCCGTCCAAATAGGACCGATGCGAGAACGCGAACGCCAGGGTCGCGTGGCGGTCCAGCTTGCGCAGCTGCGCGATCTGGTCCTCGTCGACCAGCACGTCGTAGGCGCGCATCAACCAGCGGCTGAAGCCGCGCCACGATTCCACCGCCCCGTCGTCGAGCGTGGCCGCCATCTCGCGCAGGTACCCCGCCGCCTCGGTACGCACGTCGTCGGGGTTGCGGCCGAGTTCGTCGGCCAAGGCGCGCAAGCGCTCGTCGTACCAGGGCGCGGTCAGCAGCTGGGAGACGGACGCCGGGTCGGTCCCCAACGGCGTGGCCGATTCACCGACAACGCCCATACGCTGCAACATTTTTCGCACACCGATACGCCCCACCTCGCGCGCGGTCCCCGCTGCCCCTCCGATCATATAGACCCCGCGACGCTGTCGGCCCGGGCAACCGGCTCATGGACCTGCGGATGCCGGTCACCGGCATACAGCGCCTCGATCTCGTCGGCGTACTTCGCGTGGATCGGCTTGCGCTTGAGCTTCATCGTCAGCGTGATCTCGTCGCCGCCAGGCTCCCACACGGTCGGTAGGATCCGGAAGCGTTTGATCTGCTCGACCCGCGCAAGTTTGGCGTTGCCCTCGGCCACTCCCGCGGCGATCGTGGCGATCACCTCCGGATGTGAGGCCAACGCCTCGGGCGAGGCCTCCGACAGCCCGTGCTGGGCCGCATACGGGCCGACGGAATCGGCGTCGAACACCAACAGCGCGGTGTTGTAGGCCCGCCCGTCGCCGATCGCCATCATCACCCCGACCATCGGGCACGCCGCCAGGATGGTGTTCTCGATGTTGGCTGGCGACATGTTCTTCCCGGCCGCGTTGATGATCAGCTCTTTCTTGCGGTCAACCACCCGCAGGAAGCCCGCGTCGTCGACCTCGAAGATGTCGCCGGTGTGTAGCCAGCCGTCGGCGTCGACCGCCTCGGCCGTCTTCTCCGGCTCCTTGCGGTAGCCCCTCATCACTAGCGGGCCACGCACCAGGTACTCGCCGTCCTCGGCGATCTTGCCCTCCAGCCCGGGCAGCAGCCGGCCGACGGTGCCCAGCCGCGCCTCGTCGGGGTGGCTGACGGTCGCGACGCAGCTGAGCTCCGACATACCCCACACCTCGGCGATCGGGATGCCGATGCCGGCGAAGAACGCCAGCGTCTCCCGGGGGATCGGCGCCGCACCCGACACCGCCCAGCGCAGCTGGTCGAAGCCCAGCCGCTCGCGCAACTTCGAGAGCACCAATTCGTCGGCCTGCGCCCATTCGGTGGCCGCCTCGTCGGTCATCGGCTCGCCCGTGGCCAGGGCGTCGGCGCGCTTGGCGGCGACCTGCATCGCCCACTGCAGCGCCTGCCGCTTCACGTCGTCCGTTTCCCGGCCCACCATGAACTCGATCCCGGACTTCAGCTTCTCCCACACCCGCGGCACGGCGGCCCAGATGGTGGGGCGCACGTCGGGCAGCACCGAGGCGATGGTGCCTGGGTCGGCCACCACCGTCACCTGGGTGCCGAAGATCTCCAGGCCGTAGAGGCCACTGACCCGGTCGGCGATGTGGGCCGACGGCAGGAACGACGTGATCCGGTCACCGAACCGCATCCCGAGCACGTCGTTGAGCGCGTACCCCTCGAACAGCAGGTTCGTGTGGGTCATCTCCACGCCCTTGGGGTTTCCGGTGGTCCCGGAGGTGTAGATGAGGGTGGCGACGTCGTCGGGCCGCACCGCCCGCCACGTCGCCTCGAAGTCGAAGTCGGCCGACGCGGCGGCGTACAGGTCGTCGACCGACAGCGTGCCCGCGGGCGAGCCGTCGATGCAGACGATGTGCTCGATGTCCGCGCCGCTGTCGCGGATGCGCTCGAGATACTTCTCCTCGCAGATCACCACCTTGGTGCCGGCGTTGTCGAACAGGTAGGTCAGCTGCTCGGCCGGCAGCGTGCTGTACACCGAGAACGACGTGGCACCCACGTGCTGGGCCCCGATCTCGAACGGGTAGAACTCGATGCGGTTGGCCATCATCAGCGACACCGTGTCGCCCCGCTTGACTCCCAGGCCGGCAAGGCCGGCGGCCACCTTGCGCACCTGCTCGGCCAACTCCCGCCAGGTGACGGTCTGGGCGTCGCCCGCCGTCCGCAGGGCAACGGCATCCGGGTCGATCGCCGCGGTGCGCTGAAAGGCCTCGCAGAGGGTGGTTGCACGGGATGTTGTCGTCATTCCGTGAGCGTACGTCTGCGCCGCCCACCACGGAATACCCCACCCCTTGCGGCCGCGAGCGTGCGTGTTTGCGCAGCGACAGGCCGCCGAACACGGGCATCCGCGCACGTTCGCGAGATGCAGGGTCCGCTACGGGGCCCCGCCTTCGCTGCGACGAGGGTGCGCAGATGTACGCCATTTACCGCGTGTCGCTGTGCAGACACGCACGCTCGCGGGAGAAAAAGTGGGGCGCGCGGGGAAGGTGCGGGCAGCGCCGGAAAATCAGCCGCCCAGGCAGCCCGGGCCGAGCAGTTCCTTGAGGTCGCCCATCAGCGCCGGCGACGGCGTCACCCATAGCGACTGGTCGAGTTCCAAAGTGGTGACCCTGTCACCGCTGATCAGGCGCAGATGCACCTGCGCGGTGCCGGGATGGCGAGCCAACACCTGCTTAAGCGCACTCACCTTGTCGATGGTGCACTGACGGGTGGGCAGGCTAACGGCCAGCGGGCGGTTGGGCTGGGCGTTCGAGAAGTCGGGCACCACCAGCTCGTAGGCGAACAGGGAGATCCTGTCGTCGCGGATCGCCACCTTGGCGTTGATCAGCACCACCGCGTCGTCGGCGATGTCGCCGCCATAGGTGGAGTAGGTCTGCGGGAAGAACATCACCTCGATGCCGCCGGTGAGGTCTTCGAGCTGCGCCGACGCCCACGGGTTCCCGTTCCTGTTCACCCGCCGGTTCACTGAGGCCAGGATGCCGCCCACGCGGACCTGCGTGTCGTTGGGGACGTCGCCGTCGAGGATGGCCGGGATGTTGGTGTCGACGTGGCCGGCCAGCAGGTGCGCCACCTTGTTCAAGGGGTGCCCCGAGACGTAGAGGCCCAGCATCTCGCGCTCCAGGGCCAGCTTGTGCTTGTCCTCCCACTCGTGGTCGGGCACCTTGATGGTGAACACCGACTCGGCGCCCCCTGCGTCGTCGCCGCCGAACAGGTCGAACTGGCCCATCGCCTCGGCCTTTTTGGTGCCCAGCACCGAGTCGACGGCGTCGCTGTGCACCAGAAACAGGCCCTTGCGGGCATGCCCGAGCGAGTCGAACGCGCCCGCCTTGATCAGCGACTCGGTGACCTTCTTATTGCACGCCGAGACGTCGATCTTGTTCAGGTAATCCGAGAAGTCGGTGAACTTGCCCTTGGCGCCGCGGGTCTGGATGAGCGAGCCGACGACGTTCGCGCCGACGTTGCGCACCCCGCCCAGCCCGTAGCGGATGTCGACGCCCACCGAGGCGAAGTTCAAGACGGACTCGTTGACGTCCGGCGGCAGCACGGTGATGCCCAGCTTGCGGCAGTCGGCCAGGTACACCGCGGCTTTGTCCTTGTCGTCGCCCACCGAAGTCAACAGACCGGCCATGTACTCGGGGGTGTAGTTGGCCTTCAGGTAGGCAGTCCAGTAGGAGACCAAGCCGTATCCGGCGGCGTGGGACTTGTTGAACGCGTAGTCGGCGAACGGCAGGATCGTGTCCCACAGCGCCTTGACGGCGCGGTCGGAGAACCCATTGCTACGCATGCCCTCGGAGAAGCCCGCAAACTCCTTCTCCAGCACCTCGCGCTGCTTCTTGCCCATCGCCTTGCGCAGGATGTCGGCTCGGGCCAGCGAGTAGCCCGCCACCTGCTGCGCGATGCGCATGATCTGCTCCTGGTAAACGATCAGACCGTAGGTCTCGGAGAGGATCTCGCGTAGCGGCTCTTCGAGCTCGGGGTGAATGGGCTTGATCGCCTGCCGGCCGTTCTTGCGGTCGGCGTAGTCGTTGTGGGCGTTCATGCCCATCGGGCCGGGCCGGTACAGCGCGAGCACCGCGACGATGTCGGCGAACCCGGTGGGCTGCATGCGGCGCAGCAGGTCGCGCATGGGGCCGCCGTCGAGTTGGAACACGCCCAGGGTGTCGCCGCGGCCCAGCAGCTCATAGGTGGCGGCGTCGTCGAGGGTTACGGCCTCGAGGTCCAGGTCGACACCCCGGTTTGCCTTGATGTTCTCGATCGCGTCGCCGATGATCGTCAGGTTTCGCAGGCCTAGAAAGTCCATCTTGAGCAGGCCGATGGCCTCGCAGGACGGGTAGTCCCAGCCGGTGATGATGGCACCGTCCTGCGGGCGCTTCCACAGCGGGATCACGTCGGTCAGCGGCTCGCTGCTCATGATGACCGCGCAGGCGTGCACGCCGGCATTGCGGACCAGGCCCTCCAGACCGCGGGCGGTCTGGTAGATGGTGCGTACGTCGGGGTCGGTCTCGATCAGTCCGCGGACCTCGGCGGCCTCCTTGTACCGCTCGTGGGCGGGGTCGGTGATCCCCGACAGCGGGATGTCCTTGGCCATGACCGCCGGCGGCAGCGCCTTGGTGATGCGGTCGGCGATCGCGAAGCCGGGCTGGCCGTAGTGGATACGCGCCGAATCCTTCAGCGCAGCCTTGGTTTTGATGGTGCCGAAGGTGATGACCTGGGCAACCCTGTCGTGGCCCCACCTCTCGGCGGCATAGCGCACCATCTCGCCGCGGCGACGGTCGTCGAAGTCGATGTCGATGTCGGGCATCGAGGTGCGCTCGGGGTTGAGGAACCGCTCGAAGAGCAGGCCGTGCGGGATCGGATCGATATCGGTGATCCCCAGCGCATAGGCGACCAGCGACCCGGCGGCCGAGCCCCGGCCCGGGCCGACGCGGATGCCCACTGACCGCGCGTGGTTGATCAGGTCGGCGACGATCAGGAAGTAGGACGGGAAGCCCTTCGCGCAGATGACGTCGATCTCGTAGGCCGTCCGCGTCGCGTACGCGTCGGGGGCTCCGGCGGGAAACCGCCGCGCCAGCCCGGCGTCCACCTCGTGGCGCAGCCAGGACGCCTGGTCGTGCCCGTCGGGCACCGGGAAGACCGGCATCCGATCGCGCGGCTCCCACACCTCGGCGTAGGAC
>CAZZHX010000005.1:18112-36693 GCA_964653535.1 uncultured Mycobacterium sp. | reverse complement strand
GGCGGCCGCGGCCGCCTGGTGTCGTTTTCGGTACAGAACCGGGCGATCGCCCATCCGGGCCAGCGACTCGATTTCGGCGGGCACGTCACCGGCAAGCGTGTCACCGAATCGGGAGTCGGACTGGTCGATCTCGACATCGCCGGTCGCCGCGCCGACACGGTGTTGATGCCGGGCACGGCCACGGTGGAATTGCCCCGACGCGGGGCTGCGGCGGAATTGCCCCGACGCGGGGCCACGGCGTGACGGGGCTGCGCGGCGAGGCCGCGGTCGTCGGCATCGCCGAACTGCCGGCGCAGCGGCGCCCGACTCGGTCGCCGCTGTTCACCCTCGACCAGTACGCGATGTTGGCGAAGCTGGTGATCGAGGACGCGGGCGTTGACCCTGCCCGCGTTAATGGCCTCATCACGCACGGCGTGGCCGAGTCGGCGATGTTCGCGCCCGCGACGCTGTGCGAATACCTCGGCCTACCGTTGGATTTCGGCGAGCGAGTCGACCTCGGTGGCGCCTCCGCGGCGGGAATGGTGTGGCGGGCCGCCGCCGCTGTGGAACTCGGTGTGTGCGAGGCGGTACTGGCCGTGGTACCCGGATCGGCGGCGATGCCGCAGTCGCAACGGAATCCACCGGCCGCCCTAAATTGGTACGGGGCGTCGTCGAATAACTTCGGCTCGCCGCAGGCAGAGTTCGAGATCCCCTACGGCAACGTCGGCCAGAACGCGCCGTACGCCCAGATCGCCCAGAGGTACGCGGCCGAGTTCGGCTATGACGCCGCGGCGGTCGCGAAGATCGCCGTCGACCAGCGCACCAACGCGTGCGCCCACCCCGGCGCGGTCTTCCACGGCAGCCCGATCACCGTCGACGACGTGCTGGCCAGTCCGATGATCGCCGACCCAATCCACATGCTCGAGACGGTGATGCGCGTAGACGGGGGAGCGGGAGTCCTGATCGCCAACGCCGACATCGCACGCCGGAGCCGACACCGCCCGGTGTGGATCACCGGCTTCGGTGAGCACATCGCGTTCAAGACGCCGACCTATGCCGAGGACCTGCTGTCCACGCCGATCGCCCGTGCCGCTGAACGGGCATTCGCGATGGCCGGACTTACCCGGCCCGATGTCGACGTCGCGTCGATCTACGACTGCTACACCATCACGGTGCTGATGAGTCTGGAAGACGCCGGGTTCTGCCCCAAAGGGGAAGGGATGTGGTGGGTCAGCGGCCACGATCTGACCCATCGCGGTGACTTTCCCCTCAACACCGCCGGTGGCCAGCTGTCCTTCGGCCAGGCCGGCATGGCCGGCGGCATGCACCACGTCGTCGACGGGGCACGGCAGGTTATGGGTCGGGCCGGCGACGCGCAGGTGTCCGACTGTCACACGGCGTTCGTCACCGGAAACGGCGGCATCATGAGCGAGCAAGTCGCGCTGTTGATGCGGGGGGCCTGAGCGGTGAGTAGGGAATCGCTTCCCATCCCAGAGCCCACGCCGGTCTCGCAGCCCTTCTGGGATGCTCTGGCGCAGCACCGGATCCTGGTGCAATACTCGCCGTCGCTGCAGCGCTTCGTCTTCTACCCGCGCACCCTGGCCCCCGGGACGTTGGCCGATGACCTTCAGTGGCGCGACATCGACGGCGCCGGAACGCTCTACACCTTCACGGTCGCGCGCCGGCCCACCGGCCCGCCGTGGGTCGACGCCACACCACAGCTGCCAGCGGTGGTGCAGTGGGACGCCGGTCCGCGCTTCAGCACCGAATTGGTCGACGTCGACCCGGGCGACATCCGCATCGGCATGCGGGTCGAGCCGGTGTTCTACGATCTGCCCGACACCGGAATGACCCTGCTCAAGTACCGGCCCGCATGATGGTTGACCCCGAGGCCACCGATGACCCCGTCAATGGCGCCGTCGCGGCGATGTTGCGTGGCCTTGACGCCGGGTTCCCGCGTGTCGACACCCTCACCGCCACCGAGGCCCGCGCCACACTAGCCGAACGCCGCGTGCCTGCTTCCAACATTGCCGATGTCCGCGGCACCGTCGACGCCTCGGTGCCCGGTCCTGACGGCGCCATCGATGTCCGTATCTACCACCCGCATGGTGATGCGGACAGCAACCGCCCGGGGATCGTGTTCTGCCACGGCGGCGGGTTCGTGCTCTGCGACATCGAATCGCACGATGGTTTCTGCCGCGCCCTGGCCCGCGGCGCTCAGGCCGTCGTGGTGTCGGTTGGCTACCGCCTCGCCCCCGAACACCGTGCGCCGGCGGCAGCGCTGGACTGTTTCGCCGCATTCCGCTGGGTGATCGACCACGCGGCCGAACTGCGCGTCGACCCGCGGCGCACCGCTGTCGCCGGTGACAGCGCCGGTGGCAATCTGGCCGCGGTCACCGCCATCCTGTGCCGGGAACAGCGGGTCAGCGGTCCCGCCGCGCAACTCCTGCTGTACCCGGCCATCGATCCCTCGTTCGACACCGACAGCTACCGCCGCTACGCCACCGGGTACGTCAACACGCGCGCGGCGATGCGGTGGTACTGGAGCCAATACCTCGACGGTGAGCAGATGCCCGAGCCGGTGTACCTGGTGGCGCCCGCCCGCGCGGAATCCCACGCCGGCCTGCCGCCCGCCGTGATCGTCACGGCCGGGCTGGACCCGCTGCACAGCGAAGGCTGCGACTACGCGCGCCGCCTCGCCGAGGCCGGTGTGGGCGTTGTCCACCGCGACTTTCCCGGTCTGTACCACGGCTTCATGACCAACCCGGCATTCCCCGCGGCGGCGTCGGCGCTGCGCCTGGTCTGCCGCGACCTGGGTCGGCTGCTTCACCCCGTACCCGCGCGGAGCCCCGCCACATGACCCGCACGATGGTCGACGTCGATGTCATGGTCATCGGCGCCGGGTTCGCCGGGCTCTACGCCGTACACCGCGCCGCCTCCGCAGGGCTATCGGCGCTCGGCGTCGAGGCGGCCCCCGATGTGGGCGGCACCTGGTACTGGAACCGGTACCCCGGCGCGCGCTGCGATGTCGAAAGCGTTGACTACTCCTATTCATTCGATGACGACCTGCAGCAAAGCTGGACGTGGACCGAACGGTTCGCGGCGCAACCCGAGATCCTGGCCTATCTGCAGCACGTTGCCGACCGCTTCGATCTGCGCCGCCACTACCAGTTCGGTGTCGACGTGGTGGCCGCGTCCTTCGAGGGGGGCTGCTGGCAGGTCCGCACCGCCGCTGGGCAGACCTATGCGGCGCAATTCCTGGTGTGCGCGACCGGTTGCCTGTCCGCGGTGAACCGCCCCGACATCCCGGGCGCCGGTGAGTTCGCCGGTCAGGTGTATTTCACCGCGGCGTGGCCGCGCGAGGACCCCGACCTGCGCGGCAAGCGAGTGGGTCTGATCGGCACGGGTTCGTCCGGCATCCAGGCGGTTCCGATCATCGCGCGCGACGCCGACCAACTCGTCGTGTTCCAGCGGTCGGCGAACTACAGCGTCCCCATGCCCAACCGCCCGTGGTCGCCCGAGGAGCAGCGACAGATCCGGGAACGCTATCCCGAGCGCCGACGACTCTCCGCCTACGCCTCCGCCGGAACTCCGCACGGTACCTATGCCAAGAACGCCGTGGACACCGACCCCTGGGAGCGCGCCGATGCCCTGTGGAAGCGCTGGCGGGAGGGAGGTGTCCTGTTCGCCAAGACATTTCCCGATCAGAACAGCGACCCGGCGGCCAACGACATCGCCCGGGTGTTCGCCGAGGAGCGAATCCGGGAGATCGTCGACGATCCCGCCGTGGCCGCCGACCTCATCCCCGGCGACCATCCGATCGGGTCGAAACGGATCTGCACCGACGCTGGCTACTACGCGACCTTCAACCGCGGCAACGTCCGGTTGGTGAACCTGCGCCGCGAGCCGATCGATGCGATCACCGCAGACGACGTGCGAACCATCAACGCCACATACCCCTGCGATGTGTTGATCTTTGCGACCGGCTTCGACGCCTTGACCGGGGCGCTCACCCGCATCGACCCGACGGGTCCCGGGGGAGAGCGGCTGCGTGACATCTGGGCCGGGGGGCCCGTGACGTTTCTCGGCCTGATGATCCCCGGGCTGCCGAACCTGTTCAGCATCAGTGGGCCCGGCAGCCCCTCGGTGCTAGCCAACATGGTGGTGCATGCCGAGGTTCAGGTCGACTGGGTGATGGACCTGATCCTGGCGGCGCGTGCCCGCGGGCTCGACGAGGTCGAACCGCGCGCCGATGCCGCCCGCGCCTGGACCGATCACGTCGCCCACGCCGCCGAGCAGACCCTGTTCACCAAAGCCGCATCGTCGTGGTATCTCGGCGCCAACATCGACGGCAAGAAGCGCACGTTCATGCCGTACACCGGCGGATTCGGCACCTACCGGCGGCACTGCGAACTCATCGCCCGCACCGGCTATGCCGGCCTGGTGTTGACCACCCACACGGGGCACTGACATGGCGCCGGGAACCGTCCAGGAACTGCTGCGGCAGCGCAGGCACGACGAGACCCCCGCGATCGCCTACGGCGATCGGACGTGGACCTGGCGCGAACACCTCGCCGACGCCGAGGCCGAGGCGGCCGCGCTGATCGCGCTCGCCGACCCGGCGCGCCCGTTGCATGTCGGCGCCTTGCTCGCTAATTCTGCGGCCATGCTGCGCGCGATGGCCGCCGCCGCGTTGGGCGGCTACGTGCTGTGCTGCATCAACACCACCCGGCGTGGCGGCGCCCTGCTCGCCGATATCCGGCGATCCGACTGCCAGATCCTGCTGGTCGACATCGAGCACAGGCCCATGCTGGACGACCTCGATCTGACCGGAGTGGAAGTCCTCGAGGTCGACGGGACGCGCTACGCCGACGCGGTCGCCGCGGCGCCGCCACTGGTCGCCTACCGCGAGGTGACCCTCACCGACACCCTGATGATGATCTTCACCTCCGGCACCAGTGGCGACCCCAAGGCCGTGCGGTTCGCCCACGGGATGGCAATCATGTGCGGCGCCAGCCTGATCCATCAGTACGACGTGACCGCCGACGATGTGTGCTACCTGTCCATGCCGCTTTTCCATTCCAACGGCATCGCCGCCGGGTGGGCCGTCGCCATCGGCAGCGGCGCGACCATGGTGCCGGCCCGCTTCTCGCCGGCGCGGTTCCATGACGACGTGCGCCGCTACGGCGTGACGTACCTGAACTACGTGGGCAAGCCCCTGGCGCTCATCCTGGCTACACCCGAGCGGCCGGACGACGCCGACACGACCCTGAGGGTGGCGTTCGGCAACGAGGCCACCGATCGCGACATCGACGAGTTCGCCAGGCGTTTCGGGTGCCGGGTGATCGACAGCTTCGGCTCCAGCGAGTTCGCGGTGGTGGTCGTCCGCGAGGACGGCACCCCGCCCGGCTCGATCGGCAAGCCGTACCCGGGGGTGAGCATCTACAACGCCACAGCGCTGACAGAATGCGCCGTCGCCGAATTCGACGAACATGGCGCGCTGACCAACGTCGACCACGCGGTCGGTGAACTCGTCAACACCGCGGGCGCGGGTCCGTTCGCCGGCTACTACAACGATCCGGCCGCCACGGCCGAGCGCCTCCGGCACGGCATGTACTGGTCGGGCGACCTCGCCTACCGCGATGCCGACGGCTGGATTTACCTGGCCGGACGGACCGCGGACTGGATGCGGGTCGACGGCGAGAACCTCGCGGCCGGACCGGTCGAACGGATTCTGCAACGGCTGCCGCAGGTCGCCCAGGTCGCGGTCTATCCGGTGCCCGACGACACCGTCGGCGACCAGGTGATGGCCGCCCTGGTTCTCCGGGGCGGCACCCATCTCGAACCCGCCGACTTCGAGGCGTTCCTGGAGTCCCAACCCGATCTGTCGCCGAAGGCGTGGCCGCGCTACGTGCGCATCAACGACGCCCTGCCCGCGACGGCGACCAACAAGATCCTCAAGCGCGCGCTGATCGCCGAGGGAGTCAGCGCGTCGGGCGGCAGACTGTGGACGCGCCCGGCGCGGGGCACTACTTACGTCGTTGCAGGCTGAGTTGGCTCGCCCAACCGCGCCAGTACCAGTGTCGCGGACACGGCGACGACAAATCCCACGACCACCACCCAACCGAGGCCATCGCGCGCACGGTCACCCAGCCACACGGCGCCCACGACGGCGGGTGCGATCGTTTCACCGATGACCATCCCGGCGACGGTGGTGGTCACCGATCCGCGGTGCAGGGCTGAGGTGAGCAACAGAAACCCCGCGATCCCGCCGGCGGCGGCCGCATAGAGGGCCGGATTGGTATAAAAGGACCGCTGGGTGGGATCGGTCACCTCGATCAGGCGCACGCCAACCTCGACCACTCCGAATCCGCTTCCGGCGCCCAGTCCCAGGGCGAGGGCGCGCGGTCGATCGGGCAGCCGACCCGCGGCGGCGCCGGTGAGGAATATCGCGGCGGCCACACCCAACAGCGCCCAGCCGAGCCAGGCAGGGGCACGCCGAAAGTATCCCGGTCCCGCTGCGAGTGCCAGCGCGACCAAGCTGACGCAGACGATGCCCACCGCTCGCCATTCGGCCGGTGACAGCCGCGACGACAGCACCCAGGCGGCCACGACACCGGTGATCGCGATCGAGGCGGCCATCGCCGCGGCGACGACATAGATGGGCACCAGGCGCAGCGCCGCCACCTGCAGTACAAAACCGACGCCGTCAAGACTCACACCGACGAGATAGCGCCACTGCCGGGCGGCCCGCGCCAACAGCACGGTGTCGATGCCCGAGCCGCTGCCCGCCTCCACCGACCGTGTCGCGGCGGCCTGCAGCACGGACGCCGTGCCGTAACACACCGCGCAGCCCAGGGCCAACAGGAAGCCGATCAGCACGCGACGACCATGGGGTGACCATACGGGGCGCCCACGCCGGGAAAGCCGGGAGGCTTCCGTGAGGGTGCTGGGATGCGGGCGCCGCGTTCCTGCGCATCCCGTATCGCGAACCTATACTCCATAGGGTGGGCAATCCCGGGTCGAGAGCGAAGCCCGCCCTGCGCGGTGCTGCGGTTTTGCTCGTCATGGTGGCCGGATGGCTGAGTGACGATGCCGTAGCTGCGGCGCCGTCGAGCACGGCGCCCGTGCCCGCGCCGGCCCCCGGCGGCGTCCTACCGGTGCGGCCCGCGGGCGGAGGCGGGTGCATTATCGGCCTCAATTGTGGGTGCATTCCCCGCATCACCTGCATCGGGTCACGCCCGCGGCCTCCTGCCGCGAACGATCAGCCGCACGCCGCGCCACCGCCGCAGGATCCATAGCCCCACCGCGGCTGCCCCACGGCGGCGCGGACGAGTTTCCTATGATCTAACGATGAACGCCGGTGGGCTGGACGCCGCGTCCTCGCCGGCATTCACCGACGATGAGGCGGCGCGCTTCCACGCCGTCGGGTGGTGGTCGGATACGACGCTGTCGGACGCGGTGCGCCGTCATGCCGACGAGTCGCCTGCCCGTCTCGCTTATGTCGACCACCCAGTCGACCACCCAGTCGACCACCCAGTCGACCACCCAGGTGAACATCCTGGCCTGGCACTGACCTGGCGCGACTTCGACTCGGCGGCCGACGCGCTGGCGGGACAGCTCGCTGGCCGTGGGGTCGCGTGCGGCGATCGAGTCGCCGTGTGGCACTGCGACTCCGCCGCCATCCACGTGTTGTTCGTCGCCATCGAAAGGTGCGGCGCCGTCGTCGTCGGGATCGGCGCGCGCGCCGGCACCCGCGAGGTCGCCGCGATCCTGCGTAGTTCGCGGCCCACGATGCTGATCAGCGACGCCCACCGCGGCGGCGCAGCAGCCCGGGCCGCCGCGGACCTGGCCGGCGACCTCCCGGTGAGCACGGCCGTCCTCGGCACGGACGCCGAGCCCCTGTCCCTCGACGGCGGCGGCAAGCCCGGGACACCCGGCGCCGAGTCCAGACTCGGCCCCGACGACGTCTTCCTCATCAACTCCACCTCGGGAACGACCGGCCTTCCCAAATGCGTTGTCCACACCCAGAACCGTTGGCACTATTTCCACCGACAGGCGGTCGCCAACGGGCTGCTGATCCCAGACGACATCTTCTTGCCGGTCCTTCCCACACCGTTCGGATTCGGTCTGTGGACCAGCCACACCACGCCCATCCACCTCGGCGCCACCGCCGTACTCACCGAACGGTTCAGCACCGCAGCGACATTCGAGGCGATCGCCGCGCACGGCGTCAGCGTTTTGTGCTGCGTCAGCACGCAATTGACCATGCTGATGGCGGATCCGGCATCCCGCGAGCACGACCTGAGTTCGTTGCGCGTTGTCTTCACCGGTGGGGAAGCGCTGCCGTACCGGCCCGCCGCTGAGTTCGAGGAGCTCACCGGCGCGCAGATTCTGCAGTTCTATGGCTCCAACGAAACCGGGATTCTCAGCGCGACCACGCTGCGCGACTCGCGTGAACGCCGATTGCGCACCGCCGGCCGGGTCGTGCCGGAAATGGCGGTCCGGCTCTTCGAGGGGGACCGCGACGTCACCGCGACCGGTCGGGGCCAGCCCGCCTGCCGCGGGCCGGCGACCAGCCTCGGCTATCTCGGGGGAACCGATCACGACGCGTTGTTCACCCCGGACGGTTGGATGCGCATGGGCGACATCTGCGAACTCGACGCCGACGGCTATCTCACCGTCATGGGCCGCACCTCTGACCTCATCCTGCGCGGCGGCAAGAACATCAGCGCAAGCCAGGTCGAAGACGCCGTCATGACCCACTCCGCGGTAGCGGTCGCAGCCGCCGTCGCCATGCCCGATCCGGTTTTCGGGGAGAAGGTGTGTCTCTACGCTGAGCTCGTCGACGGGGGTGCGATCGCCCTGCCCGGGCTGGTCGAACACCTGCTGGCCATGGGATTCTCCAAGGAACTGCTGCCCGAACGACTAATCGTGGTCGACGAACTTCCCCGGTCCTCAGGGGGCAAGATCGCCAAGGGGCGGCTCAGGGAGGATATTCGACACAGGGCGGAGGCCGATGATTGTTCCTGAGGCGATGAATGTTTTCCAGGCCCGCCGGGGCGGCCGGGAGGTCTGGGCGCCGTCGGCGGTGCCACCGATCGGCGTCGAGTTATCCCACGAGCAGGCGATGGCCGTGGCGTTCCGGCACCTGGCCGCGATCGGATTCTCCGAGAACATGGCCGGGCACATCACCTGGCAGCCCGACGGGCAGACGGACATGTTCGTCAATCCGTGGGGGCTGTGGTGGCAGGAGCTCAGCGCCTCGGACATCTGTGTGGTCGACCATGCCGCCCAGGTGGTCCGCGGCCGCTGGGACGTCACTCCCGCGATCCACATCCACACCGAGCTGCACCGGGTCCGCACCGACGCGCGGGTGGTCGTCCACAATCACCCCTACTACGCATGTGTGCTCGCGGCGTTGGGCCGGCTGCCCGACCTGGTGCACCAAACCGGCTCGCTGTTCCTGGATGACCTCTGCCTGGTTGAGACCTACGACGGGGAGATCGACACCCCGGCCCGCGCCGCGGAGTTGGTCACCCGGATCGGGGGAGCCAACCTGACGATCCTGGCCAACCACGGCGTGATCGCGACGGGCCGCAACCTCGCCGAGGCCGTCTACCGGGCGGCGTCGATCGAACGGGTGTGCAAACTGGCTTACGACGTGCTGCTCACCGGCGCGGAGCCGGTGGCAATGAACTGGTCGGACATGGCCGGCATACAGCGGTCGCTCATCGAACGTGCTGCCGACGTGTACTGGGCGGGGGCAGCACGCATGACCATCAAAGCCGATCCCGGTGTCCTCACATGATTCTCAGTTGCATGACGGGAGATTGACGAGTGAAGTCGATCGACGAACTGGCCGCCAACCTCGACTTCACCACCGCCAGGACCGGCGGCGAGCGTTCGGTGACCCTGCTGCCGGACCCGCCCCGGGCGCACCGCCGCTACACCGTGATCTCGGTCGACGACCACATCGTCGAACCGCCGGACACCTTCACCGGGCGCGTCCCAGGCAGGTTCGCCGACCGCGCCCCCAGGGTGATCGACACCGGCAGCGGTGGGCAGACATGGGTGTACGACGGTCAGCAACTGCCCAATGTCGGATTCAACGCCGTGGTGGGTCGGCCCGTGTCGGAGTACGGCTTCGAGCCGGTCCGATTCGACGAAATGCGCAAAGGCGCATGGGATATCGATGAGCGAATCAAGGACATGGACCTCAACGGCATCTACGCCTCGCTCAATTTCCCGTCGTTCCTGCCGGGCTTTGCGGGGCAGCGACTGCAACAGGTCACCACGGATCGCGACCTCGCGCTTGCTTCCGTTCGTGCATGGAACGACTGGCACCTCGAGGTGTGGGCGGGCTCGCACCCCGGGCGGATCATCCCGTGCCAGTTGCCGTGGCTGCTGGACCCCGAGCTTGGCGCCACGATGATCCGGGAGAACGCCGAGCGCGGCTTTCGCGCCGTCACGTTCAGTGAGAACCCGGCCATGCTCGGATTACCCAGTGTCCATTCGGGGTACTGGGATCCGATGATGGCTGCTTGCGCAGAGACCGGCACCGTCGTCAACCTGCACATCGGGTCGTCGGGGTCGTCGCCGTCCACCACCGACGACGCGCCGCCCGACGTGCAGGGCGTGCTGTTCTTCGCCTACGCGATCTCGGCGGCGGTCGACTGGTTGTACTCGGGACTGCCGATCAGGTTCCCAGATCTGCGGATCTGTCTGTCGGAAGGCGGGATCGGCTGGGTTGCCGGCTTGCTCGATCGTCTCGACCACATGCTGAGCTACCACGAGATGTACGGCACCTGGCGGTCGCTCGGCGAAACGCTGACTCCGGCCGAGGTTTTCACCCGGAACTTCTGGTTCTGCGCCGTCGAGGACAAGTCGTCGTTCGCGCAATACGACCGGATCGGTGTGGACAACATCATGCTCGAAGCCGACTATCCGCACTGCGACTCGACGTGGCCGCACACCCAGGAGACGATCCACGAACAAATCAGCGAGCTGCCGCCGGACGTCATCCGCAAAGTGACGTGGGAAAACGCATCGCGCCTGTACCGCCATCCGGTGCCGCCCGAGATCCAACTGGATCCGGAGGCCTTCTGAGGGCTTGCGCAGCCTAGGCGAGCGTGCGCGGAATACCGCCTGCGCCCGCGTGTCGCCGGACAAACACGCCCGCTCGGCCGTGGGTGATGGGGCGTGACAGGATGACTCAGCGTGACGCGTCCCAACTTTCTGGTGATCGTGGCCGACGACCTCGGCTTCTCCGACATCGGTGCCTTTGGCGGCGAGATCAACACGCCCAACCTCGACCGGCTGGCCTATTCCGGGGTGCGGCTGACGGATTTCCACTCCGCCCCGGCCTGCTCGCCGACGCGGGCGATGCTGCTGACCGGAACCGATCACCACGTCGCCGGTATCGGCACGATGCTCGAGATGGCCTCCCCGGACTTTCGCGGCGCCCCCGGCTATGAGGGTTATCTGAACGACCGGGTGGTGGCGCTGCCGGAACTGCTGCGCGACGCCGGCTATCAGACGCTGATGTCGGGCAAATGGCATCTGGGTAGCACGATCGACAGGTCGCCGTGGGCGAGGGGATTCGACCGCTCCTTCGCCTTGCTGCCGGCCGGTGCCAGCCATTACGGCACCGGTGACGGCGGCGGGTTCTCGGCCGTCCCGACGATATTCACCGAAGACGACCGGTTCGTCACCGTGGGCGAGGACTTCTACTCGTCGGACGCCTACACCGACACGCTGCTGCGCTATCTCCGCGAACGTTCCCAGGCCCCGGATGGGGAAGATCGGCCGTTCTTCGCTTACCTGCCCTTTCAGGCCCCCCACTGGCCGTTGCAGGCGCCGCGGGAGTCCATCGCCGCCTACCGCGGCCGCTACGACGCCGGGCCGGACGCGTTGCGCGAGGAGCGCCTGGCTGCGCTCACCCGACGGGGCCTGTGCCCGCCCGACGTCGTGGCGCACCCGGTGGTGGCCGACGGCGCCCCCGAATGGGCGGACATGACCGACGACGAGCGCGCGGCGTCCGCCCGCACCATGGAGGTCTACGCGGCCATGGTGGACAGGATGGACTGGAACATCGGCCGGGTGATCGACTACCTCGCCGGGACCGGTGAGCTCGACGACACGGTGGTGATCTTCCTGTCGGACAACGGTGCGGAAGGCACAATCGTGGAGGCCATGCCGCTGCGCGGCGCCGAGATCGCGGCGCTCGTCGCGCGGCACTACGACAACAGCCTCGACAACCTGGGTAGTCCCACCTCGTACGCCTGGTACGGCCCGCGTTGGGCGCAGGCCGCCACTGCGCCGTCGCGGCTGCACAAGGCCTTCACCAGCGAGGGCGGGATCCGGGTGGTGGGCTTCGTCACCTGGCCGGGCTGTGCCCGGCAGGGGGAGATCGGCACGGCGTTCTCCACCGTCATGGACATCGCCCCGACGGTGCTGGAACTCGCCGGCGCCGCGCACCCCGGCACCGCGTACCGAGGTCGGGAGGTGGAGCCGATGCGCGGCCGGTCGATGGTGCCCTACCTGTCCGGGCAGACGGATGCGGTGCACGATGTCGAAACCGGCACGGGGTGGGAGTTGTTTGGCCGCCGCGCTATTCGCCAGGGCGATTGGAAGGCGCTTCACCTTCCCGCACCCTACGGCCCGGGCGCCTGGCAGCTCTACGACCTCTCGCGCGATCCCGGCGAGGTCGACGACCAGGCCGCCTCCCGACCCGACAAGCTGGCCGAGCTGCTCCAGCTGTGGGACCGCTACGTGGAGGAGAACGGCGTGATCCTCGGGCCCGTGTCGCTCTTCGAGGTCGACGCGGAGGCGCGGTGACCGCGTCTGGGCGGGTGCGGATCGGTATTCTCGGTGCGGCCCGCATCGCTCCCGCTGCCCTGATCAATCCGGCAAGGGACAACGACGACGTCGTCGTCACCGCGGTCGCGGCGCGCGACGTGGTGCGGGCGCGGGAGTTCGCCACCAAGCACCGGATCGGCCGGGTCCACGCGGGCTACGAGGCGCTGATTGCCGATCCGGACATTGACGCGGTCTACAACCCCTTGCCCAACGGTCTGCACGGCCGGTGGACCCGGGCCGCACTGGCGGCCGGCAAGCACGTGCTGTGCGAGAAACCGTTCACCGCGAACGCCGACGAGGCCCGCGACATCGCCGCATTCGCCGCGAACTCCGACCGGGTGGTGATGGAGGCCTTCCACTACCGCTACCACCCGCTGACACTGCGGGCCGAGGAGATCATCGCCTCGGGCGAGCTGGGCAGGCTGCTGCGGGTGGAGGCCGCGCTGTGCTTCCCGCTGCCGCGGTTCTCCGACATCCGCTACGACTACTCCCTCGCAGGTGGCGCCACGATGGACGCCGGGTGCTACGCGGTCCACATGGCCCGGGCCTTCGGTGGTTCAACGCCTGAGGTGCTCTGGGCCAAAGCGACATTGCGCAACCCGAAGATCGACCGCGCCATGGTGGCAGAGCTCGTCTTCGACGGCGGGCACACCGGCCGGATCAGCTGCTCGATGTGGTCATCACGGCTGATCCGGATCAGTGCCCGCGTCGTCGGCGAACGCGGCGAGTTGCGGATGTTCAATCCCGTGCTGCCGAGCCTCGTGCACCGGCTGTCGGTGCGGTCCCCCGAGGGCCGGCATGTGGAGCGTTTCACGCGCCGCCCCTCGTACGCCTATCAGCTCGACGCGTTCGCCGCGGCGGTGCTTCGCGGCGAACCGGTGAAGACGACTCCGCAGGACGCGATCGAGAATATGACCGTGATCGACGCGATCTACCGCGCCGCGGGCCTGCCGCTGCGCTACCCGGCCTGAACGCCGGATGCCTCAACGCCGAAGTTCAGTCGGCGGTTTGGGCTTCGATGACGGTGTCGGTGGGGGCGTTGCGTTCCCACATGACCGCACCCGTGCAGGCGATCACGACCCATCCGACCCCGATGATTCCGCACCAGGCCATCAAGGCCATCGCGATACCGATAGGGCCGAAATCGGTCCAACTGCCTATCACCGCAGGGAAGACGAGTCTGCTGACCGCCGGGATGATGATGCCGTCGATCGCCACCCCGGCCAATCCGGCCAGGGCGAGAGATTTCAGACCACGCCCGCCGTCGCGAACCAGGACGAACGGGGTGAGCGACCAAAAAATCCACATCGGAATCAATGTCACTGCAAACAGTGCGATTTGGGTGGCGTGGCTGTGCTCGGTCGCGTCGGCGATGCGCACCCGCAGACCCATCATCGTCAGATACAGCACAAACCACAGTGCGCCGCGCATGAGCCGCTGGCCGCGACCGAACTGCTCACGCTGCCAGGCCTTGGCGAACATCGCCGCCACGGTCATCGACATCGGTATGCCCCACACCAGGAATGCAGCCAGGCCGAAGAAGTTCCATGTCGAGCGCAGCCTCGCGGCGGCGCCGAACGCGTCGCGCACGTGCCCGCTGTTGGGCTCGATCAGGCCGAGTTCGCGGATCCAGACCGAGCCCGGGCTGGCGTCGCCGGCGAACCCGGAGAAGAACGCGAACCCGAGGATCATCAGCGGGATGACGACGGTGAACAGCTGAACCGAGATCAGCACGCCCTGGTTCGAGCCGTCGATCATGGTGAAACGCTTGGCCACCGCGGTGGTCGGGCTCAACTGGCGCGCCGCGATCAGCCGCTGCCGACGGTGGGCGAGGCGTTGCTGCATCTGCTGGTGGTGGGTGTCTGAGCTCACGTCCAGCCGAGTCTAGAGTTCAGGAACTCCCCACCCGCACGGGCGCATCACCGAATCCGACGTAGCAGAGATAGAGCCCGGCGGCTCCCATGACGGCCATGACAACGGACATCGCCGCCGTCCACCCGCCGCCGAGCGCGGAGTTCGCCGCCGTGGTGTACGCGCCCGGGATGGCCATGAGCGCCAGTCCCTTGAGCGTGATCAACCAGCCGACTGCCGAGACCGTCGCGGCCGCAGCGCCCCGCCAATGCCGATGAAGCGTGACGACGGCCAGCCCCAGGGGCAGGACGAACGCGCCGGTGCACCACAACCACATGGGGTTCGCTGCAAAGGCGTCCAGCAGTGCGCGCATCTGGGTTACGTTCGCGATAACCGTTGCGCTGGCGATGACGAGGTAGGGGCCCAGGATGCGGGCGAAGATGCGGGTTCGGTCGTCTGCGCGCGGTGCAGTGGTCATCTGCTGATCAGACCCCGCGTCGCGGCGTGTGACCAGGGACCGAGGTCCCCAGCGACCGGGGCCTTCGTCAGCTGGTGCCCAGCCCCGACTTGATGGCGGCATCCTGCTTCTGGCCGATCCCCGTCACGAAGTCCGGTGGCGCGAGCATATCCTTCGGGCCGTCAAATTCCAGCGTGACGAACGCCCTGCCCTCGGTGAACAGCAGCACTGTCACACCCTTCGAACCGTCCGGGGAGTTGCCGGACAGGGTCGTCCCGCCGGCGCCGATGGTGGCCGGCTGCGACGTCGGGTTCTTGACGACGTCGGCCTGGCCTCCCTTCGCAGCGTTCAACGCGTCCGTGGCTGCGGAGGGATCTGCAAGGACCAGGATGGTGTCCTTGATGACGTGACTCCCGTCATCGTTGCTGAACGTAGTGGCGACGCCCGGCTGGCCACTCGGATTGGCGGTCGGTGCGCCGGCCGTGAACGGGATCGGTGCATCGATATCGCCCACCTGGATCAGGAGTCCGGCGTAGTCGCCGGGTTGCGCGGACGTCGACGGGGCCGCCGCTGCGCCGGGGGTACTTGTGGCCGTGCCGGACGACCGGGACGTGGACGTCGACGGGGGCGCCTTCGTGGGTGTCGCCGACCTGTTGCCACACCCTGCTGACACCGCGACGGCTAGCGCTATCGCGACGCCTGCTGCCACCGTCTGAGAAACCTTCATCGGCCCGTGCTCCCCTCCAGATCGGCGACACCTAGTCCCGCACGTTTGCCCACCCCGCACAGTACATCCCGAGGCGGAGGCGGGGTACTGTCGCCTGGTGCTGACGGTGAGCGATCCGGCCCTCTTGGCCGGGCGCGGCGCGGTGGTTTCCGGCGGCAGCCGCGGCATCGGGCGCGCGGTCGCGGAAATGCTGTGCAGCCTGGGCGCCGGCGTCGTCGTCAACGGCCGCGATGGTGAGGCAGTCGAGGAGACCGTCGCGGCGCTGCGCGACCTCGGGGGGCGGGCGACCGCAATGGTCGGACCCGCCAACGAGGCGAGAGTTGCCAACGCCCTGGTCGATGAATGCATCAGCGTGTTCGGCGCGCTGGACATCCTCGTCAACTGCGCGGGAATCGCCGAGCCCCCCGGCTCGTCGATCCTGACGATCTCCCCAGAGGATTTCGACCGGCTCATCGGCGCCCACCTCGGCACCGCGTTTCACACGTGCCGCGCCGCGGCGGAGGTGATGGCGCGGCAGGGGCACGGGGTGATGATCAACACCGGTTCGGTGGCGTTCCTGGGCGACTACGGCGGCACCGGCTACCCCGCGGGCAAGGGTGCCGTCAACGCGTTGACCATGGCCCTGGCGGCTGAACTCAAGGGCAGCGGCGTGCGGGCCAACGTCGTGTGCCCCGGCGCCAGGACGCGCCTCTCCACGGGTATGGAGTACGAAAACCACATCGGGGATCTTCACCGCCGGGGATTACTCGACGAGGTGACGATGCAGGCATCGCTCGACAGCGCGCCCGCCCGATTCGTGGCGCCCCTCTACGCCTATCTCGCGAGCGACGTGGCGCGCGAGGTGACGGGACGGATCTTCGTCGCGGCGGGCGGATTCGTCGGCAGCTTCGACCGGCCGACTCCGCGGGTGCTGGGCTACCG
Source organism: uncultured Mycobacterium sp. (assembly GCA_964653535.1). Classification (GTDB taxonomy): domain Bacteria; phylum Actinomycetota; class Actinomycetes; order Mycobacteriales; family Mycobacteriaceae; genus Mycobacterium. The sequence goes on along the minus strand of CAZZHX010000005.1, from coordinate 19,897 downwards.
CGACTACCACCACGCGCAACCATGGTCGGTCGGCGAACTGCACGATATGATCGGGGTCGTCGCGCCGGGGCCGTGAGCGTGGGGCTCTGCACACCGGGGTGAGACGGCCTCTGGTTACAGGTGATTGGCGGTGAAATCGGCGGCCTGATCGACCATTCCCGCTTCCACGTAACTCCGGTGCGCGGTCGGGTCGATGTCGCCGCCGGCGCAGACCGCGTCGCCCGGAATGCACAAGTCGATGGTCTTGGCGGCGTACAGCGGGCCGATGGTCACCGGTGGCTCGTTGATGATGCTCATGAATCGGGCGGACGGTTTTCCGAACAGTGCCACCGCGGCAACGTGACCGGCGACCCCCGGCGGCATCGGCTGGACCGCCTGCGCCACCTGCGCCCCCTCCGGCACCGCGTTCGCGGTGACGAAGCCGATCACCGCCGCGCCCTGGGAGTAGCCACCCAGCACCATCCTCGTCCTGGGGCAGGCCGCCGCCATGTGCTCGACGTGGGCACCCGCGTCGGTGACGCCGTCGAGGGCCGTCGGGAAGTCCGTCGTCGCCGGATAGTTGACCGGATACACGTTGAGAGTTCTGGCACCGAGGTGCGGGCGGAGCGTATCGACGAAATTCTGACCGACTCGCCCGACGCCGGGAGGTTCGGCGGTGCCACGGGCGAACACGACCTCAACATCGGGGCACGGGTCGGCACCCGCAGGAACCACGGGCGCCCCTAACAGGGCCGATACGGCGGCCACCGCGGTAGCGAGGAACGCCGTGGGCTTCACAGCCGAAATCCTGTCACAGTGCGCCACAGGCCCTCGGGCGGGCGGCGTCTTCTTGTGTTCGGCAGCGGCTTTAGGGTGACGGCTGTGGCGGAGGTCGACCGGCGTCGCTGGGATGAGCGGTACGCGATCCAAGGAGCGCCGCCGGTGAGTGTGGTGGGGCTGCCTGACATCTTGGCGGGCCATGCGGAGCTCTTGCCTGTCGCGGGACATGCCCTCGATCTCGCCTGCGGGCAGGGCGGGATCGCCGTGTGGCTCGCCCTGCGCGGGCTCGAGGTCCGGGGATGGGATATCTCCTCCGTTGCCATCGGCCACGCACGGGATCTTGCCCGGCGCGCTGGCGTCGGCGAACGGTGTCGCTTCGACGTCGCCGACTTGGACGACGGTCTTCCCGCCGGCCCGCCCGTCGACCTGATTGTCTGCCACAAGTTTCGGGACCACCGGCTCGACGACGCGGTCCTCGGGCGGCTGAAACCGGGCGGACTGCTTGCCCTGGTGGTTCTCAGCGAGGTCGGGGCGGCTCCCGGGCCGTTTCGCGCAGCGGCCGGCGAACTGCCGGCCGCCTTCGCGGGCCTGCATCCGCTCGTCGCCGGCGAAGGCCGGGGGCACGCCTGGATACTGGCCCGGGCCTGATTGATGCGAGGACTGCATGAACAGATACCCATTGGGGTATATTGAGTGAAAGCGGGTTGATACCCCCCTGGGTACCGAAACGGAGGATCCAATGATTGGTGACGAAGACAGCATCGCCGCGGTGCTCAACCGGCTCCGCCGCGCCCATGGGCAACTTTCCGGCGTGATCGGCATGATCGAGCAGGGCCGCGACTGCAAGGCGGTGGTCACTCAGCTGGCGGCGGTGTCGCGCGCGCTCGACCGGGCGGGGTTCAAGATCGTGGCGACCGGACTGAGGGAGTGCGTCACGGGAAACGCGGCGGGTGGTTCGGCGCCCCTGAGCGAAGCCGAGCTGGAAAAACTGTTCTTGGCGCTCGCCTGAGCGTGCAGGAGATCGGG
>CAZZHX010000005.1:4235-18012 GCA_964653535.1 uncultured Mycobacterium sp. | reverse complement strand
GGGCATAACGGGCATAACGGGCACAACAGACGCGAAGGATGCACACCATGGAACTCGGGATCTCTACCTCGCTGCACACGTCCTTCGACGACGCCGTCGCGCAGACGCGCCAGGCGCTGGCAGACCAGGGCTTTGGCGTACTCACCGAAATCAACGTGAAGGACACCCTGAAGGCCAAGCTCGGCCACGATATGGAGGACTACCTGATCCTGGGTGCCTGCAACCCGTCGCTGGCGCATCGCGCAATCGACGTGAACCGCCAGATCGGCCTGCTGCTGCCGTGCAACGTCGTCGTCCGGACCGACCGCGATCACGCCGGCACGGTGCTGGTCGAGGCGATGAACCCGGCAATGCTGGTGGAGGTCTCCGGCGAACCCTCGCTGGTCCCGATCTCCGAGGAGGTCACCGCAAAGCTGCAGGCGGCGATCGACAGGCTCAACCGAACCGATGTGGCGCCCGCCCCGACGCGCTAGGAAAGAGACAGTCGCCATGTCGGATGACCAGCATCACCGCCAGGTTCTGGAGGACCTCCTGCCCCAGCACCGCGCGCTGCGCCAGCAGATCCCCGACGTCTACAAGGGTTTCGCGGCGCTCAGCAGCGCCGCGTTCACCGAGGGAGCGCTCAGCCGCAAGGTCAAGGAACTCGTCGCGCTGGCGATCGGGGTTGTCGAGGGTTGTGACGGGTGCATCGCCGCACACGCCAAGGCTGCCGCGGACGCCGGCGCCACGCCGCAGGAAGCCGCGGAGGCGATCGGCGTCACTTTCCTCATGCATGGCGGCCCGGCCACCATCCACGGCGCCCGGGCGTACGCGGCGTTCTGCGAATTCACCGACGGGACGGCCGCACAACAGACGTAAGCTGATGTCGGGAGTACCGATGACCGCATTCATGCGTGCGAGCGACGCCTTCACCTGGGCGATGGAGACCGACCCCCGCCTGCGGTCGACCGTGGTGAGCGTGGTGCTGTTGGAACGGTCCCCCGACTGGGACGAGGTCCGGACACGTTTCGACGAGATCAGCCGCAGATTGCCGATGTTCCGGCAGCGGGTGGTGGAGTCGCCGCCGCCGGCGCCGCCCCGTTGGGAGTACTACCCCGACTTCGAGTTGGACTACCACCTGCGCCGGGCTGTCGTTCCCGCGCCCGGCAGCCTCGCTGCGGTGCTCGAAATGGCGCGAGTGGCGGACATGCAGGACTTCGACCGCGCGCGGGCGCTCTGGGAGACCACGCTGATCGACGGCCTCGAGAACGGCGGTGCGGCCGTGATCTGCAAGTTTCACCATGCGCTGACGGATGGGGTCGGCGGCGTCCAGATCGCCATGAACCTGTTCAGCGTGTCCGACGACCCCTACGTGCACGAACCTCTGCCCCCGGAGCCGCATGTGACGAGCCCGTCCCTGCTGAGCGGGTACCGCGACACCTGGCGATACGACGCAGGCATGCTGGGTGGCGCTGTCGCGGGCGCGGTCAGGTTGGCGCCGCGCTTGATGTACGCCGGCGTCCGGCGACCCGTGGCCACCGCGCGATCCGCGGCCGCCACCGCGGCGTCGATTTACCGGGCCGTTCGGCCGATCAACCGGCCCGGTTCCCCCCTGGCGACCGAGCGCGGACTGACCCGCAGGTTGGGTGTGCACGACGTGTCGATGCCGCTCCTGCGGGAAGCGGCGCACCGATGCGGAGGGGCGCTGAACGACGCATTCGTGGCCGGGGTGGCCGGGGGATTGCGCCGCTACCACGAACAGCACGGGATCGCGGTCGGCGACCTGCACCTGACGATGCCGGTGAGCCTGCGGACGACGGCCGACGACATGGGCGGCAACCGGATCACCCTGATGCGGTTCGACGTGCCCGTGGGTGAGGCCGATCCCGCCGCGCGGATCAGGGCCGTCCATGAGCGCGCCGGCGCGGTACGCGACGAACGGTCCCTGCCCTACACGCAGGTGATCGCTGCGGCGCTCAACCTGATGCCGCGCTGGTACATCGGTTCGATCCTGCGCCACGTCGACTTCCTGGCCAGCGACGTGCCGGGGGTTCCGGTACCGGTGTTCCTGGGCGGCGCACCGGTTCGAGCTCAATACGCCTTCGGGCCGACGATCGGCGCGTCGGTGAACGTCACTCTGCTCACCTACGTCGACACCTGTGCCCTGGGCATCAACGTCGACACCGCTGCGATCCCCGACTTCGACGTCTTCTACGACGCTCTGGTCGCGGGTTTCGCCGAAATACTGTCGTTGGCAGGCTGATTCGCCAACAACCGATCCCGGAGCGGTTACAAGCGCATATCGTTCGCGGCGACGCGCTGGCGCGACATGGTGAATCGACGCATCATGGCAACCATGAACGGCTGCGTTGGCGCGGCCGGGGTCCCTTGGGGGGTATCGCGGCCGCCGCCAGCTCAGTTGAACGCGCCCAGCACGGGGGGGTGACCGACGACCACGAACGGTTCGACGGCTGTGGTCAGCTCGAAACCGTCGACCTCCGCGCGCCATTCGTAGATTCCCGGATCCAGGGGGAGTCCGGCCGGAATGTTGATCGTCAGGGGCATACGCACCGATGTTCCGTGAATGGCGCCGGCCGGGCGGCCGACCTCCGCCGACGCCTCGAATAAGATCGGTTGCGGGCCTTGCGGTCCCAGCACCATCACCGGATCTCCATCCGTGGTGAGCAGCTGGCAGGTCAGGGTATGGCGTTTGTTGGTTTCAACCCAGTCGATATCGAGGAACAACACCAACGTCAACGGCGGCGTGGGTGTCGGGCACTGGCGCCAACCCAGCCCCAACGCGTGGACCTTTCCCGACTGGACATCGGCCTGGGCGGAATCCGCGATGAACAGGCTGATGTTCACTGGTGGGCCGCGTCATCGGCCGAACGCCCCGTCCTCATCGCGACTTACCGCCCTTCTGGTGGGACCGCCGATGGCCACCCACGGCCGCCTGAGCCGATCCTAGTCCGCGTGCCACGCCGTGCTAGGCGTTGCCGGCCCTCGTCGGGGAGGGCGTGTCCCCTCGGATTATTTTCTGCGGACAGTAGGCCTGGACGGCCAGCACCACGAATTTTGCGGCGCTGTCGCCCTGGAAGCCCGGATTGAGGTCCTGCACGTTCTTGACGATCTCGGCGCCCTGCATTCCGCCGTCGGACAGATCGCAGATCACTTGGGCGGCTGCTATCGCACGGTCGGCGTTCATGTTGACCAGCCCGGCCGCGCCGAGGGTGGTCAGGAAGGCCTGGTCGGTGGGGCTGAGGTCGGCGTGAGCCGGAGCGGCGGTCACGATCAGAACTGCTGCGCCCGCCAGCAGCCACATGGTTGTCACAGTTCTCCCATTGTGGCAGAGCGACGGGCGGATCGCATTCGAAATTGCCGCGACGCGAGGTAGGTTCAGCGGCGCTTCCGGCGCCCGGCGTGAGACGGTATGAGGCTATGGAGAACCTTGATTATCTCTCTTACGAAGAGTTCGGCCGCAGATTCTTCGAAGTGGCCGTCACCCCCGAACGGGTCGCGGCGTCGCTGGCCGAGATCGCGGGTAGTAACTTCGCCATGGAGCCGATTGCCCAGGGCCCGGGCAAGATCGCCAAGGTCAGCGCGAACGTCAACATCGGCGAACCGCAGGTCACTCGGCGCCTCGGCGACACCATTACGTTCGCCGTCCATATTCCGTTGTCGATCGACCTGCTCCTCGACCTGCGGTTAGACAAGCAGCGGTTCGTGGTGACCGGCGACATCGCACTGCGGGCTACGGCGCGGGCAGCCGAGCCGCTGTTGTTGATCGTCGATGTGTCGAAACCGCGCCCGTCGGACATCACGGTCAACGTGTCGTCGAAGTCTCTGCGCGGCGAGGTGCTGCGCATACTTGCCGGCGTCGACGGCGAGATCCGGCGTTTCATCGCGCAGTACGTCGCCGACGAGATCGACGCGCCGCATTCGCAGGCTGCGCAGATCATCGACGTCGCGCAGCAGCTGGAGCAAGTCTGGCCTTAGGGATCGTCGGCCGCCAGCAGCCGGCGTACCGGACGGGTCTCGATGGCGTTGATCGTCAGTGCCCGGCGGCTGATCCGCCAGCCCACGCCGGTCAGTGAGTACTCGTCGTCGTAACGCAGGTGCCAGACCAGGTCGACCAGCGTGTCGCGGCGCCGACCCCAATGGTGCGCGATGCAGGCAATGCGTCCCGTGGCGGTGTCCGGCCGTGCGCCGGTGTCGTAGACCTCGCCGACGATCGCATGCTCAGTCCGCGCCAGCGTGGCGACGGTCGAGATCGCGGCGGCGATGCCGGCGTGGCCGCGATGACATGCGACCGGTCTCAGCTCCGCCGGTGGCCGCGGCACCCACAGCTCGCCTTCACCCGTGAAAAAATCTGCTACTCGAGAGAACTCGCGGTCATCGATGCCCGCCGCGCAACGGTGCACCACCTCACTGAGGGCGATTCGGGCTTCGACTGGCAGGGCCGGCGGGGCGGTCATGACTCAGACTGGTTCACGGTGCGAGGACCAACCGCTGGGCGCATGCGCTGAGCATGTCCTTGGCCTGCTCGAGATCGACGATCGCGGGCATACCCAACACGATCCGGTCGGCACCCTGTGCGGCGAGTCGGCCCGCGCGCTCGAGGTCGATCTTGTCGACCGCGTGGCCCAACGATATTTCCGGAGCGGCCGGGTCGCGGCCCGCCGACGTCGCCTCGTCGCGCACGAGCGCGATGAGTGATTGCAGTTCGGGTCCGGTCACCCCGAGGGGCTGGAAGCCGTCACCCAGTCGCCCGGCGCGGCGCGCGGCCGCCCGGCTGTGCCCACCGATATGGATCGGAAGCCGCTCCCGGGCCAGCGGTTTGGGATAGCTCATGACGTCGTCGAAGTGGAAGAATTCGCCGTGGTGCGACGCCCCCTGCGGCTGGTCAGCCCACAACGTCCGCAGCACGGCCAACTGCTCGTCGGCCCGCCTGCCCCGGTTGGCGAACTCCGCACCGCACGCCTGCAACTCCTCTCGCAGCCAGCCCACGCCCACGCACAGCCGCAGTCGCCCGCCCGACAATGCATCGACGGTGGCCGCCCGTTTGGCGAGCACCACCGGATGGTGGTTGGGCAACACCAGGACCCCGGTGGCCAAACCGAGCCTGCTGGTGTGGCCGGCCAGGAACGCCAGGAGGTCGAGCGGATCGGGTACCGAACAGTCAGCCTCCAGGCCGACCCGTCCGGAACTGTCGTAGGGATAGACGCTGTTGTAGCGGGTCACCAGAACGGTGTGTTCGGCGACGACGATCGATTCGAAACCGCACAGTTCGAGGTGATGCGCGAAGCCCACCATCCAGTCCGGATCCGCGGTGATGCCGGCGGCGACCGGAGCCATGACCGCTATCTTCATGGGTGTCTCCTCTCCGAGCGCTACCCGGCCGCCGGCGTGATCGCGGCGCGCACGGCGTCGGCCAGGGCCGCCACCCGGCTGTCGGTGAACACGTCCTCGAGCAGCATGGCGCGGCCGTCCGGGCCGGTCAGCGGGACCCGCCAGTTGGGGTATTCGTCAGTGGTGCCCGGCTGGTTCTGCGTCCGGCGATCACCCACCGCGTCGGTGAGGGCGACCCCGACAAGCCGCGACGGGGTCAGACCCAGATACCGGTGCAGCGCCACCACGATCCCCTCGACGCTGTCAGTACCGTCAGTACCGTCAGTACCGTCAGTACCGTCAGTACCGCGCACGCCATCGGCGTCCAGCAGCCCGACTCGGCGCAGTTCGGCCAGCCAAGCGGCCAGTTCCGCGCGGCCGGACTCCAGTTCTTCCGCGGCGGGCCGGGTCAGCAGACCCAACGACTCGCGCAGCCGCACGTGGTCGCCGGCCAGGTAGCCCGCGGTCGGCGGTAGGTCGTGGGTGGTCACCGAGGACAGGCAGTATTCCCGCCAACGCTCGGGCGGTAGCGGCCCGCCACCGCCGTCGCGGTCCCGCTCGAACCAGAGCACCGAGGTGCCCAGCACGCCGCGCAACATGAGGTAGTCGCGGACCCAGGGTTCAACCGTGCCCAAGTCCTCGCCGACGACGACCGCGCCGGCCCGATGTGCTTCCAGTGCGACGATGCCGATCATCGCCTCGTGGTCGTAGCGAACGTAGGTCCCCTCGGTGGGCGGTGCGCCGTCGGGGATCCACCAGAGGCGGAACAGGCCGATGATGTGGTCGATGCGCACACCGCCGGCATGCCTCAGGGCCGCCCGGATGATCGCCCGGAAAGGTTGGTACTCAAGCTCTTCCAGGCGCTGCGGTCGCCACGGTGGCTGTGACCAGTCCTGGCCGAGTTGGTTGAATTCGTCCGGCGGAGCGCCGGCCGTCACGCCCGGGGCCAGCACTTCCTGCAGGGCCCAGGCGTCGGCACCGCGGGGGTGCACACCCACGGCCAGATCGTGCATGACGCCCAGCGTCATCCCTGCCCGCACCGCCTGTGACTGCGCCGCGGCGAGTTGCTCGTCAAGTTGCCACTGCAGCCAGCGATGGAAATCGACGGCGGCGGCGTGCGTGTCGACGAAGCCGGCGACACCGCGTCCCGCGGGATGCCGCAACGGTTCCGGCCACCGGTGCCAGTCGGCGCCGTACTCCTCCGCGAGCGCGCACCATGCCGCGAAGTCGTCGAGGGCGCGCCCCTCCCGTTCGCAAAACGCCGCGTAGCCCAGCTCTCGGCCCGCCGAGCGCGGCACCCGGTACAGCAGCTCCAGCGCCGACCGTTTGGCCGACCACGCGCCGTCGCGGTCGATGGCGTCGAGCTCGCCGGCCCGGTGCTGCACGTCGGAGCACAACCGGCGCACGGCGCCGCGACCGCGCAGATCGGCGTACTCGGGGATCGCCTCGACCCGCAGGTAGAGCGGGTTGGCGAAGCGCCGCGAGGTGGGCAGATACGGCGAGGGCTCCATGGGCGCCGTCGGGCCCGGGGGCGCCGCCGCGTGCAGCGGGTTGACCAACAGGAAGTCAGCACCGTGGCGGGAGGCCGACCACACCGCGAGGTCCGTCAGGTCGGTGAGGTCGCCGACGCCCCACGACCGCGCAGACCTCACGCTGTAGAGCTGAGTGGCCAGGCCCCAGGAGCGGCGGGCGCCGAGCCGCGCGGGCAGTCCCAGCCAGTCCGGAGCCATGATCAACGCGGTGCTCGTGTACGTGTCGCCGGAACGTAGCTGCAGCCGGTGGTATCCCACCGGAAGACCGGCGTGCACCACGAAGCTGGCCTCGCCGACGAGGCCCCCATCCAGATCGAACGGGGGAGTGAAGTTATCGACCTGATGCAGCCCGCCGCTGCGGGTGCCGTCCTCGAGCGTCAGCCACACCTCCGCGGGAGCGCCATGCGGAACATGTGCCCAGAACGTCGTCGGCGCGCCTGTGCGCCCGACCACGGTCGCCGGTAGGCCACGCGCCCAGTGCGCCCGCGCCTGCGCCGCGAGCGCATCATTGCGGTCGCCCTCCGCGCCGGCGGCGATGCCGAGGGCGCCGAGAACGGCGACGATGGTTGTCTCGGGGATCGCCACCCGGCGGCCGGTCCAGTCGTCGAACTCGGTGGCGATGCCGTACCGGCGTGCCAGTTCGGCCAATGAGGCCGCGAGCTCGGTCATGACCCTCATCTTGCAGGGTTCGCCGGGTGGTGGGACCTTCGGGACGTTGCCCAGGACGGGCCGCCCATTCGCCGCTACGATGGAACCGGCCGGTCCGATCGGGGGGTGACCCGTAGCGTGGCGGATCGGGGTACGTATTTTTGTCGATTTCTAGACGTCGCTGACCGGATGGTGAGAAAACGTGGCGGAAGAGAGTCGCGGCGGGCGCGGTTCGGGTTACGGCCTGGGCCTGTCGACGCGTACACAGGTGACGGGCTACCAGTTCCTGGCCCGCCGGACGTCGATGGCTTTGACGCGTTGGCGCGTCCGCATGGAGATCGAGCCCGGACGCCGGCAGACGCTGGCGGTGATCGCGTCCATCTCCGCGGGCCTAGTGGGTTGCCTGGGTGCGCTGCTTGCCTCGGTTCTCAGCCCGTCTGGCCAGGTCAACGAATCGCCGATCATCGCCGACCGGGACTCCGGTGCGCTGTATGTCCGCGTGGGCGAGAAGCTCTACCCTGCGCTCAACCTGGCTTCGGCGCGGCTGATCACCGGCCGTCCGGATAACCCGCATCTGGTTCGGGGCAGCCAGATCGCCAGCATGCCGCGAGGACCCCTGGTCGGCATCCCGGGTGCACCCTCGAATTTCGAGCCCAAGAGCCCCACCGCTTCGTCGTGGCTGGTGTGCGACACCGTGACCAGCCCTGGCGGGGTGGGCGGGGCATCGGGCGTGACGGTGACCGTGATCGACGGCACGCCCGACCTCAGCAACCACCGGCAGGTGCTCAATGGTTCGGACGCCGTGGTCCTGAGCTACGTCGGAGAACCCTGGGTGATCCGGCAGGGACGTCGATCGCGCATCGACTCAACGAACCGATCGGTGTTGTTGCCGCTCGGTCTGACACCGGAGCAGGTCGGCACGGCGAAGCCGATGAGCCGGGCCCTGTTCGACGCGCTGCCGGTGGGTCCCGAACTGGCGGTCCCGGAGATCCCGAACGCGGGTGCTCCCGCGGCGTTTCCCGGAGCACCCGGCCCGGTGGGCACGGTGATCGTCACGCCGCAGGTGAGCGGACCGCAGCAGGATTCGCTGGTGCTGACCGACGGCGTCCAGACACTGCCTCCCCTGGTGGCGCAGATTCTGCAGAACTCCGGCCCGGGCAGCACCAAGCCGGTGACCGTGGAACCGTCGGCGTTGGCGAAGATGCCGGTGGTCAAGAAACTGGACCTGTCCTCCTATCCGGACACCCCGTTGAACGTCATGGACATCCGCGAGAAACCGGCCACCTGCTGGTGGTGGCAGAAGACCGCGGGCGAAAACCGCGCCCGCGTCCAGGTCGTGTCCGGGCCGACCATCCCGATCGCGAAGAAAGACATGAACAAGGTGGTGTCCCTGGTGAAGGCAGACAGAACCGGCCGGGAAGCCGACCAGGTCTATTTCGGCCCGGACTTCGCGAATTTCGTGGCGGTCACAGGAAACCACCCGGGTGCGACTACCACGGAGTCCCTGTGGTGGCTGTCCGCCGAGGGCGCTCGCTTCGGCGTGGACGACAGCAAGGATGCGCGCGAGGCGTTGGGCTTGAAGGCCGCGCCGAGTGTGGCGCCCTGGGTTGCCATGCGGCTCTTGCCGCAGGGGCCGACGCTGTCCCGGGCGGACGCCCTGGTCGAACATGACACCCTACCGATGGATATGTCCCCTGCAGAGTTGGCGGTTCCGAGATGAAACGTGGGTTCGCGCGGCCGACACCGGAGAAGCCCCCGGTCATCAAGCCGGAGAACATCGTCCTGCCGACACCGCTGAGCATCCCGCCGCCGGAGGGTAAGCCGTGGTGGATCGTGGTGGTGGGCGTCGTGGTGATCGGCATGCTGGGCGGCATGGTCGCCATGACCTTCGCCAGCGGGTCCCACGTGTTCGGCGGCGTCGGCTCGATCATGCCCATCTTCATGATGGGCGGGATGATGATGATGATGTTCGGCCGGGCCGGCGGCGGCGCGCAGCAGATGAGCCGGCCGAAGCTCGACGCCATGCGCGCGCAGTTCATGCTGATGCTGGACATGCTCCGCGAGACTGCGAACGAGTCGGCCGACAGCATGGACACCAACTATCGGTGGTACCACCCGGCGCCCGACACATTGGCCGCCGCGGTGGGATCGCCGCGGATGTGGGAACGCAAGCCCGACGGCAAAGACCTCAACTTCGGTGTCGTCCGCGTCGGAGTGGGAATGACCCGCCCAGAGGTGACTTGGGGTGAGCCCCAGAACATGCCGACCGACATCGAACTGGAGCCGGTGACCGGCAAAGCGCTGCAGGAGTTCGGTCGTTACCAGAGCGTGGTCTACAACCTGCCCAAGATGATCTCTGTGATGGTCGAACCGTGGTACTCCCTGGTGGGCGACCGCGAGCAGGTGCTGGGGCTGATGCGGGCCATCATCTGCCAACTGGCGTTTTCGCACGGGCCCGACCACATGCAGATGGTGGTCGTCACGTCGGACACCGACGAGTGGGACTGGGTGAAGTGGATTCCGCACTTCGGCGACCAACGGCGCCAGGACGCAGCCGGCAACGCGCGGATGGTCTACTCCTCAGTGCTCGACTTCGCCGGGGAGCAGGCCGAATTGTTCGCCGGCCGCGGGTCTTTCACCCCCCGACACGCCAGCTCGGCGGCCCAGACGCCGACACCGCACACCCTGATCATCGCCGACATCAACGACCCCCAATGGGAGTTCGTGATCAGCGCCGAGGGCATCGACGGCGTGACGTTCTTCGACATCACCGGCGGTTCGATGTGGTCGTCGCTCCCGGAGCGCACGCTGCGGTTCAACGATCGAGGCGTGATCGACGCGCTGCCCCGCGATCGCGACACCTGGATGGTGATCGACGAGCAGGCGTGGTTCTTCGCACTCACCGACCACCTGCACGCCGCGGAGGCCGAGGAGTTCGCACAGAGGCTGGCACGCTGGCGGCTGGCCGAGGCGTACGAGGAGATCGGCCAGCGGGTAGCGCACATCGGCGCCCGTGACATCTTGACGTACTACGGCGTCGACGATCCAGAGGACATCGACTTCGACGCGCTGTGGAGCAGTCGCGTCGACGCCATGGGGCGGTCGCGGTTGCGGGTCCCGTTCGGTAACCGCTCAGACAACGGGGAACTGCTCTTCCTGGACATGAAGTCGCTCGACGAGGGCGGCGACGGCCCGCACGGGGTCATGTCCGGCACCACGGGTTCGGGCAAGTCGACGCTGGTGCGCACGGTGATCGAGTCCCTGCTCCTCGGCCACCCGCCCGAGGAGCTGCAGTTCGTGCTGGCCGACCTCAAGGGCGGGTCGGCAGTCAAGCCCTTCGCCGGGGTGCCGCACGTGTCGCGCATCATCACCGACCTGGAAGAGGACCAGGCGCTGATGGAGCGGTTCCTGGACGCCCTGTGGGGCGAGATCGCCCGCCGCAAGGCCATCTGCGACAGCGCCGGAGTCGATGACGCCAAGGAGTACAACGCGGTGCGAGGGCGGATGCGGGCGCGGGGCCAGGACATGCCGGCACTGCCGATGCTCGTGGTCGTGATCGACGAGTTCTACGAATGGTTCCGCATCATGCCGACGGCGGTCGACGTGCTGGACTCGATCGGTCGCCAGGGCCGCGCCTACTGGATCCACCTGATGATGGCGTCGCAGACGATCGAGAGCCGCGCCGAGAAGCTCATGGAGAACATGGGCTACCGGTTGGTGCTGAAAGCGCGCACCGCCGGCGCAGCACAGGCGGCGGGCGTCCCCAACGCGGTCAACCTGCCGGCGCAGGCCGGTCTCGGATACTTCCGGAAGAGCCTCGAAGACGTCATCCGGTTCCAGGCCGAGTTCCTGTGGCGGGACTTCACCCCGCGGGGGATCACCGTCGACGGTGAGGAAGCGCCCGTACTGTCGCACAGCATCGACTACGTCCGACCGCAGCTGTTCACCAACTCGTTCACCCCGCTCGAGGTCAGCGTTCAGGAAGCAGGCGTTGTCCCCCCCGCGGTCGCCGGCATTGTCGGCAACGGCAACGGCAACGGCAACGGTCGACGGGTGGACGCCGGGTCCCCTGCGGCCGAGGAGGACGGGGACGGGGATGTCGGGTTCAGGGTGCCGAAGGTTGGCACCGTGATCATCGACCAGCTGCGCAGGATCGACTTCGAGCCCTATCGGTTGTGGCAGCCGCCGCTGACCAAGCCCGTGCCGATCGACGAATTGGTGAACCGTTTCCTCGGCCGCCCGTGGCAGGAGGACTACGGCACCGCCCGGGATCTGGTGCTGCCGATCGGCGTCATCGACCGCCCCTTCAAGCACGACCAGCCGCCGTGGACGGTCGACGCCTCGGGTCCCGGCTCGAATGTGCTGATCCTGGGTGCCGGCGGGTCGGGCAAGACCACGGCCTTGCAGACGCTGATCTGTTCGGCCGCGCTCACCCACACCCCGGAGCAGGTCCAGTTCTACTGCCTTGCCTACAGCGGGACAGCCCTGACCACCGTGGCACGGTTGCCCCACGTCGGCGAAGTGGTGGGCCCCACCGACCCATACGGGGTGCGCCGCACGGTCGCCGAGCTGCTGGCGCTCGTGCGCCAGCGCAAGTTCACCTTCCTTGAGTCCGAGATCGCCTCGATGGAGGTGTTCCGGCGCCGCAAGTTCGGCGGCGAGCCCGGCTCGGTGCCCAATGACGGATTCGGCGACGTCTTCCTGGTGGTCGACAACTACAGGGCGTTGGCCGAGGAGAACGAGGTCCTCATCGAGCAGATCAACGTGATCATCAACCAGGGGCCGTCGTTCGGTGTGCACGTGGTCGTCACCGCCGATCGCGAATCGGAGCTGCGGCCGCAGGTGCGGAGCGGCTTCGGCTCCCGGGTCGAATTGCGGCTGGCCGCCGTCGAAGACGCCAAGCTGGTGCGCTCGCGGTTCGCCAAGGAGGTTCCGGTCAAGCCGGGCCGCGGCATGGTCGCGGTCAATTACGTCCGCCTCGACTCCGACCCGCAGGCCGGCCTGCACACCTTGGTGGCCCGGCCCTCGCTGGCCAGCACGCAGGACCACGTTTTCGTCTCCGACAGTGTCGTCGAGGCGGTCAACCAGCTCGCGGGCACCCAAGCGCCGCCCGTACGCCGGCTGCCGGCCATTTTCGGGCTGCAGCAGGTGCGCGAGCTCGCCGCCCAAGACACGCGCCTGGGTGTCGGCGCGGGCGGAATCGCCTGGGCGATTTCCGAGTTGGACCTGGCGCCGGTCTACCTCAACTTCGCCGAGAATTCGCATCTGATCGTGACGGGCCGACGCGAATGCGGGAAGACGACGACGGTGGCCACCATCATGGCCGAGATCGGGCGGCTCTACGCGCCAGGCTCCACCAGTGCGCCACCCACAGACCAACGGTCGGCGCAGGTCTGGCTGGTGGACCCGCGCCGCCAGCTGCTGACCGCGCTCGGCTCGGAATACGTGGAGAACTTCGCGTACAACCTCGACGGCGTCAACGCGATGATGACCGATCTGGCCGCCGTTCTGGCCGGCCGCGAACCCCCGCCGGGCCTATCGGCGGAGGAGTTGCTGTCGCGGTCGTGGTGGAGCGGGCCGGAGGTATTCCTGATCGTCGACGACGTCCAGCAGTTGCCGGCGGGGTTCGACTCTCCGCTACACAAGGCCGCCGCCTGGGTGAACCGGGCGGCCGACGTCGGCCTGCACGTCATCGTCACCCGCACCTTCGGCGGCTGGTCGTCGGCGGGCAGCGACCCCATGATGCGCGCGCTGCACCAGGCGAACGCGCCGCTTCTGGTCATGGACGCCGACCCCGACGAGGGCTTCATCCGCGGCAAGATGAAGGGCGGCCCGCTGCCTAAGGGCCGTGGCCTGCTGATGGCCGAGGACACCGGAGTTTTCGTGCAGGTGGCGGCGACCGAGTTCCGCAAGTAGCGGGTCACTCAGGCCCAACTCAGCGGCAATTCCCTGAGGGCGAATGTCTTTGACGGGAACTTGATGTCGGGGCGGTACCCGGGGGGTAGGTCGAAGTCGGGGATGTGCCGGAGCCATTCGGCGACCACGATGGTGAGTTCGATGCGTGCGAGGTGCGAGCCGAGGCAGCGGTGCGGGCCGCCGCCGAATCCCCAGTGCCGGTGCACTTTTCCGTCCATGACCAGTTCGTCGGTCGACACCGCGTCGCTGCCGTCCCGATTGATGGCGGCCATGCATAGTCGCACCGGAGTGCCCGGGGGGAGGGTCATGCCGCC
>CAZZHX010000005.1:0-4225 GCA_964653535.1 uncultured Mycobacterium sp. | reverse complement strand
CCCCTGGAGGAAGTCGGTGACCGGGACGACGGGCAACGCGGACAGCCAGTTCGTGGTGGAGGTCAGGAACTTGTTGACCGCCGCAGTGATCACCGCGACGCGTTCGGGCGCGACGGGGGCCGACGGTTGCAGTCGGACGATTTCCTCGATGAAAACCCTGGTTTGCCTGGGGTTGCCGCGAAGCGCGACGCGCAGATCCGGTCTGCGCGCCAACTCGAAAAGTGAGAACCCGATCGCGGCGGCCACCGTGTCCAGGCCCGCAAGGATCAACAGCTGGCTCATGCCCAGTAACTCGAGGTCGCTGAAGTCGCCCTCACCGTTCATGATGAGTGACAACATGTCGGAGCCCGGCTGCCGCCGGCGCTGCTCGATCGCCTCGACGAGATATTCCAGCAGCTTCTGACCCTGCTGAAGATCTTCCGCGGGCATGTACGGCTTGTCGGCGACGATTGCGTCTTTCCAGGCGATGATCTGGTCGAGGTCCCCTGAAGGGAAGCCGTAGAGGTCGAGAAAGACCCGGAACGGGTAGCGCTTGGCGAAATCCGCCATCGCCTCGCAACTGCCCCGGCCGGCGAGTTCGGCGATCATCTCGGCGGCGTGACGCTGCAGCACGGGCCGGGACTTACTCAGCCCCTGCGGGCTGAAGTACGGCTGCAGGATTTTGCGATAACGGGTGTGCTCGGGCGGGTCGAATCCGAGCGGCACCACCGGGAACGGACTGCCGGGCGGCTGCAGCGCCAGCCGTGCGGAGAACACCTTCGTGTTACTCAGGGCCGCAAGGACATCCTCGCGGCGAGTGAGGTAGTAGTGGCCGTTCATGAACACCACCGGTCCGGCGTCCCGCAACGCCTTCCACCCGACGCCGCGGTCGGCGCTCATCGGCAACGTCGAGTATTCGAGCCGCGGTAGGTGGAACGAGCCCGGCTCGCTTTCCCCGAGAGTGCTCATGCGCTCCGATCTCCGGGCCGCTAGGCCGATGATGGCCTTCTACACTGTAATCACCGGCTAGATTCTGTCGTCCGCGTGCAATCCCCAGTGTGAAGGAGACCGGTGAGGGTTCGTCTCGACACGTCCAAGTGTGTGGGTCACGCCCAGTGTTACGCCGTCGACCCCGACCTCTTTCCGATCGATGACTCGGGCTACTCAGTGCTCGAAGAGCACGAGGTTCGACCGGAGGATGCGGAGCTGACGCGCGATGGTGTGGCCTCCTGCCCGGAGATGGCGCTGATCCTCGACGAGGACTAGCGGGGAGCTGGCGAGGAGTTTCGCCGAGGGGCACCCGAGATTACCTGGGAATCAGCTGGGAACTTTACTGCACTTTCCTGCGAGTTAGAGACGATCGTCTCGTGCCGAGTCAACAATGAATCAGAATGTCAACCAGTCAATCAGAATGTGAATCCTAAGTTAACGGGGGATTTATCGAGATCAACAGTCGCTGGTGGTAATTGAATATTGTCTTTCGGGCAATGAACAAGCGGTGATTGGTGTCAGATGATCCAGAGAGGGCGAGTTAGTCTCTCTACCGACCAGCCAAGCTGGTAAATCCTTTCAGCGCTTAGTTTCTGACAACGGCATCACCACGACTGGTCGGTACGCTCGGAGAAAGCAGGAACGAGGGACTTGACGCAGAGTCAGCTTTCCTGGGGTGAGGATTCTCGACCAGTGTCGGGAGGTGCAGATGCTTGACTTCGGGGCGTTGCCGCCCGAGATCAATTCCGGGCGCATGTACGCGGGCCCGGGTTCTGAGTCGATGATGGTGGCGGCGTCGGCATGGGACTCGGTCGCCGCCGAATTGGCCGTCGCGTCCAGCGGCTACAACTCGGTGCTCGACGAGCTGACCAGCGGGCCCTGGGTGGGGCCGTCATCGGCGGCCATGGTGTCCGCGGTCATCCCCTATCTGAGTTGGATCAGCACAGCGGCCAGCCAGGCGGAGGAAGCGGCCACACAGGCCCGGGTGGCCGCGGCCGCATTCGAGGTCGCGATCGCGGCGACGGTACCGCCACCGGCGGTCGCGGCCAATCGGGTGACGTTGATGACCCTGATCGCGACGAACTTCTTCGGGCAGAACACACCAGCGATCGCGCTCACCGAAGCCCAGTATTTGCAGATGTGGGCGCAGGACGCCGTCGCCATGTACACCTACGCCGCCACCTCGACGGCTGCCGCACAGTTGACTCCGTACCAGGCGCCGCCGAACACCACCACTCCGGACGGCGAGGCCAGTCAATTCGCAGCCATAGCCCAAGCCGCCGCCACGCCGACCGGTAACGCGGGGCAGAACGCCGCGGCGGCGTCTCAACTGCTGTCGCCCCTCACCGCACCTGCGGCCCTGCAGCAGCTCGCCAGCCCACCCGTGGCGGCTGCTGCCTACCAGGGCGTGCTCTACAACACGATCCACGACTTCCTCCTCTACGGATTGCCGACGCCGGCCAACCCGTGGTGGGGTCCCATCAGGCCCGCTGACTACACCGCGATCATCAAGCAAACCCTGCAGGCGTATTTTGGGGTCGGAGTCACGAACTTCTGTATTTCCATCGCCCAGCAAACATTCAATGGCATCGGAACTACGTCCGGTTCGGGTGGTGCATGGTTCCCGACGCCGCAGTTTGCCGGGCTGCACTTAGGCGGCATTGGCACTGCTGGCGCCGTGAGCGGAAACACGGGCGGGCCGATGCTGGTCAGTGCGGGGTCGGCCGGCAAGGTCGGAATGATGTCCGTACCGTCCAGCTGGGCCAGCCCTACCACGCAGGCGGAGGTAACGTTGGCCAGCGCCGTGATGGAGGACACCCCCATCCCGATCGGAGCCGGGGCGGGAACTGCGGGCGGATCCGGCGGCGGACCCGGTAATACCCTGCTGCGCGGCATTCCCGCCGGGCTGGCTGGCCGGCGCGCCGCAGGGTATGGCTACACCAACAAATACGGGTTCAAACACAGCGTCCTGGCCCGACCACCGTCGGCCGGGTAGAGCCGTAAACTCATCCAGGGAGGAAATCACATGTCGTTCGTGACTACACAGCCGGAAGCGTTGGCGGCGGCAGCTGGCGCGTTGCAGGCCATCGGCTCGTCGCTCAGCGCGCAGAACGCCGGGGCGGCGGCCCCGACGACGGGGGTCGTTCCCGCGGCTGCCGACGAGGTGTCGGCGCTGACCGCAGCACAATTCGCCGCGCACGCCCAGATGTATCAGGCCGTGAGCGCTCAGGCGGCGGCGATCCACGAGATGTTCGTCAACACCCTGGGCGTGAGCTCGGGTTCGTACGCCGCCACTGAGGCGGCCAACGCGGCCTCGGCCGGCTAGGAGGTCGATGATGGTCGATTTGGGTTCGTTGCCTCCGGAGGTGTCGTCCGGGCTGATCTACTCCGGTCCGGGTTCGTCGTCGATGATGGCGGCGGCGTCGGCGTGGAATGGTCTCGCCGCAGAGTTGAACTCGGCCGCGCTGGGCTACGACAAGGTGGTCACCACGCTGACCGGCGAGGAGTGGCTGGGGCCGGCGTCGGCGTCGATGGCGGCCTCGGTGCAGCCGTACATCACCTGGATGACGACCACGGCCACGCAGGTCGAGCAGGCCGCCGTCCAGGCACAGTCGGCCGCGGCGCACTTCGAGAATGTGCTTCGCGAGGTGGTGCCGCCGCCGTTGATCGCGGCCAACCGCATGGAATTGGTCCAGGCCCAGCAGACCAACGTGCTGGGCCTGAACAACGGGGTCATCGCGCAGTTGGAGGCCCAATACAGCGAATTCTGGGCGCAAAACGCTGCGGCGCTCTACAGCTACGCGGGTCAATCCGCGATCGCGACCAAGGTGACGCCGTACACCAGCGCGCCCAGCATCGTCAGCCCCGCCGCGACGGCTGAGCAGGGCACCGCGGTCGCGGCGGCACAGTCCAACCCAGCCGGCTCGGTGCAGCAGACCCTGCAGGGATACATGACAAAGATCCAAGGTTCGCTGGCCTCGCTGGCGTCACCGGCAGCGTCGACCGCGTCGACCTATCCGCGGGCCACCGAAATCTGGTACCTGCTCACCGCGCAGAAAGAGTTGCCAAAAAACCTCGCGGATATTCTCGCCGGCTACACCCCCTATGCCGGTTTCTTCTACAACACCGAGGGTCTGCCCTACTTCAGTATCGGTATCGGCAACTTCTTCACCCAGATCGCCAAATCGTCGGGGGCGCTCTCGGGCCCGGCGTCGGCCGCGGCCGCGGTGCCCAAGTCTCTGCCGGCGTTGGGCGG
>CAZZHX010000004.1:0-43805 GCA_964653535.1 uncultured Mycobacterium sp. | reverse complement strand
GGTCCGAGTCGAGCTTAGAGGGACCGTGAGCGTGTGCGCAGCGTTTTCCAGCATTAACGCCGGAAGATCTTGAATTTAGATGGTTGCGAGTTCCTTGACGATATCCGCCACCCCTCCCAACAGGACCAGGCCCTCGATACCTCCGGCCACCGTGACCAACCCGATGTCTGCGGCGATCGGGGCGGCGATCGCGTAAGTGAGTCCGCCGGTGGGGTCTCCGCCGATCGCCATGTCGATCCCGCTGAGGAAGAGGTTGACGTCGTAGGACGGGATGGAGATGACAACGGTGTTGATGATGTCTGCCGTCGGAAGCAGCAGCGAATAGGCCGTCGAGGCCGCGCCGCTGAGGGCGCGGACGACGTTGGTGTTCGCCGTCTCCAGCGCCTGGATGCCGTGGATGATGCTGGTCGGCGTGATCGGCGGCAGTGTCGGTAGCGTCGTGGGCAGGCTGAGTGCGCCGAGCGACGCGCCGCCACCCGAACTCATCGACATGCCGGCCAGCGAGGGGGTGCTGAGTTGGCCGAGGTCCTTGATGAACGCGGTGACGCCTTGCTGGGTGCCGGTGGCCAGGGCGGGGCCCAGGGCGAGGGTGGCGCTGGCGGGCGGGAACACAGAGAACGGCGTGGGCACGTTGGCGTAATTGGTGTGGGTGCCGTAGAGGGGACCGCTTTCGACCCCGGTGGTGTAGCCGTAGTTGGGGTTGCCGTAGCCGTAGTTCACCAGGGGTGTCAGGGGGCCCTGGAGCAGGTCGGCGAAAGCGGGTCCGATCACCGGGATGAGGCGTATTGGTTCGACGAGCGGCAGGTTCGGACCGGTGATCATGTAGTAGGTGGTCGCGCCGGTGTAGCCGGGGGAGGTCGGCAGTTCGACGATCGTATAGCCGGGGGGAAGCGCCGCGGGATCCAGGTGCGGGTAGTTCGGGTGCACGAACACGATTCCGGCGACCGCGTTGGCGTCGGCCAGGAAGTTGCCCGGGTACTTCGGGAAGTCGGCGAATCCGTCGTATTCGAGCGAGTAGATGGCGGTCCGGTAAGGCGTGTTCGCGGGGGTTGCGCCGTAGAAGTCCAGGCCGAGGCTCGGGAAGGACAGGCCCGGGAAGCGCGCGAGCAGACCCCCGTTGGGGTTCATCGGATCGCCCAGCAGGTTGAAGGCCAGCTGGCTGGTGCTGTAGGGGTTTCCCGCCGCCGCGAGGTTCTGCATTTCCAGTGACGCGACGATGGAACTCTGCGAATACCCTTGCACCAGAACGCTGTTACCCGCGCCGATCTGCTGTGAGATCGCCGCGTCGAGCATCTGAACCCCTTCGCTGACCGACGTGCTCAGCGGCAGGGTCTTGGTGCCGGTGAGTGGGTAGAGGTTTTCGGGCGTGAACACCGCCTGGGCGGTGTTCCACGTGTAGCCGCTGCGGGTCGCCCAGTTGAGGACGCCGTCGACGAAGGTCTGATTGGGTAGCGGGTTTCCGCTGCCGCCCATGACCAGCGCGACTGTGGCTGCCGGGGCGGCGGTGCCGGCACCGAGCAGCGCCTGGGCGGCGTCCTCGGCCGCCGAGTAGGCGGCCCCGGCGGCGGCGACGGACTGCGCGAACGCGCCGTGGAACTCCGCGGCCTGGGCGGCGATCATCTGGTACTGCTGGCCGTGGGAGTTGAAGAGCCGGGTGATGGCCGACGACACCTGGTCGGCGGCGGGTGCCAACAACGTCGACGTCGGGACCACGGCGGCCGCATTCGCAGAACTGATCGACGACCCGATCTCGTCGATGCTGGTGGCGACCGCTGACATGAACTCGGGCTGGGTGGTCAGGTCGGTCATCGCCACATCTTCCTGAGGTTTGTTCGCCCCGCAACACGGGAATGTGCAGTGTAAGGCCGGGAGCGGGGAGTGTAAAGCAGAAGACCTCCCCTTTCCGGCCCGGCCCGGTCAGCCCAGCAGCGCGCTGCGCAGCCCGTCAAGGTCGGCCGCGGTGACGTCCGCGTCGCGCAGGTAGTTCTCCAGCGACCCGAATTCGTCGTCGATCGTCCGGCGGGCGGTCGCCAGGTAGTCCTCCCGAACGCCGAGCACCGCCTCGGACAGCCGGGCCTTGGTGAAGGTCTCGACCTCCGGAGTGAGTTCGGTGTCGGAGCGCTCGCGGATCATCTGCACGATCCGCTCCCGCAACTCCGGCAGGGCCTCGTTGCTGCGCAGGTAATCGGCGACGATGGTGTCGCGGTCGATACCGATCGCCTCGAGTACCGTCGCCACCACGAAACCGGTGCGGTCCTTGCCCGCGAAGCAGTGCGCGAGCACCGGGCGCCCGCCGGCCAGCAGCGTGATCACGTGGCGCACGGCACGTTGAGCGCCGTTTCGCGTCGGGAATTGCCGGTACTCGTTGATCATGTGTTGGGCGGCGGTCTCGTCGATGGATTCGGTCGACCCGTCGGTGTCACTGTCGGTCAGCAGTTGCGCAAACGCACGTTCGTGGGGCGCCGCGCCGTCCTCGGGTTCGGCCGAGCCCTCTTGGCCGTCCTGGTCGGACAGGTCGGGAAAGTGTCGGAGGTGAATGTCGACGCCGTCGGGCACCCGCCCCGGCCCCCGGCGGGCGACCTCCCGGGCGGCGCGCAGGTCGACGACGTCGGTCACGCCCAACCGGCGCAGTGTGTCACGGCCGTCGTCGTCGAGCAGGCTCAGTTCGCTGGACCGGAACAGCCGCCCCGGGCGCAACGCGCTGACGCCGTCGGCGACGTCGCGGAAGTTCCATGCGCCGGGCAAGTGCCGCAGAGTCGTCGCCATGTCAGGTGACCGCCGCGGCGAGTGCGGACTTCTCCCGACCGAGCTCGGCGCGGGCGACGGTCCGCATGTGCACCTCGTCGGGCCCATCGAAGATCCGCATCGCGCGATGCCAGCTGTAGAGCCGGGCCAGCGGGAAATCGTCGCTGACGCCGGCGCCACCGTGCACCTGAATGGCGCGGTCGATCACCTCGCACGCGACGCGGGGGGCCACCGCCTTGATCTGCGACACCAGCAGGTGGGCAGCCCTGTTGCCGTGCTGGTCGATAGTCCAGGCCGCCTTCTCGCACAGCAGCCGGGCCTGGTCGATCTCGTTGCGGGACTTGGCGATCGCCTCCCGCACCACACCCTGCTCGGCCAGCGGACGACCGAAGGCGACCCGCTTCTGCACCCGGTCCACCATGAGGGCCAGAGCCCGCTCCGAGGCGCCGAGCGCGCGCATGCAGTGGTGGATGCGGCCCGGTCCCAAGCGCGCCTGCGCGATAGCGAAGCCGCCGCCCTCCTCGCCGAGCAGGTTGGTGACCGGCACGCGGACGTTGTCGTAGATCACCTCGCAGTGGCCGTGCTGGTCCTGGTAGCCGAACACCGGAATCGAGCGCACGATCGTCACCCCGGGGGTGTCCGTCGGCACCAGCACCATCGACTGCTGCTGGTGGGAAGCCGCTTCGGGGTTGGTGCGGCCCATCACGATCAGGATCGCGCAGCGCGGGTCCGCAGCTCCGGAGGTCCACCACTTGCGGCCGTTGATGACGTAGTCGCCGCCGTCGCGCACGATCGAGGTCTCGATGTTGCGGGCGTCGCTGCTCGCGACGGCCGGTTCGGTCATCGAGAAGGCGCTGCGGATCTCGCCGTTGAGCAACGGGTCCAACCACTGCGTGCGCTGGGCGTCGGTGGCGAACAGGTGCAGGGTCTCCATGTTGCCGGTGTCGGGTGCCGAACAGTTGAGCGCTTCGGGAGCGATCTCCATGCTCCAGCCCGTGATCTCGGCCAGCGGCGAGTACTCGAGGTTGGTCAAGCCGGACTCCGCCGGCAGGAACAGGTTCCACAGGCCGCGCTCTTTGGCCTCGATCTTGAGTTTCTCCATGATCGGCGGCACGGTGTGGTCGTCGTGCCCGGCATCGAGGCGGTATTTCTCGTAATCGGCCTCGGCTCCGAAGACGTGCCCGGTCATGAAATCGGTCAGTCGGGCGTGGTAGTCGCTGGCTTTGGTCGACATCGCGAAGTCCATGCCCGTCACGATAGGGCACGGTCGGAAACGGCTGGTTTCCGGTTGCAGACGGCGACGTGTCGCGGCCCGTCCGGCGCGGCATCCGGCTCGCGTTAAGGTAGCCGGGCACAGGGATCTCACGGGAAAGTCAGGGAAAGTAGATGTACGCGCCATGACAGATGCGCAGACGACGGTGGGTGTGGTCGCCGAGTCGGGGGCCGACGAGCGCCGTGTGGCACTCGTGCCGAAGGCGGTGGCCTCGCTGGTCTCCAGCGGGGTGGCGGTGGTGGTCGAGTCGGGTGCGGGCGACGGCGCGCTGCTGCCCGACGCGCTCTACACCGCAGCCGGTGCCAGCATCGGGGATGCCTGGGCCGCCGACGTCGTGGTCAAGGTGGCGCCGCCGACGGCCGTCGAAGTCGGCAAGCTGCGCCGCGGGCAGACGCTGATCGGATTCCTGGCGCCGCGCAACGCCGACAACTCGATCGGCGCGCTGACCGAAGCCGGGGTGCAGGCCTTCGCGCTGGAGGCCATTCCGCGGATCTCGCGCGCCCAGGTGATGGACGCGCTGTCCTCGCAGGCCAACGTGTCCGGCTACAAGGCCGTCCTGCTGGCGGCGTCGGAGTCGACCCGCTTCTTTCCGATGCTCACGACGGCGGCCGGGACGGTGAAGCCCGCCAGCGTCTTGGTGCTCGGCGTCGGCGTGGCCGGGCTGCAGGCGCTGGCGACGGCCAAGCGCCTGGGCGGGCGGACCTCCGGCTACGACGTCCGCCCGGAGGTCGCCGACCAGGTGCGGTCGGTGGGTGCGCAATGGCTGGACACCGGCCGCTCCGAGTCGATCACCGCGTCCGGTGAGGGCGGCTACGCCCGCGAGCTCACCGACGAGGAACGGGCACAGCAACAGAAAGCCCTGGAAAACGCGATCAGCGGGTTCGACGTCGTGATCACCACGGCGCAGGTCCCGGGCCGGCCCGCGCCGCGACTGGTGACGGCCGCGGCGGTGGAGGGCATGAAGCCCGGCAGCGTGGTGGTGGACTTGGCCGGCGAAACCGGCGGCAACTGCGAACTCACCGAGCCCGGACGGACCGTCGTCAAGCACGGCGTGACGATCGCCTCGCCGCTGAATCTGCCGGCCACCATGCCCGAGCACGCCAGCGAGCTCTACAGCAAGAACATCACCGCACTGGTGGAACTCCTGATCAAAGACGGCAAGCTGGCCCCGGACTTCGACGACGAGGTCGTCGCGGCGTCGTGCGTCACCCGGCCGGGAATTCCGGAAGAACCAAAAAAGGGGGACAGCTAGATGTACGAGATGTACGGGGAGTTGCTGGCCAACCTCGCGATCCTGGTGCTGTCCGGGTTCGTTGGGTTCGCGGTCATCTCCAAGGTGCCCAATACGCTGCACACGCCGCTGATGTCGGGCACCAACGCCATCCACGGCATCGTGGTGCTGGGCGCGCTGGTGGTGTTCGGGGAGGTTGAGCACCCGTCGCTGGCGGTGCAGATCATCCTGTTCGTCGCGGTGGTGTTCGGCACCCTCAACGTGATCGGCGGCTTCATCGTCACCGACCGCATGCTGGGCATGTTCAAGGGCAAGAAGAAGGCTCCTCGATCGGTCGAGCCCGCGGCCGAGCCCGCGACGACAGAGGAGCCGGCGGCGAAATGAACTACGCGGTCTCCATCCTCTACATCATCTCCTTCGCGCTGTTCATTTACGGCCTGATGGGCCTCACCGGGCCCAAGACCGCGGTGCGCGGCAACCTGCTCGCCGCCGTCGGCATGGCCATCGCGGTGGCGACCACGCTGTACAAGATTCGCCACACCGACCAGTGGCTACTGATCGTCGGCGGCCTGGTCGTGGGCGTGGCGCTCGGGGTGCCCCCGGCGCGGTTGACCAAGATGACCGCCATGCCGCAGCTGGTCGCCTTCTTCAACGGCGTCGGCGGCGGAACTGTCGCCCTCATCGCCCTGGCGGAATTCCTTGACACCAAGGGCTTCTCGGCCTTCCAGCACGGCGAGTCGCCGACCGTCCACATCGTGGTGGCGTCCCTGTTCGCCGCGATCATCGGGTCGATCTCGTTCTGGGGGTCGATCATCGCGTTCGGCAAGCTGCAGGAGATCATCTCCGGGTCGCCGATCGGCTTCGGCAAGGCGCAGCAGCCGGTCAACCTGCTGCTGCTCGCCGCGGCGGTGGCCGCTGCGGTGGTCGTCGGCGTGCACGCGCATCCCGGCACGGGCGGAGCGTCGATGTGGTGGATGCTTCTGCTGCTGGCCGCTGCGGGCGTGTTGGGCCTGATGGTCGTGTTGCCCATCGGCGGCGCCGACATGCCGGTGGTGATCTCGCTGCTCAACGCGATGACCGGGCTGTCGGCCGCTGCGGCCGGCCTGGCCTTGAACAACACCGCGATGATCGTCGCCGGCATGATCGTCGGTGCCTCCGGCTCGATCCTGACCAACCTGATGGCCAAGGCGATGAACCGTTCGATCCCGGCGATCGTGGCCGGCGGTTTCGGCGGCGGCGGGGTGGCCCCCAGCGGCGACGGGGGCGGCGACAAGCACGTCAAGGCGACGTCGGCCGCCGACGCGGCGATCCAGATGGCCTATGCCAACCAGGTGATCGTCGTCCCCGGTTACGGGTTGGCGGTGGCGCAGGCCCAGCACGCCGTCAAAGACATGGCGTCCCTGCTCGAGGCCCGCGGCGTGCCGGTCAAGTACGCGATCCACCCGGTGGCCGGCCGTATGCCCGGGCACATGAACGTGCTGCTGGCCGAGGCCGAGGTGGACTACGACGCGATGAAGGACATGGACGATATCAACGACGAGTTCGCCCGCACCGACGTCGCGATCGTGATCGGCGCCAACGACGTCACCAACCCGGCGGCCCGCAACGATGCATCCAGCCCGATCTACGGCATGCCGATCCTCAACGTGGACAAGGCGAAGTCGGTGATCGTCCTGAAGCGCTCGATGAACTCCGGGTTCGCCGGAATCGACAACCCGCTGTTCTACAGCGAGGGGACGACGATGCTGTTCGGCGACGCCAAGAAATCGGTGACTGGGGTGGCCGAGGAGCTCAAAGCCCTCTGAGAAGCCCCGCAGAGAGCCCTTCTGCGCCCGCGATCAGACGGGTGGATACGCCTGCGGCGGGTAGCCGTTGCCGTCGACGACGCCGCGCAGACCCCAGGGGACGTAGCGGAAGAAGAATTCGATCTCGTCGCTCCCGTCGTAGTCCGGGCTCGGATCCATGGTCCACCTCTTCAGCTCGCGATGTCGTTCTGCGTGAGTCTAGTCCCATCTGTGTCGGTGGAACAGCCGCGTCTGCTTAAACTTGCCAACCATGCCTGCTGACAGTGGACCGACGCGCCGCGAGGAGTTGCTGGCCGTCGCCACCAAGCTGTTCGCGGCCCGTGGCTACCACGGCGCCCGGATGGACGACATCGCCGACGTGATCGGGCTGAACAAGGCGACGGTGTACCACTACTACGCGAGCAAGTCGCTGATCCTGTTCGACATCTACCGCCAGGCTGCCGAGGGCACGCTCGCCGCCGTGCACGACGACCCGTCCTGGACGGCCCGCGAGGCGCTCTACCAGTACACCGTCCGGTTGCTCGCCGAGATCGCGGCCAACCCCGAGGGGGCGGCGGTGTACTTCCAGGAGCAGCCGTACATCACGGAGTGGTTCACCGCCGAGCAGGTCGCCGAGGTCCGGGAAAAAGAGGCGCTGGTCTACGAGCACGTGCACGGCCTGATCGACCGCGGGATCGCCAGCGGCGAATTCTTCGACTGTGACTCGCACGTGGTGGCGCTCGGCTACATCGGGATGACGCTGGGCAGCTACCGATGGTTGCGGCCGAGCGGACGGCGCTCCGCTATCGAGATCGCCGAGGAGTTCAGCACCGCGCTGCTGCGGGGGCTGATCCGCGACGACCGGATCCGGGAGAATTCCCCCCTCGGACCCGACTGCGCCGAAGCGGGCGGGCGCGTCAGTTGATGATCGGGGGAATGCCGCTCAGCGCGTTCCCAGCGGCCCCGCTGATCTGGGAGAGCAGGGTCGTGGTGGGCTGGCCGAGGAAGACGTGCAGTCCGGGGTTGACAGAAGGAACCCACGGATAGGTGTTGGGGAGGTACGACGGCGAGGTCAGGCCGGCCTCCACGCCGATTCCCACCACGGCCCCGTACGGACCCTGCACCGCGCCCACCGCCAGGGCGGGGACGACGGTCAAGGGGTTGGGCAGCGAGAACAGTCCGGCGGGGGTGGGCACGTTCGCGTAGCTCAGGCCCGATCCGTAGTCGGAATAGCCCAGGTCGACGATCACCCGTAGGTCGGGCTGCAGGAGGTCGGCGATCGGTGGGCCGAGCAGAGGGATGTTGCGGATCGGTTGCAGTAGAGGCAGGTTCTGCGTCGGGATCATGTAGTAGTGCGTAGTGCCACCGTTGGTCGGCAACGGCACAGCATCGGCGATCTGCGTGGCTGTCAGCAGCGGATAGTCGGAGTGCACGGTGGAGGCGCCCATGATCGCGTTGACGTCGGACACGATGTTGAGCGGGTATTGGGGGAAGTTGGCGAAGCCGTCGTACTGCTGGGTGTAGACGGTGGTCGGGTACGGGGAATTCGGCGGCGTCGCCCCGTTGAACGCCACATCCAGGAACGGGACGTAGAAGCCGGGGAAGCGCGCCAGCAGGCCGCCGTTGGGGTTGTTCGGATTACCGATCAGCACGAAGGACAACTGGTTGGCATTGGGCGAGCCCGCCGCCATGAGGGCCCGTATTTCCTCGGTCGCGATCGCGGCGCTCTGGGAGTAGCCGAACACGACGGCGTTGTGCCCCGGGCTGATGGTCGCGGTGATCGCGGTGTTCAGCAGAGGCACGCCCTGTGCCACCGATTGGCCGAACGTCAGGGTGCCCAGGGTGGGGGTCACGGGCCAGAACTGCTCAGGCGTGAAGACGCCCTGCGGGATCGCGCCGGGCAGCGTGGGTTGGATGTACCTGGCGAAGACGTCCTGCACGTACTGTGGGTCGGGTACCGGGTTGCTGGTGCCCCCCATGATCAACGCCGTGACGGTGGCCGCGGAGACGCGGCCGGCCGGGGCCTCACCGAGCAGGGCGGCGCTGGCGGTTTCGACGTCCGCGTAGGCGTTCGCGGCGGCGGCCAACGCCGCGGCGAAGTGGTCATGAAAGAGCGAGCTCCGGGCGAGTACCGCCTGGTATTCCTCGCCGTAGCGGCCGAACAGGTTCGCGACCGCCGCCGACACCTCGTCCTCGGCCGCGGCCACGACCCCCGTGGTCGGGCCCTCCGCGGTGGTGCCCGCGGCGCCGATCCTCGACCCGACATGGCCCAGCTCCGCGGCGGCGGACGCCAACTCCTCCGGAGTGGCGACCGTGTAGGTCATCACTGGAAGAGATTAGAGCGGCCGGACCTCGCACGTCTGCCATTTGGGGTAAACGTGCAGTGGGCTAGTGTCGGGTGCCGGACGATTCGCAGGAACGGAGGATCTCATGGCGATCCGCGTCGGGCACGTCGGCACCGGAAACGTCGGCGGCCTGGCCCTGGCCGAACTGATCACCAATCCCGCGTATCAGTTGACCGGTGTCTGCGTGTCGACGCCCGACAAGGTGGGCAGGGACGCCGGAACGCTCTGCGGGGTGGCGCTCACAGGCGGGCCTGAAAAAGACACAGTCACCGGCATCACGGCGGTGTCGGACCTCGACGCGCTGCTGGCCACCGA
This sequence comes from uncultured Mycobacterium sp., assembly GCA_964653535.1. GTDB lineage: Bacteria > Actinomycetota > Actinomycetes > Mycobacteriales > Mycobacteriaceae > Mycobacterium. The sequence goes on along the minus strand of CAZZHX010000004.1, from coordinate 34,112 downwards.
CCCCGAGTGCGTCGTCTACTGCGCTATGGGCGACACCCGCATGCCGGACGCAATGGCAGATGTCATGCGCATCCTGGCGGCCGGCTGCAACGTCGTTGGGTCCGCACCCGGCCTGCTGCAGTACCCGTGGGGCGTGATGGGAGACAAATACATCGCACGCGTCGAAGACGCTGCCCGGCAGGGCAATTCGACCCTGTTCATCACGGGGGTCGACCCGGGTTTCATCAACGACCTCATTCCGTTCGCGCTGGCCGGCACCTGCCAGCGCGTCGAGCAGGTACGCTGCATGGAGATCGCCGACTACGCCACCTACGACGGCGCGGAGGTCATGCACTACATGGGATTCGGCCGCCCGCTGGACGACACCCCGATGCTGCTGGCGCCGGGTGTGCTCAGCATTGCCTGGGGCACCGCGATCCGCCAGCTCGCCGCCGGGCTCGGCGTCGAGGTCGACCAGATCACCGAGTCGCATCAGCGTGAGCCCGCGCCGGACGACTTCGACATCGCGGTGGGACACATCGCCAAGGGCACCATGGCGGCGCTCCAATTCGAAATCCGCGGACTGGTCAACGGACACCCGGTGATCGTCATCGAACACATCACCCGCTTGCGGCCAGACCTGCGTCCGGACTGGCCGCAGCCCGCGGCCGGCGGCGGCTCGTACCGCGTCGAGATCACCGGGGAGCCGTCCTACGCCGTGGACATCGTCCCGAGCAGCCGCAAGGGCGACCACAACCACGCCGCGATCGTCGCTGCCGCCGGGCGGATCGTCAACGCCATCCCGGCGGTCCTCGCCGCGCCGCCGGGCATCCGCACCACGCTGGACCTGCCTCTGGTCACGGGCAAGGGCCTGTACATGCCGCCCGAACCGGCGGCCACGTCACCGATCACATCACCGAGAGGAGCGCCGACCGCATGAGTCGAGCAGAGGGACGAGTAGCGGGGAAAGTCGCGCTCATCAGTGGCGGCGCCCGCGGGATGGGCGCCTCGCACGCGCGGATGTTGGTGGAGGAGGGCGCCAAGGTGGTGATCGGCGATGTCCTCGACGACGAGGGCAGGGCGCTGGCCGACGAGATCGGTGACTCGGCCCGCTACGTCCACCTCGACGTCACCCAGCCCGACCAGTGGGACGCCGCCGTCGCCACCGCGACCGGTGAATTCGGGAAGCTCAACGTTCTGGTCAACAACGCCGGAATCGTCGCGCTGGGGCAGTTGAAGAATTTCGACCTCGCGAAGTGGCAGAAGGTGATCGACGTCAACTTGACGGGCACCTTTCTGGGCATGCGGGTGGCCGTCGAGCCGATGACCGAGGCCGGGGGCGGCTCGATCATCAACGTGTCGTCGATCGAAGGGCTGCGCGGCGCCCCGGCCGTGCACCCCTACGTCGCGTCCAAGTGGGCGGTGCGCGGCCTCGCCAAGTCGGCCGCTCTGGAGCTGGCGCCGTTGAACATTCGGGTGAACTCCATCCACCCGGGCTTCATCCGCACCCCGATGACCGCGAAGCTGCCCGAGGACTTGGTGACCATTCCGCTCGGCCGTCCCGGAGAGTCGCGGGAGGTATCGACGTTTGTGGTGTTCCTCGCCAGCGACGAGTCCTCCTACGCCACCGGCAGCGAGTTCGTCATGGATGGAGGCCTGGTTGCCGACGTGCCGCATAAAGAGTTTTAACGCGGCGCGATGACCCCGAGCCTGCTGCACGGCCTGGCGAGTGCGGTCGGGTCGGCTCATGTTGTCACTGACGCGGACGTCCTGGCCGGCCGCAGCGTCGACTGGACCGGCCGCTACCACGGGCGCGCCGGCGCGCTGGTGCGCCCGGGTTCGGCCGAGCAGGTGGCCGAAGTGCTGCGGATGTGTCGCGACGCAGGCGCGTACGTCACCGTGCAGGGCGGGCGCACCTCGCTGGTGGCCGGCACCGTTCCCGAGTATGACGACGTACTGCTGTCCACCGAGCGGCTGGACGGGCTCGCCGACGTGGACACCGTCGAGCGCCGCATCGAGGCCGGCGCGGGGGTCCCGCTGGCCGCGGTGCAGCGGGCTGCCGTCGACGCGGGCCTGGTGTTCGGCGTCGACCTGGCGGCCCGCGACACCGCGACCGTCGGCGGCATGGCATCGACGAACGCCGGCGGTCTGCGCACGGTCCGCTACGGCACCATGAGCGAGCAGGTGCTCGGCCTGCAGGTGGCGCTGCCGGACGGAACGTTGGTGCGCCGCCACAGCCGGGCGCGCCGGGACAACACCGGCTACGACCTGCCGGCGCTGTTCATCGGCGCCGAGGGCACCCTGGGGGTCATCACGTCGCTGGATCTGCGCCTGCACCCCACCCCGTCACACCGGGTGACGGCGGTCTGCGGGTTCGCCGACCTCGAGGCGCTGGTCGATACCGCCCGGATGTTCCGCGACTCCGACGGTATCGCGGCGCTCGAGCTGATCGACGGTCGGGGCGCGGCGCTGACCCGCGAGCATCTCGGGATCGGCGCCCCGGTCGACGGCGATTGGCTGCTGCTGGTGGAACTGGCCGCCGATCACGACCAGACCGATCGGCTCGCGTGCCTGCTCGATGGCGCGCAGCTCTGCGGAGAACCCGCAGTGGCCGTGGATGGTGCTGCGCAGCAACGGTTGTGGCAGCTGCGCGAATCGCTTCCCGACGTGCTCGGCGTGCACGGGCCGCCGTTGAAGTTCGACGTGTCGCTGCCGCTGGCGAGCGTCGGCGACTTCGCCGGGAGAGCGGTCAGTGTGCTGCACGCCCACGTCCCCGGGGCGCTGCCCGTCCTCTTCGGCCACATCGGTGAGGGCAACCTGCATCTCAACGTCCTGGGCTGCCCGGCCGACCGCGAACAGTCCGTCTACGCGGCCATGATGGATCTGATCGCGCAGAACGGGGGCAATATCAGCTCCGAGCACGGTGTCGGCAGCCGCAAGCGGCCCTACCTCGGTTTGTCCCGCGAACCCGCCGACATCGCCGTTATGCGGACCGTCAAAGCAGCCCTGGATCCAACCGGCTACCTCAACGCTGCAGTGTTGTTCAGCGCTTCTCCGGGGTCCAGGTAGCCGGCAGGCTGTTGATGCCGTTGATGAAGTTGGCCTGCTGGAAGTTGGGCTCCGGCGCCGAAATGTCCGGGATACGGGTGTACACCTCGGCCAGCAGCGAGCGCAGCGTCGTCCGTGCGAGAGCGGCACCCAGACAGAAGTGGACGCCGCCACCGCCGAAAGCCATGTGGGGGTTCGGGTTTCGGAGGATGTCGAACGTGAAGGGATCCTCAAAGACGTCCTCGTCCCGATTGCCGGAGATGTACCAGAGGACAACCTTGTCGCCAGCCTTGATCTGCGCCCCTCGCACCGTCACGTCCTGGGTCGCCGTGCGGCGCATGTGCAGCAGCGGCGACGACCAGCGCAGTACCTCCTCGACGGCGGTGTCGATACGGCCGGGCACGTCCTCGATGAGCAGCGCCCTCTGGTCCGGGTACCGGGAGAAGGCGTAGATCGCCTGGGCGGAGGCGTGCCGGGTGGTGTCGTTGGCGGCCACGGCCAGCAGCACGAAAAACGCCTTGAGCTCGTCGTCGGTCATCTTCTTGCCGTCGAAATCGGCCTGCACCATCCAGGTGACGAGGTCGTCACCCGGGTGGGCGCGCCGCTCCGGGATCAGCATCGCGGCAGTCTCGTGCAGATCCATCACCGCGCCTCCGAACATCTCCAGGCCGGAGCGCCCGGCGCAGATCTCCGGGTCGGTCCAGCCCAGTAGCCGCTGCGCGGCGTCGATCGTCTTGGTGTGCACCTCCCCGGACGGCAGTCCGAAGAAGCTGCCGAAGATCCGCCCGGGCAACTTCGTGGAGATCAGTTGGACGAAATCGCCCTCGCCGCGGGGTGCCACCTCGCTGACCAGGTCACGCGCATGGCCGCGGATCCAATCCTGCAGACGGCGCATGTTTTTCGGTTTGAAGGCCTCCAGCGTGATGCCGCGCAACTGAGCGTGGCGGGGATCGTCCATCGCGATGAATGACTGGGCCGCCTCGCGCATCTCCAGCGGGAAGTCCTCCATCGTGATTCCGTCCGCCGACGAGAAGATATCCGGTTGCCGACTCGCCATCCGGATGTCCTCATGCTTGGTCAGCGACCAGAAACCTTTGGTGTTCAACTCGGGCGGCAGCAGGTCCGATTCGGCCGGCCGGCTCCACGGCAGCGGATTCTCCGCACGCAGCACCGCGAACGCCCGGTCGCGTTCGTCCGGTGACGCGGCCCAGAACGATCTGGCGCTCAGGTCGATGTCGCCGTAGGTGGTATCGGGCATCGCTGTGGTCATGGTGGCCCTTCCCTTGCTGTCCGCGCTGCCCTTGCTGTCCCCGCTGTCGAGGCTAGTCCGATGCGCCCTTGATCCCGACCGCGTGCCGCAGCTGGGCGAGGAACTCCTCAGCGTCGTCGCTGCGGACGATGTAGTGCGATATCGCGATTCGGATCACCGCCGCCGCCTTTTCCGCGGCGTTGGGCCCGGAGAGGTGCCGTTGCAGCCCCTCGCGCATCTGTGGGATGACGCGCGAGAACTGGGCAATGGTGTACTCGGGCTCCACGTCGACCATGCGGACGCCCGAGTTCGAGTGCTGGTAGTCGACGACGAACCGCAACACCGCGTCGACCCTGTCGACCCCTTTGAGTCCTGAGGTCGCCTTGATCAGACCGCTGTCGAAGATCTGCCGCTCGTAACCCGAAAACGCCTCCAATAAATCCTCTTTGGAGGCGAACCAGCGGTAGAGCGTGGGACGAGACACCCCGGCCTGAGTGGCGACGTCGGACAGGCTGAGCTTGGTCTTGCCGTTGCGGCCCAACACCTCGGCGGTGGCCGCGAGGATTCGCTGACGCGTCGAGGCGTCGGTCTCGGTCGCGTCGGCCGGCCGGCTCATGGCTGGGACTCCGCGGGTCGCCGGCGCACCAGCACCGACTGCTGGATTGCACCGACCGGGCCCTGCTGGTCAAAGAGCGTCCCAACCGTCGTTCCGATACCGTCCGGCCCGTAGCTGGTCTCCGCGCGGATACCGATCCACTCGCCGTCGGGAACCCGGAACACGTGCACCGCCAGATCGGTGTTGAGGAAGGTCCATGCGGCGATGTCCAGTTTGCTGCCGATCCCGTTGGCGCAGTCGGCCACCGCGAACAGGCGCTCCAGCTGTGTCATGGCCTCGCCCCTGACGAGATCCACCCTCGGAGCGTTCCAGGATTCCCCGGGACCGGTGGTGAACGGTTCGGTCAGCCACCGCCAGTCGAGGCTGTGCAGGTAGTTGCGGTCCCAGTCCTTCTCCAGGTTGCGGCTTCGGGCTTCGGATACCGGCGCCAGGGGGGGAAAGGCCGGCGACGCTCCCGCCGCGGCGGCGATGGACGTGGCGATGGACGTGGCGATGGACGTGGCGATGGATGTCGTATCGATCTGCTGCATCCGCCATCCGCTGGCGCGGGCAACGGGCCGGGGCCGGCCGTCGGGACCCAGCGCCAGCATGTCGGCGCTGAGCAGTTCGATCTGCCTGCCGGCGCGGAGCAGTTGCGGGCGGACCCACAGGTCGCCCTCGGCCGGCACCGGCCCGAGCAGGTCGACCACGACCCGGCTGAGCCGGGTGTCGTTGCGCGGTTCGCACCGCTCGAGGGCCCGGACCAACAGCGCCGACACCGGGCCGCCATGCTGGATCGTCTCCGTCCAGGTGCCGCGCACCAGGTCGGTCGCCGCGAACTTCTCGCCCAGCGGATCGTCGGCGTCGATCAGTTCGTAGTAGCAGTCCGTCACTGGCCAAGCTTTACAAAGAGGGCCCAGAATGTCACGCTGAGCCGGCAGTTGCCGGCGCGAGAGGTGGAGCGGGTGTGGCTACGGAATCTGAGCAGAGCCAGTGGACGGTGCAGGCCCTGCTGGACCTGTTCGACGTCCGGGCCGACGGGCAGGACCGGTTCACCGGCGAGACCGGTATCGCCGGTGGCGATGAACGTCAGGTGGTCGAGGGCACCCAGGTTCTCGCGCAGGCGATTGTCGCTGCGGCCGCACGGTTTCCGGACAAGTCGGTGCGCTCGGCGCATGCGGTGTTCTCTCGCGCCGTGACCGTCGGCCCGCCGATCGAATTGGTGCTTGACGTCGTGTCCGAAGGCCGCTCCACGGCCACCGCCGTGGTCGCCGTGCACCAGAACGGCCGGCGCTGCTTGAGCGTGACCGTGCTGGCCGACGTCCCGACCGGTGACGTCATCCGCCACCATGTGCCGCGGCCCGCGGTGGTCGCACCCGCCGATGCCCACCACTGCGAGATGCCGATGGTCGGGCGGCACGTGCGCATCGTCGACGTCGTCGACGTCAACAGCCCCGACGAGGTGGGACCGCCGGAGATGCACGCGTGGCTGCACTACGAGCCGATCCCGACCCGCGACGATCTCGCCAAGGCACTCGTCGCCTACTTCACCGGCCATCTGGGGATCTCGACCACCATGCGCGCGCACCCGGGTATCGGCACCAGCCAGGCGCACCTCACCGTCTCCACCGCGCCGATGAGCATCTTCGTCGCCTTCCACGAACCCGTGCGCTGGGCTGGCTGGCTTCTCTACACCCACGAGAGCACCCAGGTGGGTGCCGGCATGTCCTACGTCCGCGGCACGGTGCACACCGAGGAGGGCGAGCTGTTGGCGTCCTTTGCCCAGGAGGCGCTGATCCGGCCCCTGCGCACCAGCGACACCTCGATCGACGCTCGCTCGCGGTTCTGAGGCCCGGCGGCAATGCGTTTCGCGTTCACGTACCCGATGCACGTCCATCCCTACAACCCCGAACTGGTCACGGGTGAGGCCATCGCGTCGATCGCGGCGGCGGCCGAAGCGGCGGGGTTTCACGGCTTCGGCTTCACCGATCACCCGGCCCCGTCGCAGCGCTGGCTGGACGGCGGCGGGCACGACGCCCTGGACCCCTTTGTCGCGCTGGGATTCGCCGCGGCCGTGACGACGACGCTCCGCCTCATCCCGAACATCGTCGTGCTGCCTTACCGGAACCCCTTCCTGGTGGCCAAATCCGGCGCCACACTGGATCTGCTCTCGGGTGGCCGGTTCACGCTCGCGGTCGGCGTCGGCTACCTCAAGCGGGAATTCAGCGCCCTGGGCGTCGACCATGCCGAGCGTGTGGAGCTGTTCGATGAGGCCCTGCAGGTGATTCGGGCGGTGTGGACCACCGACGACATCTCCTTTGAGGGAAAGCATTTCACCGCTCACGGAATCACCGCCCACCCCCGGCCGGTCCACGCGCCGCACCCGCCGATCTGGATCGGCGGCAACACCTCGGCCGCGCGCCAGCGAGTCGCCGACTACGGCGACGGCTGGTGTCCGTTCCCGGCCCCGCCGGGCCTGGCTGCGACGGCAGGCACCGCGAGCATCGACTCCGAGGCGCGCCTCGGCGCCGGCATAGACGACCTCCGCCGACGCTGCGACGCGGCGGGCAGGGACTTCTCCGCCATCGACGTCACCTTCAGCAATTTCGACGGCGGCAACCCCGGCGGCCGGAAGTTCAACGCCGACGCCTACCTCGCCGGCCTGGAGAAGCTCGCGACACTCGGGGTGAACTGGGTTCAGGTGGGTCTGCCCAGCGACAGCCGGGCGCACGTGCTCGACAGCATCGAGCGCTTCGGCACTCTCGTCATCGGGGAGATCTAGATAGTGACCGGCAACTCGGCGGCGACGTCGGCACGGGCCGCGTCGAAGCTGAAGAAGCCTGCGATCGGAAGGCTTTCCGGGGGCGGCTCGTCGTAGGTCCAGGCGACGTCCTCGACCGCAGCCGACCAGTAGGTGGCGTAGCCCTTGTAGTTGCAGTAGGTGGACGTCGGCGAGCGGTGCAGCAGATCGGTGCGCACGTGTGCCGGGTCGACGTAGAGCCTCGGCTCGAGGGCGGTCTCGAAGACGATCACCACGTCATCGGTGTCCACCAGGGTGATGCCGTCGACCGAGACGCGCAGGCGCCGTCGCGTGGGGCGGCAGTCGACGCGGTGATACGGATTCGGCGGGTAGTGCACGAGTTCCCGGCCTTCCTCCAGCCAGGTGTCGACCGCCGCCCAGGGCACCCGGACGAAGCCCGGCGCAGCCGGCTCCGGTTCGGTCGGCAGATCGCCCACCTCGTCGGCGGGGAAGACGTAGCTCAGCGGGTGGCCGCGCCGGTGCACCATGAGCGCGCGCTCGGTGTCGATCACCCGGCGTCCGTCCTTGATGGCCTGGACTCGCCGCGGGTGCGGCTCGATGTAGACCCCGATGTAGCCCTCGATGTCGAAGCCGGCGGGCGTTGCGGGTGAAAACCGGCCGGCCGGATCGCCGCTGAGCGGACCCCGCCCGGCCACCAGACTCATGGCGTCGGTCTCGTTGCGCCGAAGCTGAGGTCGGTCGTCAACTTTTCGGAGATCCACCGCTCCAGCACGCGGCGGTATGCGACCGGGCCCTTCCCGTAGTAATAATTCCAAATGGGCTCGCCGTTGCCTTCCTGATTGAACAGTCCCGGTGTGCATTCGTGGAAGTAGTTCGTGTGGTCCACCCGCGATTGGGCCATGTCCTCTAACCATGAGCGCTCCGCGTCGGTGCGCACTTCGACTCGATCGACCGTCTGCTGCCGGCAATGTTCCATGATCGTCGCGCAATGCTCTGTCTGGATCGACATGTCGTAGGTTCGCGTCGTCGCCAGGGTGCCCTGCATTCCGCCGATGAAGAATAAGTTGGGGAAGCCGCTGATCAGCATGCCGTGCAGCGTCGAGAATTCGCGTGCCCAACGTTCGGTGAACGTGATCCCGCCGACCCCCCTGGGCTCGAAGCCCAAGTTGGAGGCGAGCCCCAGACCGACATCGAATCCGGTCGCGAAGACGATGGCGTCCAAAGGGTATTCACGGCCATTGGCGATCACGCCGGCGTCGGTGATCTGCTCCACGCCACGCCCGTGGGTATCGACCAGGGTGACGTTCGGTTTGTTGAAGCTCTGAAGGTACTCGTCGTGAAAGGTTGGCCGCTTACACAATGCGCCGTACCAAGGCTTCAGTGCCTCGGCGACGGCATGATCGTGAACGATGGAGTCGATGCGAGCACGGACCTTGTCCATCAGGTGAACGTCTGCCAGCTCGCGGGCATCCGCGGGTTTGCGGCGTGCGATGTCCGGGGCGTAATGGGGGACTTCCCGGAAGTTGCGTGTCCATTCGTCGTCGACCAAGTCCTCGTCCTCAGGCTCGCCATCGAGGATGTTCAGGAAGTTCTCCATGCGCGTGCGCTGCCAGCCAGGCTCAAGCCGGGCAGCCCAATCCGGATCGGTCGGCCGGTTCGCCCGGATGTTCACGATCGACGGTGTGCGTTGGAAGACGTAGAGCTCTTTGGACCATTCGGCGAGCGGCGGAACACACTGGATCGACGTGCACCCTGTGCCGATCACGCCGACGCGCTTGTCCTTCAGGTTCACCATGTGGCCGTCCGGCCCGCCGCCTGTGTAGCCGTAATCCCAGCGCATGGTGTGAAAACTATGTCCGCGGAATCGCTCGATTCCCTTCGCGCCAGGAAGCTTTGGGCGATTGGTGGCACCGGCGCATAGCCAGAGAAAACGGGCACGAAGCACATCGCCTCGGTCGGTCGTCGCTATCCAGCGCAACTGCTCCTCATCCCATGCCGCCTCGACAACCCGGGTCTGGAACAGGGCACGCTCATACAGGCCGAAGTGGCGGCCAACCCGCTGGGAATGTTCCAACAGCTCCGGCCCCCTGGCGTACTTCTCCCGTGGGACGTAACCGGTCTCTTCGAGCAGAGGCAGGTAGCAGTACGCTTCGGTGTCGCACGCGAGGCCCGGGTAGCGGTTCCAGTACCACGTGCCGCCGAAGTCGGCTCCCCGCTCGACGATGCACAAATCCGCAGGCGCCACACCGTGTTTGCGCAGTGCCCCGCCGGCGAGCATGCCCGCGATGCCGCCGCCGACGATCAGCGCCTCGAGTTCCCAGCTGACCGATTCGCGGGTGCCGTCACCGATTGCCCAGGGGTCGGTGTCGTAGCGATCCGCGAGTGCGCCCTGGACGTGGGTGTAGGTACGCGTCCCTCCGGGGCCAAGGCGCTTCTCGCGCTCGTCGCGATACCGTTGACGCAGCGTCGCGGGGTCGGTTCCCTTGCCCATCGCTGTCACACCGCCGTTGCGATATCGTGCAGCGCCTCGACGAGCAGGTCCGGCGCGGAATAGTTCGGAGAGTGATCCGTCGGGAGTGCGTGAACGGGACTGCACGGTTCGCGGGCCTGCATGGCGCGCTGCAAGGCGATGGGCGAAACCTCGTCGTCGAGGCACTCGATGTAAGCGCGGGGAACCCGGCCATACCGTTCGGCGGTGAGCGTCAAGGGCGAAAACAGCCCGAAGTTCGGTTCCGGGGTGACGCGTGCGCGTGCGCGTTGCACCACGTCGGGTCCCGAATGCCGGTAGGCGAGGTCGATGGCGTCGGAGGGCTCAATCGCCAGGCCGTCGGTTGTGGGCACGAACTCATGAGCCGTGACCGCGCCCGTGTCGACGAGGGACACGGTGTCCAGTGACGACTCGCCGTCGCGGAGCAGCACTGCGGCGAGGTAGATGCTTCGGCGGATTGCGTCGGGAACGACCTCGGCGGTCTGGCTGATGACGGCACCGCCTCGACTGTGTCCGACGAGTAACACCGGTTCCGGGTCTGACGCGATCACCCCGGCCACGGAATTGGCCCACGCCATCATGTCCAGACCGGCAAAGCTGGTCCGGTCCGAACCCGTTCCCGGCAATTCGGCAGCCTGGGCGCGATGCCCGCGTGCTTGCAGGCGGGGAATGACCAGTTCCCATGACCAGGCGCCATGCCATGCCCCGGCGACGAGAACGAAGCGGGCCATATCAGCGGGGTTCCGGCGAGAGTTTCATAGGCGTGATCCGGAGCGCATCTTTTCATGGTCGCAACCTTCCGCCAAACAACATCGACAGCCGCGAGGCCTTGTCGGGGTCGCGAGAACAGAATCATGTCAGACCCCCACATTAGAATCGAATATATGTTCGATAGAATCCGGGAGCTCGACCCGTCAAGCCTGGTGGCGATGGTTGAGTCGACGCATCGGCAGGAGTCGGTGTTGGTGGCGCAGCGCTTGGCGGCGGTGGCGGCGTTGCTACGACGCCGGGCGGCCGCCGCCCGGAGCTCGGAGCGCCGACCTGGGTACGCGGAGATCGACGGGTGTGAGCAGACCGCTGCCGAGGTGGCGGCGGCGATGAACCTGTCGCCGGCGGCCGCCTCCTATGTGGTGTCGTACGCGGAGGCACTCGACACCAGGCTGCCCACGCTGGCGGCCCTCCTCGCCGAGGGGAAGACGGACTGGCGCACGGTACGGCTGATCATCACCCGTACCGATCTGGTGACCGACGAGGGGCTGATCGCTGAGCTCGACCGGTCCCTGGCCGAGCGCATCGCCACCTGGCAGGGCTGGTCCAAGCAGCGGATCGTCAACGCGGTGGACGCCGCGGTGCGCGCCGCGGATCCCGACGCCGCCCGCGAGCGCCGCGAGGCTGCCGAAAAAGAGCGGTACATCGCTATCGGCGCCCAGAGCGACGGCATGGCCGGCATTTACGGATCGGTGGCGGCGACGGCCGCAAAGGCATTCGACCGCAAGCTCTCTCAACTCGCCAACCAGGTCTGCCCGTCGGATCCGCGAACGCTGGACCAGCGACGTGCCGACGCGCTGGCCGCGCTGAGCCAGGGACGCAACCTCGCCTGTGGCTGCGGTCACGCCGAGTGCCCCAGCAGAACCGGCGACACCGACGACGGGCGAGCCACGGGCGGGGTACGGGTGGTGATCAACGTGGTGACCACCGACCAGACCGTGCACGGTAAGGGCTCCGCGCCCGGCTATCTCGACGGCTACGGACTGCTTGACGCCGACCAGGTGCGCGCGCTGGCCGAGGCCGCCACGGTGGTGATCGCAGACCCGGTGACGGGCCCCGTCGAGGCGCTTCGCTACCAACCCACGGCGGCGCTCGAGCGGTTCGTGCGCTGCCGGGATCTCACGTGCCGCTTTCCCGGCTGCAGCCGCCCAGCGGCTGTCTGCGATCTGGACCATACGATTCCGTACAACCACCGCAATCCCGAGGCAGGCGGGCGGACGGTGGCGAGCAACCTGAAATGTCTGTGCCGGCTTCATCATCGGTTGAAGAGCTTCGGTCGCTGGCGTGACACGCAACTGGCCGATGGCACGGTGATCTGGGAATCGCCCAGCGGCCGGATCTACACGACGTCACCCGCTGGCGCCGACCTGTTTCCGGACCTCGGCAGGCCCCCCTGCGCCCCGCCGGTGCCCGCCAGGCGCGGCAAGTCCGCGCGGCGCGCCAGCCGGATCGCCCGCGCGCGCGCACGCAACCGCGAGCAGCGGCCCGTCAACGAGGCCCGCACCCGGCTGCAGGAAGCCCGAAAACACGAGATCGAGGCACGCAAGTTCCGCAACCACATGCGCGACATGGTGGTTGTGTTCAAGGGCGCGCCCAGCACCAGCCCGTTCTGCCTGTGGGTGAACGATCCCCGCGAACCGGAGGAGCTGCCCCCGGACTGGCAGCCCGAGGAGCCGCCACCCGACCCGCTGCCCGATGATCCGCCGTTTTAGTGCGGCTGATTAGGGTTCCAGCTATGGCGGGACCGCTGGACGGAATCACAGTCGTGGAGCTCGGCGTGTGGGTGGCCGGGCCGGCCGCCGGCGGCATCTTGGCCGACTGGGGCGCCGACGTCGTCAAGGTCGAGCCACCGGCAGGCGACCCGGCACGCATGTTCGGCCGCATGCTGGGCTGTGACATGGGCGTCAACCCGCCATTCGAGATGGACAACCGCTCCAAGCGCAGCATCGTCCTGAACCTGACCGATGACGCCGACCGCGAGAGCGCGCTCGAATTACTTGACGCAGCAGATGTTTTCGTGACCAACGTGCGCCCTGGCGCGCTGCAGCGGCTCGGGCTGGACTTCGAGTCGGTGGCGCACCGCTGCCCCCGGCTGGTCTACGGGCTGATCACCGGCTACGGCGAGACCGGCCCGGACGCCGATCGGGCCGCCTACGACGTCGCCGCGTTCTGGTCTCGCGCCGGGCTGGCGCACCTGCTCACCCGTCCCGGCGACACGCCGCCATTCCAGCGCGGCGGCATGGGCGACCATTCGGCAGGCATGACCCTGGCCGCCGCGATCTGTGCCGCGCTGGTGGCCCGTCAGCGCACCGGCGCCGGCCAACTGGTGACGACGTCGCTGTACCGCCAGGGCGCCTACACCGTGAGCTTCGACCTCAACACCTACCTGCTGACCGGCCAGCCGATCGCAGTGGGGCAACGCGAGACGATGGGCAACCCGTGCATGAACAACTACACCGCCGCCGACGGGCGGCGGTTCTGGATCGTCGGACTCGAGGCCGAGCGGCACTGGCCCGCGTTGTGTCGCGCCGTCGGCCGCACCGAGTGGTTGACCGATCCCCGCTTCGATCACCCGCGGGCCCGCGCCACCAACGCGGTGCAGCTCATCGCGGACCTCGACGAGATCTTCGCGACCCGACCGCTGGACGAGTGGGCGGCGGTCTTCGCGGACGAACCGGACTTCTTCTGGTCACCGGTCAACACTCTCGAGGACGTCGTCGCCGACGAGCAGTTCCACGCGGCTGGCGGCATCGTGGACGTTCCCAACGGCGAGTCCAGCGTGTCGATGGTGGCCACCCCGGCCGATTTTCACGGCACTCCCTGGGCGCCGCGTTCCGCGGCACCGGAACTCGGTCAGCACACCGAGGAAGTCCGCGCTGAAATCGCGGCCCGCCGCATCAGTCGAACGTGATGAGCTGGCGCACGGCGTGTCCGCCGGCCAGATGGTCCATCGCCTCGTTGATGTCGTCCAGCCGGATCGTCGACGACACCAGCGCCTCTACCGGCAACCGGCCCGACCGCCACAGCTCCACGAATCGCGGGATGTCGCGCCCCGGCACCGACGAGCCGAGATAGCTGCCGATCAGTGACCGGCCTTCGGCGACCAATCCCAACGGCGACAGGCTGATTCGGGCGTCCGGTGGCGGCAGCCCAACAGTGATGGTGCGGCCACCGGGGGCGGTCAGGGCGATCGCGGTATCCAGCGCGTCGGGGTGGCCGGCGGCCTCGACGACCACGGTGGCCCGCACACGGGCATCGGTGGCCTGCTGCGGTGTGTAGGCCTCGTGCGCGCCCAACCGGCGGGCGGCCGCCAGCTTGTCGGGCAACGGGTCCACGGCGATGACGCGGACGTCGTCGACGGTCAGCGCGGTGAGCATCGCCGCCATACCGACGCCCCCCAACCCGACGACCGCGACCGACTGACCCGGGCGTGGATCGCCGACGTTGAGCACGGCGCCGCCGCCGGTGAGCACCGCGCAGCCGAGCAGCGCGGCGACGTTCGGCGGCACGTCATGAGGCACAGCGACCGCGCTGGCCCGGTTGACCACCGCGTGTGTCGCGAACCCCGAGACACCGAGGTGGTGATGCACCGAGCGGCCGTCCAGATCCAGCCGGCTTTCGCCGCCCATCAGCATCCCGGCGGCGTTCGCCGCGCTCCCCGGTTCGCACGGCGTCAAGCCCTGCGTCTCGCACGCCGCGCAGTCGTCGCAGCGCGGTAGGAACACCAGCACCACCCGCTGGCCTACGGGCAGATCGTGGACGCCGTTCCCCACTGCCTCGACGATCCCGGCCGCCTCGTGACCGAGCAGCATCGGCACCGGTCGCGGCCTGGTGCCGTTCACCACCGACAGGTCGGAGTGACAGACACCGGCGGCCTCGATGCGCACCAGCACCTCGTCGTCGCCGGGCGGATCCAGCTCGAGATCGACGATGCTGATCGGCCGCGACGTGGCGTAGGGGCGGGGCGCGCCGACCCGATACAGCACGGCACCCCGAATTCCGACCATGGTGGAATACAACCATGGCGCCAGGTCCAGCGGATCCCAAGGTTCCCGGGGTGCCGCGGGCACCGGACAACCTGAGCAGCAACGATTTTCCGGTGCTGTGGCCGGTGGGAACCCGGTGGGCGGACAACGACGTGTTCGGCCACCTCAACAACGCCGTGTACTACCAGTTGTTCGACACCGCGATCAACGCGTGGATCAGCGCCGGCACCGGCCTCGACCCGATCACCATGCCCGCGTTGGGAATCGTCGCCGAGTCCGGCTGCCGCTACTACTCCGAACTGCACTTCCCGGAGAGCCTCGCGGTGGGGTTGGCGGTGACACGCCTGGGCCGCAGCAGCGCCACCTACCGGCTGGGCGTGTTCCGGGCGCGTGACGACGGGGCGCAACCGATCACCGCGCTGGGGCACTGGGTGCACGTCTACGTCGACCGGCTCACCCGCAAGCCGGTCGTAATCCCCGACGCCGTTCGCGCCCTGCTGACCACGGCGCGCGTGGATGACGCGGATTAGGACGGGGACCGCGCAGCGGTGCCTATGCTTCGCCCATGCCAGTACTGAGCAAGACCGTTGAGGTCGGTGCCGACGCCGGGGCGATCATGGGCATCGTCGGTGACTTCGAGGCGTACCCGCAGTGGAACGAGGGGATCTCGGGCCTGTGGGTGCTCGCCCGCTACGACGACGGGCGCCCGAGCCAGCTGCGGCTCGACACCGACATCCAAGGCATGCAGAGCACGTTCATCCAGGCCGTCTACTACCCCGGCGAGAACCAGATCCAGACCGTGCTGCAGCAGGGCGACCTCTTCGCCAAGCAGGAGCAACTGTTCAGTGTGGTGTCGATGGGCGCGTCGAGCCTGCTGACGGTGGACATCGACGTCGAGACCGCGATGCCGATTCCCGCGCTGATGGTCAAGCAACTGCTCAACAACGTCCTGGACCAACTCGCGGACAACCTCAAGCAGCGTGCCGAGCACGT
Source organism: uncultured Mycobacterium sp. (assembly GCA_964653535.1). Taxonomy (GTDB): domain Bacteria; phylum Actinomycetota; class Actinomycetes; order Mycobacteriales; family Mycobacteriaceae; genus Mycobacterium. The sequence continues at coordinate 18,245 of CAZZHX010000004.1, read as the reverse complement.
GGCGTCCGGGGGGGCCGCCGGGTAGTCAGCCTTGTCAGGGGGCGCGCCACCCCCATAGGGTGACCGCACCAGGGTGTGACTCGTGCAACGCACGGAATGGAGGCGAGGTGTCGACCGCGCAATCGTCCGTCCATGCGACGCAGGGGACGCGGGAGACCGACCGGCTCTACCGGGCCCGGCGGCAGAACTGGGTCACCCAGGTCGAGCGCCACGCGCTCATGGCCCCGGACGCGACGGCGCTGAGGTTCCTCGGCGACACCGTGACATGGGGCACGCTGCAGCGCCGCGTCGCGGCCCTGGCCGGCGCGCTGAGGCGGCGGGGGGTCGGTGTCGGCGACCGGGTCATGATCCTGATGCTGAACCGGACCGAATTCGTCGAGTCGGTGCTGGCCGTCAACATGCTCGGGGCGATCGCGGTCCCGCTGAACTTCCGCCTCACCGCACCCGAAATCGCTTTCCTGGTCGAGGACTGCGAAGCACGAATGGTGATCACCGAACCGGTGCTGGCCGCGGTGGCCACCGGCGTCCGCGAGATCCGGCCGATGCTGGAGACGGTCGTCGTGGCCGGTGGTTCCACCGACGACGGCGTCCTCGGCTACGAAGACCTGATCGCCGAGTCCGCTAAGTCCGCTGAGGCCGATGGGACCGGGGCGACCGACGGGGCTGACGTATCCAGCGACTCGCCCGCGCTGATCATGTACACCTCGGGCACCACCGGTCGGCCGAAGGGCGCCGTGTTGACTCACGCCAACCTGACTGGGCAGGCGATGACCGCCCTCTACACCAGCGGCGCCGACCTCAACCACGACATCGGGTTCGTTGGTGTCCCGTTCTTCCACATCGCCGGAGTCGGCAACATGCTCACCGGGATCATGCTCGGCAGGCCCACCGTGATCTATCCGATCGGCGCCTTCGACCCGGGCCAGTTGCTCGACGTGTTGGCCGCCGAGAAGGTCACCGGCATCTTCTTAGTTCCCGCGCAGTGGCAGGCCGTCTGCGCCGAGCAGCGGACACGGCCCCGCGACCTTCGGCTGCGGGTGATGTCGTGGGGGGCCGCGCCGGCGTCGGACGCGCTGCTGCGGGAGATGTCGGCAACCTTTCCCGGCACCCAGATACTCGCGGCGTTCGGCCAAACCGAGATGTCGCCGGTCACCTGCATGCTGCTCGGCGAGGACGCCATCCGTAAACGTGGATCCGTCGGCCGGGTGATTCCCACCGTCGCCGCCCGCGTGGTCGACGACGACATGAACGACGTGCCCGTCGGCGAGGTCGGCGAGATCGTGTACCGCGCGCCCACTTTGATGAGCGGCTACTGGAACAACCCCGACGCCACCGCGGAGGCGTTCGCGGGCGGTTGGTTCCACTCCGGGGACCTCGTGCGGATGGACGACGAGGGCTACGTCTGGGTGGTGGACCGCAAGAAGGACATGATCATCTCCGGCGGCGAGAACGTCTACTGCGCCGAGGTCGAGAACGTCCTCGCCGGCCATCCCGGCATCGTCGAGGTCGCCGTCATCGGGCGCGCCCACGAGAAGTGGGGCGAGGTGCCCATCGCCGTCGCGGCGGTGTCCGATGAGGACCTGCGGATCGAGCACCTGGCGGAGTTCCTGGCCGAGCGGCTGGCGCGCTACAAGCACCCGAAGGCGCTCGAGATCGTCGACGCGCTGCCCCGCAACCCCGCCGGCAAGGTGCTTAAAACCGAGCTGCGGATTCGGTACGGTTCCGCGCATTCGATGACGAAAACAGGGGGATGACCTGGTGTCGGAAGGTTCGCTGCGGGCTCCCGAGGGTTATTTATTGAGATGCAGTTCACATCTCGAAAAGTCATCCTGTAGATTCCGGTGGGCGCTGGTTCCACCTGCGCGCAGGACGGCAACGACGGCTGTGAGGAGTGTGCTGTGACGGCAACGGCCACGTCTCAACGGCGGCGCTATCTAGCCGGCTTCCTGCGCGACCGCCTGGAGGGGCCGCTGACCACCATCGGCGGGTTTTCCCGGATGTGTGTGTTGACCGGGAAGGCTCTGTTCCGCTGGCCTTTCCAGTGGCGGGAACTCGTCCTGCAGTGCTGGTTCATCATGAGGGTGGCCTTCCTGCCGACCATCATGGTCTCGATCCCCCTGACCGTGCTGCTCATCTTCACCCTCAATGTCCTGCTGGCCCAGGTCGGTGCCGCCGACCTCTCGGGCGCCGGCGCGGCGATCGGTGCGGTCACCCAACTCGGCCCCTTGACCACGGTGTTGGTGGTCGCGGGAGCCGGGTCGACGGCTATCTGCGCGGACCTGGGCGCCCGGACCATCCGCGAAGAGATCGACGCGTTGGAGGTGCTGGGCATCGACCCCATCCACCGCATGGTGGTGCCCCGGGTGATCGCCGCGACCGTGGTCGCCACGCTGCTCAACGGATTGGTGATCACCGTCGGCCTGGTGGGCGGATACCTCTTCGGGGTGTACCTGCAAAACGTGTCGGGTGGCGCCTATCTTGCGACCCTGACGACCATCACGGGCTTGCCCGAAGTGGTGATCTCGACCATCAAGGCAATGATCTTCGGCCTCATCGCTGGGCTGGTCGGCTGCTACCGCGGGCTGACCGTGCGGGGCGGCGCCAAAGGCCTCGGAACCGCTGTCAACGAGACCGTCGTGCTGTGTGTGGTCGCGCTGTACGCGGTCAATGTGATCTTGACGACCATCGGCGTCCGCTTCGGAACGGGGCACTGACGTGGCGACCGCTGCAGTGGGGCGCACCGGAGGGCCCCGGCTGGCAGAGAATCTCAACCGCTTTGGCGTCGGCGCCGCCCGTGCGTTCGATGACGTCGGTCGGATCGCCTGGTTCGGGGCGCTCGCCTTCGGGGCAATCCCGTACGCGCTGAGCCGCTACCGCAAGGAGACGCTGCGGCTGATCGCCCAGATCGGCCTGGGCACGGGCGCGATGGCCGTCATCGGCGGCACCGCTGCGATCGTCGGGTTCGTGACCTTGTCAGGCAGCTCGTTGGCCGCGATCCAGGGTTTCGCGACGCTGGGCAACATCGGCGTCGAGGCTTTCAGCGGGTTCTTCGCCTCTCTGATCAACGTGCGGATCGCCGCTCCGGTGGTCACCGGGATCGCGATGGCCGCCACGGTTGGTGCGGGCGCCACCGCCGAATTGGGCGCCATGCGCATCAGCGAAGAGATTGACGCACTGGAAGTCATTGGCATCAAGTCGATTTCGTATTTGGCGGCCACTCGAATCATAGCCGGGATGGTGGTGATCATCCCGCTCTACGCCCTGGCGATGATCATGGCTTTCGTGGCTCCCCAGTTCACCATCACGGCGCTCTACGGCCAATCCGCCGGAACCTACGATCACTACTTCCGGACGTTCCTGCGGCCCGAGGATGTCTTCTGGTCGTTCCTCGAGGCGATCATCATCACCGTGGTGGTGATGGTCACCCACTGCTACTACGGCTACACCGCCAGCGGCGGGCCCGTCGGTGTCGGCGAAGCCGTCGGCCGGTCCATGCGGTTGTCGCTGGTCTCGGTGCAGGTAGTCGTTCTGTCCGGCGCGCTGGCGCTCTACGGCGTCAACCCCAACTTCAACCTGACGGGTTGACGCGATGACGACACCCGCGAAAATCAACAAGACGACGCTCCCCCCGTACCGCCGGGCGGGCGCGGTGACGCTGATCTTGGCCCTCCTCGTGTTCACCGCTGTCTACATGCAGTTTCGGGGCCAGTTCACGTCGAAGACGACGCTGACCATGTTGGCCTCGCGGGCGGGGCTGGTGATGGACCCGGGCGGGAAGGTCGCCTACAACGGCGTCGAAATCGGACGGGTGGGCACCATCTCCGAGGTGCTGCGCGACGGCAAGCCCGCCGCCAAGTTCGAGCTCAACGTGAACCCGAAGTACATTCCGCTGATCCCGGCCAACGTCGAGGCCGATATCCGTGGCACCACGGTCTTCGGCAACAAGTACGTCTCGTTGACCACGCCGGCGCACCCGGTGTCGCAGGCGATCACGCCGCAGACGGTGATCGATGCGCGGTCGGTGACGACCGAGGTCAACACACTCTTTCAGACGCTGACCGATATCGCGCAGCAGGTGGACCCGGTCAAGCTGAACCTGACGCTGGGCGCCGCCGCCCAGGCGCTGAGCGGGTTGGGCGACAAGTTCGGGCAGTCGATCGTCAACGCCAACACCGTCCTCGACGACGTCAACCCCCGTTTGCCGCAGGGACGCCGCGACATTCAGAAACTGGCGGCAACCGCAGACATCTACGCCGACGCCGCCCCGGACTTCTTCGGCTTCCTCGACAATGCGGTGCCCACGGCGCGCACCATCAACAAGGAGCAGAAGAACTTGGACGCCGCGCTACTGGCGGCCGCAGGGCTCGGCGACAACGGCGCGGAGATCTTCGAGAAGGGTGGGCCGTACCTGGCGCGCGGGGCCGCCGACCTGGTGCCCACCGCCCAGGTCCTGGACACCTACAGCCCGGAAATCTTCTGCACGCTGCGCAACTATCACGACGCCGAAATTAAGGCCCGCAAGACACTGGGCGGTTCCAACGGCTACTCGCTGCGTGCCGAGGCCAAGTTGCTGTCGGGTCTGGGGCTCCTGCTGAACCCACTCTCGCTGGCGGCGACGGCCGCGCTCACCCTCGGAGCGGGTGCGGCGGTCGGCTTACTGGGCGGCGCTCCCAATCCCTACATGTACCCGGAGAACCTGCCGCGAATCAACGCGCACGGCGGTCCGGGCGGCGCGCCGGGCTGCTGGCAGGAGATCACCCACGACCTGTGGCCCGCGCCGACTCTGGTGGTCGACACGGGCAACAGCCTCGCGCCCTACAACCACCTGGACACCGGCTCGCCGTACGCCAACGAGTACGTGTGGGGCCGCCAAGTCGGAGACAACACGATCAACCCATGAAAATCACCGGCACCATTGTCAGGCTCAGCGTCGTCGCCACGACGCTGCTGCTCTTCACCGTGGCGATCTTCATCGTGTTCGGCCAGATGCGCTTCGGTCGGACCAACACCTACTCCGCAGACTTCGCCAACGCCAGCGGCTTGCGGAGCGGTCAGTTCGTCCGGGCGTCCGGCGTGGAAGTCGGGAAAGTCGAGAAGGTGCTCCTGATCGACGGCGGCAGGCGGGCGCGGGTCGAATTCGACACCGACCGCACCTTGCCGCTGTATCAGTCGACCTCGGCGTCCATTCGCTACCTCAACCTGATCGGCGACCGCTACCTCGAGCTCAAGCGCGGCGAGGGCGAAGGCGCTGACAAGATCCTGCCGCCGGGCGGGGTGATACCGCTGACGCGAACGTCGCCGGCGCTGGACCTCGACGCGCTGGTGGGCGGATTCAAGCCCCTGTTCCGGGCATTGGATCCGGAGAAGGTGAACACCATCGCCTCGGCGATCGTCACGGTGTTTCAGGGTCAGGGCGGCACCATCAACGACATCCTCGACCAGACGGCCCAGCTGACGTCGCATCTCGGCGAGCGGGACCAGGCGATCGGCGAGGTGGTCAAGAATCTCAACCTCGTCCTGGACACCGCGGTGAAGCACCGCAAGGAGTTCGACCAGACGCTCACTAATCTCGAGGTGCTCATCACCGGACTGAAGGAGCACGCCGACCCGCTGGCCGCCGGGACGGCCCACCTCAGTAACGCCGCCGGAACGGTGGCCGACCTGCTGGCCGAGGACCGGGCGCTGCTGCACACGACCGTCAACGAGTTGGACGCGATCCAGCAGCCGCTGCTCGATCAGGCCAACGACTTGGACGACTATTTCACCAAGTTGCCGAATGGGCTGAACCTGGTCGGTCGATCGATCGGCTCCTACGGGGACTTCGTGAACTTCTACGCCTGCGACATCTCGTTCAAGCTGAACGGGTTGCAGCCCGGCGGGCCGGTCCGTGAGGTCCGGCTCTTCCAGCAGCCGACGGGGAGGTGCTCCCCGCAATGAGAACCCTGGAGCCGTCGAACCGGTACCACATCGGGCTCATGGGCGTCGTGATCCTGGCGCTCGTCATCGGGGTGGGCCAAAGCATCACCAGCGTCCCGGTGTTGTTCGCCAAGCCCAGCTTCTACGGGGAGTTCGCCGACACGGCCGGGCTCAGCACAGGCGACAAGGTGCGCATCGCGGGCGTCAACGTCGGCACGGTCGAGGGAATCGACATCGTCGGCGATCACGTCCGGATGAAATTCTCGCTCGGCGGCAATGCCGTCGGCACCGAGAGCCGCATGGCGATCCGCACCGACACCCTCCTCGGTAAGCGGAGCCTCGATGTCGAATCCCGGGGCAGCCGGATGCTGCGCCCCGGGGCCACCCTGCCGATCGGTCAAACGACAACCCCCTACCAGATCTACGATGCGTTCGCCGACTTCACGAAAGCCGCCACCGGGTGGAACTTCGACACCGTCAAGCAGTCGCTGGACACGCTGTCGCAGACGATCGATCAGACGTACCCGCACCTGAGCGCAGCATTGGACGGCGTGGCGAAGTTCTCCGACACGATCGGCAAGCGCGACGAGGCGGTGAAGCATCTGCTCGCCCAGGCCAACCAGGTGGCGAGCGTGCTCGGTGATCGCAGCCAGCAGGTCGACCGGCTCGTGGTCAACGCGAACACGCTGCTGGCGGCGTTCAACGAACGCGGCCAGGCCATCGACGCGCTGCTGGCCAACGTCACCGCGTTCTCCCAGCAGGTCAAGGGGCTGATCAACGACAACCCGAACCTGACCCACGTCCTGGAGCAGCTGAGTCAGGTCAGCGACCTGCTGGTGAAGCACAAGCAGGACATCGCCACGAGTTTGACCGAGATCGGAAAAGTCCTGCCGGGCCTCAACGACAGTGTCGCGTCGGGACCGTTCTTTAAGGTGATCCTGGAGAACCTGGGGACGTTCCCGCAGATCACGCAACCCTTCATCGATGCCGCGTTCAAGAAACGCGGCCTCGACCCCGAAGAGTTCTGGCGCAGCGCCGGGCTGCCCGCCGCCAAATTCCCCGACCCGAACGGCACCCGGTTCCCCAACGGTGCCCCGCCGGCGGCGCCGACGTTGCTGGAGGGCACGCCGGAACACCCGGGACCGGCCGTACCGCCCGGGACGCCCTGCTCCTACACGCCGGCGGCTGGCGCGCTGCCCACCCCCGGTAACCCGCTGCCCTGCGCGGGCGTCTCCGGGGGGCCCTTCGGCGGCGCCGACTTCCTGGCGCCCCCAGACATCCTGTCTGCGCCGTTCAACCCGGACGCGGTGTCCGCGCCGGGCATTCCGATCGCCGGGCTGCCCGGCGCGCCCGCGCCCGCCGTGCCCGGTGTGCCGGTGGCGGTGCCGGCGGACGCCCCGCCCGGCGCGCGCACCGAGCCGGTCGGACCGGCCGGCCCGACTCCGCCACCGTCCACCTTCGCCCCCGGCCTGCCGCCGGGACCGGCGGCGCCGGCAGGATCTGGGCCGCAACTGCCGGCACCGTTGCTCACCCCGCCAGGCACGGGTGGCTCGGGCATCACAGGAGGTAGCCAGAATTGAGCACCATCTTCGGTAACCGAGCCCTGAAGCGGCCGTCCCGAACCGCGACCGTCGCCGCGGTTGCGGTGGTGCTGGCCATCCTCGCCGCAGCCGTCGGCTGGCACTTCTACCAGAAGCTCACCAACAACACCGTGGTCGCCTACCTGGCCGGCGCGAACGCGCTGTATAAGGGCGACAAAGTCCAGATCATGGGCGTACGCGTGGGGACCATCGACGACATCGAGTCGGTCGGCGACAAGATGAAGGTCACTTTCCACTACGCCAACAAGTACAAAGTGCCGGCCAACGCCTCCGCCGTGGTCCTCAACCCCACCCTGGTGGCATCGCGCAGCATCCAGTTGGAGCCGACCTACAAAGGCGGCCCGGTGATGGGTGACAACGCGGTGATCCCGATCGAACGCACGCAGGTGCCGACGGAGTGGGACGATCTGCGCTCCGGCTTCACCAACCTCCTCACCAAACTCGGTCCCACACCGGCACAGCCGCGGGGGCCATTGGGCGACCTGCTCGAGTCGGCCGCCGATGGGCTGGCCGGCAAGGGCAAACAGATCAACACCACATTGACCAGCCTCTCGCAGGCGTTGACCGCATTGAACGAGGGCCGCGGCGACCTGTTCGCCGTGGTACACAGCCTGGCGCTCTTCGTCAACGCCGTGCACCAGGACGACCAGCAGTTCACCGCTGTGAACGAGAACCTTGCGCAGCTCACCGGGCACCTCGCGCATTCCGACGGCGACCTCGCCACCGCGCTGCAGGAGTTCGATGGGCTGATCTCCACCGTTCGCCCGTTCCTCGACAAAAACACTGCGGTGCTCACCCATGACGTCAACAACCTCGCCGAGTTGACTACGGCCGCGCTTCAGCCGGAGCCCCGCAACGGGTTGGAGACCGTCCTGCACGTCGCCCCGACAGCTCTGTCGAACGTCAACACCATCTACCACCCGTCGCACGGCTCCGTTGTGGCCATTCCCGCGATCACCAACTTCGCGAACCCGATGCAGTTCCTGTGCAGCTCGATTCAGGCCGGTAGCCGGCTGGGCTATCAGGATTCCGCCGAACTGTGCGCCCAGTACCTGGCGCCGGTCCTCGACGCGATCAAGTTCAACTACCCGCCGTTCGGCTTGAACCCGTTCAGCACCGCCGAGACATTGCCCAAGGAGGTCGCCTACTCCGAGCCCCGGCTGCAGCCGCCGAACGGCTACAAGGACACCACCGTTCCCGGAATCTGGGTGCCGGACACCCCGCTCTCGTACCGCAACACCCAGCCCGGGTGGATCGTCGCCCCGGGGATGCAGGGGGAGCAGGTCGGGCCGGTTACCGGCGGCCTGTTGACCCCCGAATCGTTGGGTGAACTCCTGGGCGGTCCCGACATCGTGCCGGTCAGGTCGACCCTGCAGACCCCGCCGGGGCCGCCGAACGCCTACGACGAGAACCCGATCCTGCCACCCATCGGACTGCAGGCGCAGGTGCCGATCAATCCGCCGCCCCCGGGGCCTGAGGTCATCCCGGGTCCGGTCGCTCCTGTACCGGCGTACGTGCCCGCGGCGGGAGCGGGCCAGTGATCCGCGTGCAGGGCGTGATTCGCGCGAAGAACGCGGCGCGCCGGCGTCTCTTTCAGGCGCTGGTGCTGGTGATGGTCGGGCTGGTGGCGAGTTCGTGCGGGTTCAAGGGTATGGCCAACGTCCCGATCCCGGGCGGACCGGGCACCGAGGCGGGTGCCTACACGGTCTACGTGCAGATGCCGGACACGCTGGCGATCAACGGCAACAGCAGAGTGTTGGTCGCCGACGTTCGCGTCGGGACGATCCGTTCGATCGCGTTGAAGAACTGGGTGGCCACCTTGACCCTGGGTCTGGACAAAGGCGTCAAGCTGCCGAAGAACGCCACCGCCATGATCGGCCAGACCAGCCTTCTGGGCTCTCAGCATATCGAGCTGGCGTCGCCACCCAACCCGTCCGCGGAGCTACTCAAGGACGGCGACACCATCCCGCTGAAAAACTCGTCCGCCTACCCCACGGCGGAGCAGACGCTGGCCAGCGTCGCCATCGTCCTGCGCGGCGGCAACATCCCCAACCTGGACGTGCTGCAGGATGAGATCTACGCGATCGTCAAGGGGCGGGGCGAGCAGATCCATTCCTTCCTAGGCAAGCTGGACACGTTCACCAGAGAGCTCAACGACCAACGCGACGACATCACCCATGCCATCGACTCCACCAACCGATTCCTGGCCTACGCGGGGCCGCGCCACGACGTCCTGGACCGCGCACTGACCGACCTCCCGCCATTGATCACCCATTTGGCTGAGACCCGCGGCCTACTGATCAACGCCATCGAATCGGTGGGACGGCTCAGCGGGTCCGCCGACCAGTACCTGTCGGAGTCGCGCGCCGACATCCACACCGACCTGCAGTCGCTGCAGTGCCCGTTGCACGAACTCGGCCGCGGCTCGCCGTTCCTGATCGGTGCGCTGAAGTTGATCGGGACCCAACCGTTCGATCTCGAGACGATCGACAAGGCCATGCGCGGTGACTATTTGAACGTGTCGCTGAACCTTGACCTGACCTACAGCTCCATCGACAACGCATTCCTCACCGGAACCGGCCTGTCGGGCAGCCTCCGTGCCCTCGAGCAGTCCTACGGGCGCGACCCCGAGACGATGATCCCCGACGTTCGCTACACGCCGAACCCGAACAACGCGCCTGGTGGACCGCTGGTCGAGAGGGCGCCCAGATGCTGACTCCCTTCATCAAGCGCCAGTTGACGGCGTTCGCCGTCCTCACGGTGGTCGTCCTGACCGTGCTCGCCGTGTACTACCTGCGGGTTCCCAGCCTGCTGGGCATCGGCCAATACACGCTGAAAGCCCAGTTGCCGTCGTCGGGCGGCCTGTACCGCACGTCCAACGTGACCTACCGCGGCAACACCGTCGGCAAGGTCACCGCCGTCGAGCCCACCAAGGAGGGCGCGGAGGCGACACTGAGCATCGACAGCCGTTTCAAGGTCCCGGCGGACACCACCGCGAACGTGCATTCGGTGTCGGCGCTCGGCGAGCAGTACCTCGATCTCGTATCGTCGGGCACGGTGGGCCGGTTCTACTCATCGGGGCAGACCATCGGCTGCGGAGCCGGTCCGATGTGCAAGAACACCGTGCCCAGTGAGATCGGGCCGACGCTGGACGCGATCAACCGGGGTCTGAGCGCTCTGCCCAAGGAGAAGATCGGCTCGATCCTCGACGAGACGGCGCAGGCTGTCGGAGGGTTGGGGCCCGCCCTGCAGCGCCTGGTCGATGCCACCCAGGCGATCGTCGGCGACGCCAAGACCAACATCGGCGACATCGACAACCTCATTGAGAACTCCGAACCGCTGTTGAGCAGTCAGGTCAACTCCGGTGGTGCGATCGAGCGGTGGGCGCACAACTTGAACGTCCTGTCCGCCCAGGCCGCGGCCAACGACCCGCACCTGCGGAGCATCCTGCAGCAGGCGGCGCCGACGGCCGACCAGGTGAACGCCGTCTTCGGTGGTGTCCGGGAGTCACTGCCGCAGACGCTAGCGAACTTTGAAGTCGTGTACGACCTGCTCAAGCGCTACCACGCAGGCGTCGAGCAGGTGCTGGTGCTGCTGCCGCAGGGCGGCGCCATCGCGCAGACGTCGCTCGCGCCCTACCCGAACGAAGCCGCCCTCGACATCGCGCTGTCGATCAACCAACCGCCGCCCTGCCTGTCCGGGTTCATCCCGGCCGACCAGTGGCGGTCACCGGCCGACCTCAGCCCAGCTCCGTTGCCGGCCGCGTACTGCAAGATCCCGATGGAGACGCCGTCCAACAGCGTGCGCGGCGCGCGCAACATTCCGTGCGTCGACGTTCCCGGCAAAAGGGCGGCGACTCCCACGGAGTGCCGCGACCCCAACCCGTACGTTCCCGCCGGGACCAACCCGTGGTATGGCGACCCAAACCAGATCGTGTCCTGCCCCGCTCCGGCGGCGCGTTGCGACCAGCCCGTCAAGCCGGGGATGGTGATACCCGCACCGTCGATCAACAACGGCGTGAACCCAGCCCCGGCGGATCACGTGACGGGAACGCCGCCGCCGATCAGCGACCCGGTGTCGCGGCCGGGATCGGGTAGCGTGCAGTGCAACGGCCAGCAGCCAAACCCGTGCGTTTTCACTCCCGCTGGGCCTCCCTCGGCGGTGTACAACCCGCAGAGCGGCGAGTTGGTGGGGCCCGACGGGGTCAAGTATTCCGTCCAAAACTCGACGAAAACAGGAGACGACGGATGGCAGGAGATGCTGGTACCAGCCAGCTGAACCCCCCGCCGGAATCCGAGCAGCCGGGTGGCGAGCCCGGTCCTTCGCGGTTGGGCCGCGGCTGGCTTGCCGGTATCGCCGTAGCGCTCCTGCTGCTCGCCGGCGGCGTGGGGGCGGGCGGCGCGTTGGCGCTCCACGAACATCAGGGGATCACATCCCGCGCACGGTATGAGGCTGCGGCCGTCGCGGCGGCGAAAGACTGCGTCGGGGCCACTCAGGCACCAGACATCAGTTCGATCACGGCTGCCCAGCAGAAGATCATCGACTGCGGCGCCGACGTGTACCGCAATCAGGCCCTGCTCTACGGCAACGGGTTGGTTCAGGCCTACCAGGCCGCGAACGTGCACCTTCAGGTCGTCGATCTTCGGGCGGCGGCCGAGCGCTACAACACCAGCGACGGTTCGGTCGATGTGCTGGTTGCGCTGCGCGTCAACGTGTCCAGCGATCGGGTACAGAACCGGGAGAGCGGCTACCGGTTGCGGGTGAAGATGGTGCCGGTCGACGGCCAGTACAAGATCGCGAAACTCGACCAGGTGACGCGGTGACCCTGGTGGTCGAGGAGGCGCAGACTCAGCAGAGTCAGGCCGGGGAGGTCCCCGAGTCGGCGCCACATCAGTTGGCGGCGTGGCGTTTTCGGGCGGGCGCATTCGCCGTCGACGTGCTCCCGGGTGCCGCCGTGGTGGCGACGATGGCGCTGGTGACTCTGGCACTTCCCGCACGTGGCGTGTGGTGGTGGGCGTGCATCGTCGTCCTGGGGTTGGCGATCCTGCTGTTGTTGGTGAACAGGACCGTGTTGCCGGCGATCACCGGGTGGAGCCTGGGGCGCAGCCTGGTCGGGATCGTGGTGACGCGGCGCGGCGGGGCGGCTACAGAGCCGTGGTTCTTGTTACTCAGGGATGTGGCGCACCTGATCGACACCGCGTCGATGTTCGTGGGATGGCTATGGCCGCTATGGGATTCGCGGCGGCGGACATTCGCCGACATGCTGCTGCACACCGAGGTGCGCCGGGTCGAGTCGGACGCCCGGCCGGCGAACGCACGCCGCTGGGCCGCGGCGGCGATGCTGATCGCGGCGGACGTGTGCATCAGCGGCGCCGCGGTCGGCGTGATCGCCGTCTCCAGCCATGATCGTGCGATCACCCGGACCCGCGAGCAGATCGCGGTGCAGGGGCCGAAGATGGTGGCGCAGATGCTGACCTACGACCCCAAGACCCTGCAAGTCGATTTCAACCATGCCTTGTCGCTGACCACGGCCAAGTATCGCGGGACGTTGAAGGATCAGCAGGCGACGGTGCAGAAGGGAAAGCCGGTCGTCAACGAGTACTGGCCGATCGCAAGCGCGATCGAGTCCGTGACGCCGGATCGGGCGACGATGCTGCTGTTCATGCAGGGACGGCGGGGCGCAGCCCCCGACGAGCGATACATCAGCGCGACAGTCCGGGTGATGTTCGTCGAAGACCATGACGCGCACTGGCTGGTCGACGATCTCACGGTGGTCACCAAACCGAAGCCGGCAAGGAGCGGAAAATGAGTCCCCGCCGCAAGTTTGCGCCCGGCCAGGGGCTACTCCTGGTCCCGACCGCGCGGCGCGCGTGGCGCTTGATGGTCGTCGCGTTGGCCTCCGCGATATGCATGGCGGTGGCGATCACGGTGTCCGCGTCGGTGCTGAGCTCCCACGACGCCCATCGGAAGGCCGATCGGCGGGAGCAGGCGGCGAAGGGTTATGTGGAATGGTTCATGACGCAGTTCACGACGCTCGATCCGTTTCACGCCAACGCCTACGTGACGCGGGTGCTGGCGCAGGCAACCGGTGACTTCGCCAAACATTTCACCGACAAGGCGAATCAGATCATCGTCCAGGTGGCGCGAGCCGAACCGACCACCGGCACCGTCCTCGAGGTCGGCTTGGAGCGGTGGAACGACGACGGCAGCGCACGAATGTTGGTGGCCACCGAGGTCACCTCGAAGTCGCCGGACGAGAAGCAGATTGTGGAGAGTACGAACCGTTGGACGGCGACGGCGAAGCAGGAAGGGAACCAGTGGAAGATCAGCGACCTGCAGCAGATGACCTGACCGCTGGTGCGGCCACGGACGCCGAGGCGGCGGCGCTGGACGACACCGCTGAAACCGCTGGAAGCACTGAAACCACTGGAAGCACTGGAAGCACTGAAACCGCTGAAACCGCTGAAGCGACAATCGAATCCACCGATGATGCCGTTGACCTGGAGGCCCCTGCCGAGCCGGACGACGAGCCGGCCGACGCGCCGGGCGCACAGCGGTTTCGGTTCGGGCGGTTGACCCCCGGCTGGTTCACCACCAGGCGGCTCACCGTAGCCGCCACAATCGCCGCCCTGCTGTTCGTCGGTTCTGCGGCGTTCGCCGGCGCGGCCGTGCAGCCCTATCTTGTCGATCGGGCCGCGGTGGCGACCAAGACGGACGCGGCGAGGACCGCCGCGGCAGCGATCACCACGCTGTGGAGCTACACACCCGAGAACATGGATGGTCTGGCCGACCGCGCGTCCACCTATCTCAGCGGCGACTTCGCGGCCCAGTACCGCAAATTCCTCGATGCGATCGTCGGGCCCAATAAGCAGGCCAAGACGAGCAGCAGCACCGAGGTCGTCGGCGCCGCGGTGGAATCGCTGGACGGCCGCGACGCGGTCGTCATCGTCTACACCAACACCACGTCTACCAGCCCGCTGACCAAGAACATCCCGTCACTGAAATACCTTTCCTACCGGGTGTTCTTGACGCACACGAACGGGCGCTGGCTGGTCACCAGGATGGCGACCATCACCTCGCTGGACCTGACGCCGCACGTCTGACGCGACTTCCTTCCATGGCCGTTACGTCCCCGGTGTCGCACCGATCGACTGTCGTAGCCCTGTTGCTGCTGACGTTTGTCACCGGGCTGGCCGACGCTGTCAGCATCCTGATTCTCGGCCACGTCTTCGTGGCCAACATGACCGGTAACGTGATCTTCCTCGGTTTCTGGCTCGCCCCGCGGACCAGGATCGACCTGACCGCCGCGGCGGTGGCCCTCGTGACCTTCGTCTGCGCCACCGTTGCCAGCGGTCGGCTGATCCGCCTGTTCGGCGAGCGCACCCGGTCCTGGATTATGACGGCGCTGTCGATGGAGGCCGCCATGTTGGTCGCGCTGTCGGTCGTCAATGGAGCCGGAATTCTGCGCTACGACAACGACACGAAGCTCATCACGATCGGAGTCCTCGGCGTGATCTTCGGCCTGCAGCACTCCAGTGCCCGCCAATTCGGGATCCAGGAACTCTCCACCACGGTGTTGACGTCCACGCTCGTCGGCTTCGGCGTCGACAGCCGCCTGGCCGGCGGAACGGGCGCCCGGGGCCTGCTGCGCTTCGGAGCCGTCGCAACCATGTTCGCCGGCGCGTTCGTCGGCGCCACGATGTCGCGGTACGTCGTCGCACCGATCTTCGCGTTCGCCGCGGCGGTGGTGGTGGTGAGCCTGCTGATCTTCCGGTTCGGGTCGCCGGGCGCTACGGCGCCGGGTCCGCCCGAGAGTTCGCCCGAGAGTCCGCCCGAGAGTCCGCCCGAGAGTATGCCCGAGAGTATTGCCCCGCAGCCAGGGCGAGGATCTCTTCCCGGTCCGCCGTCAGGATGAACCCAGACCCGATCGCCATATCGAGGGCCGCGGTGAACCGCGTCAGATAGTCCTGCGCGCCGCCGGGGTAGAGCCGATGCACCGTGGCGGCGGCGAAGGGCTCCCCGGAGCCGAACAGCGCGGCCATGAGGCTCGCCGGGGCACTGCCCGCGCCGACGCCCCCCGACGTCCGGGCGATCGGCACGTCCACCCACGGGGTTCGGACACCGCCGCGGGCCAGCCCGTGGGTGTCCGGGACGGGCTGGGGCCGATCGCCGCCGGTGACCTCGAGGGGAGGGGCCGTGGCCGGGGCCGTGCCGGAGCCGACCCAGGTGTTCACCGCGTCCAGGGCCGCCTGCAGAACGTAGTGGTGTTGCGGCCCGAAGTTGATGTAGTACGGGAGTTGTTGACCCATCAGCGAATTGGTCGGGGTGTAGGCGGCGACGATGTCGGCGAGTGGCGCCGAACCGCTGTCGATCGGGGCCACCTGGATCGTGTAGTTGTCGGCGTGGGCCGCGCCGGGGATCTCCCAGACCCGCAGCCGTTCGTTATCGGGTTGGCGCGCAGGGTAATAGCCCTCCCGCGCGGCACCGAAGACATCGGTTTCGGTGATGACGGTCATCAGCGGGACGCGCAGGTCCGGCCGGAACGGGACCGGCCGGGTCATGCTTGAGTCATCGAAGATCGAGCTGCCGTCGAGGGGGGCGGCGGGGCCGAAGCGGGAGTGGACCACGAAGCCGTCGTACACCTTCGCGAGCGGGTCGACGGCATTGATGTAGGTGGTGAGGAACATGGCCGACTGCGATTCGCCGACGCCGATGAGGCGGTCGGGGCTCAGCCCACGCAGAACGTCTACATCCTGCCCGGCATCCTGCCCGGAATCTGCGATCAGGGCGCCGACGTGGGAGAAGACGTCATAGGAGAATTCATCGCCGGGATGGCGCAGCGACGCATACCGGGCCGGGTCCTGGGTCTTCAGGGACATGTCCATGCCCAGCATGCTGGCGCCGCCTTCCACCCCGACCCGCTGGGCCGAGACGGCGACGTAGGCGTAGCCCGAACGCACGATCTCGCGGTGCGCCATCATCCACACGGCGGGGGCGTCGATCCCGGCGCTCACGTTGAGCCATTCCACCAGGACGGTCCCGTTGAAGTCGGCCGGGTCAGCGGGCGTCAGCGCCACCATCCGGGTGGTGTAGTCGGCCACGCCGCCGGCGGGGGCGTAGGAGTGGGCGGTTCCCGACACGAAGAACTCCTCGGCGAGGTAACCCACGTCCGCCAGCTCGAAGGCGCCCAGGAGCAGTAGGGGCCTGCCGGGCGCGGACGCGACGCGCGCCGCAGCCGTCATTGCTGTCGCGACCCGGTCAGCGGCTCCACGGTGGGATAGCTTACGCATCGAGTCGTGCCCTGCTGCCGCAAGACCCGTTACGCTGCCCGTGATGACCACAGACTCACCGGTGACCCACACCGAGCGGCATTTCGACGGAGTCGGCGGCGTGCGCATCGTCTACGACACCTGGACGCCGCAGGTTGCGCCACGGGCGGTGGTGGTGCTGGCCCACGGTCTCGGTGAACATGCCCGCCGCTACGACCACGTCGCGCGGCGCTTCGCCGACGCGGGGCTCATCACCTACGCGCTGGATCACCGGGGGCACGGCCGCTCCGGCGGCAAGCGGGTACTGGTGCGCACCATCTCCGAGTACACCGCCGATTTCGACACCCTGGTGGGCATCGCCACCCGGGAGCATCCCGGGGTGAAGTGCGTCGTGCTCGGGCACAGTATGGGTGGCGGGATCGTCTTCGCCTACGGCGTGGAACGCCCGGACAACTACGACATGATGGTGCTGTCCGGCCCGACAGTGGCGGCCCAGGACCAGGTGTCGGCGGCGCTGCGTCTGGCCGCCAAGGTCCTCGGCCGGATCGCGCCCGGTCTGCCCGTGCAGAAACTCGACGCCGACGCGATATCGCGGGTCCCCGCGGTGGTGGCGGCCTACAAATCCGACCCGCTGGTGTACCACGGGAAGATCCCGGCCGGCATCGGGCGGGCGCTGCTCGGTGTCGGTGAGACCATGCCGCGGCGGGCGCCGGCACTGACCGCGCCGCTGCTGGTGGTGCACGGCTCCGACGACAGGCTGGTCCCCGTCGCCGGCAGCCGCCGCCTGGTCGAATGCGTCGGATCCACCGACGTGCAATTGACGGTCTATCCCGGTCTCTACCACGAAGTCTTCAACGAACCGGAGCGCGAACAGGTGATGGACGATGTGGTCGCGTGGATCGCGCAGCGGCTGTGAGCGGGCGGCGGCGAGTGTCGGAGGGCTCCCGTAGTTTGGCGCTATGACCGACGACAAAATGCTGTCTCGCATCGCCGCGCTGCTGCGTCAGGCCGAGGGTACCGACAACCCGCACGAAGCCGATGCGTTCATGAGCGCCGCGCAGCGGCTGGCGACCGCGGCCGCGATCGATCTGGCGGTGGCGCGGTCCCACGCAGCCACCCGCACGTCGGCACAGGCCCCGACCCAACGCACCATCACCATCGGCGCCGCGGGCACCAAGGGTCTGCGAACCTACGTCCTGCTGTTCATCGGCATCGCCGGGGCCAATGACGTCCGCTGCGATGTGGCGTCGAACTCCACGTTCGTCTACGCCTACGGATTCGCCGAGGATATCGATGCCACGCACGCGCTCTACGCCAGCCTGGTCGTCCAGATGGTCCGGGCATCGGACGCCTACCTGTCCTCGGGTGCGCACCGGCCCACGCCGACGATCACGGCTCGGCTGAACTTCCAGCTGGCCTTCGGTGAGCGCGTCGGTCGGCGCCTGACCGAGGCCCGCGA
>CAZZHX010000003.1:20572-44317 GCA_964653535.1 uncultured Mycobacterium sp. | reverse complement strand
CGTCAACGTTGACGTGGAGCCCCGGGTGGCTCAGATTTTCGGTATCGACGCGGTCCCCACCGTCATCGCACTGGCGGCTGGGCAGCCGCTGTCCAGCTTCCAGGGCGTGCAGCCTGACGACGAGTTGCGCCGCTGGGTGGACTCGCTGCTGTCCGCGACGGCCGGCAAACTCAAGGGCGGAGGCGAGGCCGCGGAAGCGGAGGTGGTCGACCCCGCACTGATCGGCGCCCGCGAACACCTCGAGGCCGGCGACTTTGACGCCGCCCGGGCGTCGTACCAAGCCATTGTGGATGCCGATCCGGGCAACGCCGAAGCCAACGGCGCGATCCGTCAGATCGACTTCCTGGTGCGGGCCACCGCCCAGCGCCCGGACGCCGTGGAGGTCGCCGATGCTGCACCGGGCGACATCGACGCCGCATTCGCCGCCGCGGACACCCATCTGCTGAACCAGGATGTGAGCGCGGCGTTCGCGCGGCTGATCGCACTGGTGCGCAGCACATCCGGGGATGAACGCACGCGGGTGCGCACCCGGCTGATCGAGTTGTTCGAGCTGTTCGACCCAGCCGATCCCGAGGTCGTCGCCGGGCGCCGTAACCTGGCGAACGCCCTGTACTGAGCCCAGCCCCGCTACTCCGGCGTGAGCCACAACGCCGACGTGGGCGGCAGCACCAACACCGCGGAGGCGGGGCGACCGTGCCACGGGCGCGCGGCGGCGCCGACGGCGCCGAGGTTGCCGACTCCGGTGCCCTGATAGTCGAGCGCATCGGTGTTGAGCACCTCGCGCCAGCGCCCGGGCGACGGTAGGCCGAGCCGATAGCCCGCGTGCTCGGTGCCCGCGAAATTGAACACGCACGCCATCACCGAGCCGTCATGGCCGTACCGCAGGAAGCTGAAGACGTTGTTTGCCGAGTCATTGGCGTCGACCCAGGAATAGCCCGCGGGGCTTGTGTCGCGGCTCCACAGAGCGGGGTGGGCACGGTAGATGGCGTTGATGTCGCGCACCAGACGCAGGATCCCGCTGGAGAAACCGGCCTCGTCGAGTTGCCACCAGTCCAGCCCGTGTTGCTCGGACCACTCGGCGCGCTGGCCGAATTCCTGTCCCATGAACAGCAATTGCTTGCCCGGGTGTGCCCACTGGTAGGCGAGCAGGCTGCGCAGTCCGGCTGCCTTGACATGGTCGTTGCCCGGCATCCGTGACCACAGCGTTCCCTTGCCGTGCACCACCTCGTCGTGGCTGAGCGGGAGCACGTAGTGCTCGCTGTAGGCGTACAGCATCGAGAAGGTCATCTCGTGGTGGTGGAAGCTGCGGTGCACCGGGTCGCGGCTGAGGTAGTCGAGCGTGTCGTGCATCCAGCCCATGTTCCACTTCATCGAGAACCCGAGACCGCCGAGTTCGGTTGGCCGCGTCACACCGGGCCACGCGGTGGATTCCTCGGCGATGGTGACGATGCCCGGCGCGGCCATGTGCGCGGTGGCGTTCATCTCCTGCAGGAACTGCACCGCTTCCAGGTTCTCCCGCCCGCCGTGGACGTTCGGGGTCCAACCGCCCGCCGGGCGCGAATAGTCGAGATAGAGCATCGAGGCGACCGCATCGACCCGTAAGCCGTCGACATGAAACTCCTCGAGCCAGTACAGGGCGTTGGCCACGAGGAAGTTGCGCACCTCCGGCCGGCCGAAGTCGAACACGTAGGTGCCCCAGTCGAGTTGCTCGCCGCGCCTAGGATCCGAATGCTCATAGAGCGGCGTGCCGTCGAAGCGCCCCAGCGCCCAGGCGTCCTTGGGGAAGTGCGCCGGCACCCAGTCGACGATCACACCGATTCCGGCCTGGTGCAGGGCGTCGATCAGCGCCCGGAAATCGTCGGGTGTGCCGAACCGCGATGTCGGTGCGTAGTAGGACGTGACTTGGTAGCCCCACGACCCGGCGAATGGATGCTCGGCGACCGGTAAAAGCTCCACATGGGTGAAGCACTGTGTCACGACGTACTCGGTGAGTTCCCGGGCGAGTTGGCGGTAGCTCAGTCCCGGGCGCCACGAGCCCAGGTGAACCTCGTAGACGCTCATCGGGCTCACCACCGGATTGCGCTGCGCGCGGCGCGTCATCCAGTCGTCGTCGTCCCAGGTGTAGTGGCTGCGCGTCACCCGTGATGCGGTGTGCGGGGGCACCTCGGTGGCGAAGGCCATGGGGTCGGCCCGTTCGGTCACCACGCCGTCGGCGCCGTGCACGCGGAACTTGTACAGTCCGCCGACCGGGAAGCCGGGCCAGAACAGTTCCCACACGCCGGAGGAACCCAACGAGCGCATCGGCGCCTCGGTCCCCGTCCAGCCGTTGAACTCGCCGATCAGGCTGACGCCCGCGGCGTTGGGCGCCCACACCGCGAACGACACCCCGCTCACCTCGCCGTCGGCCGTGGTGAACGAGCGAGGATGCGCGCCGAGAACCTCCCACAGGCGCTCGTGGCGACCCTCGCCGAACAGGAAGAGGTCTACCTCGCCCAGGACCGGCAGGAAGCGGTAGGCGTCGGCGGCCGTTTGCGGCTCGGCGCCCTGATAAGTGATCTGCAGCCGGTAGTCGATCAGGTCGACGAACGGCAGCGCCACTGCGAACACATCGGCGCCCACGGGTTGCATCGGGTAGCGCTTCTCGCCCACGAGCGCGGTGACCGCCACGGCGTGCGGCCGGAACGCCCGGATGACGGTGCGGTCGCCGTACTCGTGGGCGCCCAGGATGGCGTGGGGGTTGTAATGGGTGCCCGCCAGCAGCAGCGCCAGGTCGCTCGCGTCGGGCGCCAGGTGATCGGCTGGGCTCATGTGCGTGTCACCTCGGGTGCCGGCGCAGCAGCGTCATCCGGGATTCCTCCGGTATCGACGGCATGGTGACGACGTGCGCCACCACGTGCGCGGGGTCGAGGCGGATGTAATTGGTCTGTCCCCACTGGAATTCCTGGCCGGTGATCTCGTCACGGACCCAGAACCTCTCGTCGGGCCCCCTGCCCAGGGCTCCCATGTCCAGCCGCAGCATCCCTTCCTCGGGCCCGAACGCGTTGAGCGTCACCACCACTAGCACACAGTCGCCGGTGGCTGGGTCGAACTTGCTGAAGGCCAGCAGGGCGTCGTTGTCCACGCCGTGGAAGGAGAGGGTGCGCAGCTGGTGCAGGGCGGGATGCAGTCGACGAATCGTGTTGAGGCGCCCGATGAACGGCTCGAGTGATCTGCCTTCGGCGAGTGCGCGCGTGAAGTCGCGGGGCCGCAGTTCGTACTTTTCGGAGTTCAGGTATTCCTCGCTGCCCTCGCGCACCGCGCGGTGCTCGAACAGCTCGTAGCCCGAGTACATGCCCCATGCCGGGCCCATGGTCGCGGCCAGCGCCGCGCGGATCGCGAACATGCCCGGCCCGTGGTGCTGCAGCACCGCGTGCAGGATGTCGGGGGTGTTGACGAACAGGTTTGGCCGCCGGAAGTCGGCGAGCGCGGCGATATCATTGCCGAACTCGGTGAGCTCCCACTTGCCCGTGCGCCAGGTGAAGTAGCTGTAGGACTGGGCGAAGCCGAGCTTGGCCAGACCGTACTGGCGGACCGGGGGCGTGAATGCCTCGGCCAGGAACAGCACGTCGGGGTCGATGCTCTTCACTTGGGCGATCAGCCACGCCCAGAAGTTCGGGGGCTTGGTGTGCGGATTATCGACGCGAAACAGCCTGACGCCGTGGTCCATCCAGTGCCGGACCACCCGTAGCACCTCGTCGTAGAGGCCTGCCGGGTCATTGTCGAAGTTCAGCGGGTAGATGTCCTGGTATTTCTTGGGCGGGTTCTCCGCGTAGGCGATGGTCCCGTCGGGCAACTCGGTGAACCAGCGGCGGTGCTCCCGGGCCCAGGGGTGGTCCGGCGCGCACTGCAGCGCCAGGTCCAGCGCCACCTCGATTCCCAGATTGCTTGCTGCGGAAACGAATTCGTCGAAGTCGTCAACTGTGCCCAGCGCCGGATGCACGGCATCGTGGCCGCCTTCCTCGCTGCCGATCGCCCACGGCGATCCCACGTCCCCGGGCGCAGCGGCGGGGGAGTTGTTGCGCCCCTTGCGGTGCACGTGGCCGATCGGGTGGATCGGCGGCAGGTAGACGACGTCGAAACCCATTTCTGCGATTCGCGGCAGCTGCCCGGCCGCGGTGGCGAAGGTGCCGTGCACCGGCCTGCCCAGGGCGTCCCATCCGCCGGTCGAGCGCGGAAACATCTCGTACCAGGAGCCGAACCGGGCCAGCGGCCGATCCACCCATACCCCGTGCTGTTCGCCCTGGGTGACCAGCTCCCGCATCGGAAAGCTGGCCAGGAGTTCCTCAACGTCTGGGGCCAGCGCCGGTGCGGTCCGGGTAACCGGGTCCCCCGCCGAGCGCAGCGCCGCCGCCGCCGCCAGCAGGGGTTTGCGCCGAGCCCGAGGCATGCCGGTGGCGGCCCGCTCGAACAGCGTTGCCCCGATTCTCAGGTCGTTGGACAGCTCCGTCTCGCCCTGGCCGGCGTCGAGCTTGGCCACCAGCGCGTGCCGCCACGTGCGTATCGGGTCGCCCCACCCGTCGACCCGGAACATCCACAGCCCGACCCGGTCGGGGGTGAACTGGCCGTGGAACACGTAGGGTTCAGATCCTTCCGCCATGGGCAGCAGCAGCGGCTTGACCGGTTGCCGCTCGGAGCCGGTGGTCTGTCGCCTGGGGTTGCCCGGCATGTTTCCAGGCATGGGATACCGGGGGCCGAGGTAGCGCACCACCAGCGTCGCCGCCACGGCGTCGTGGCCGTCCCGCCACACCGCGGCCCTGATCGGAATCACCTCACCGACCACGGCCTTGGCCGGGTACGTGCCGCCGGAGATGACGGGTGCGACGTCGTCGATCTCCACTCGGCCGGGCACCACCACCCTTCCCAGCCTAGTGTCCGGTCCAGGACGTCCCGGTGAACCTCTCCAGCGGGGTCGTTCCGGCACCGCAAACCTCAGTAAGGTTGGCAGGCGTGAAAGCCCTTCGCCGGTTCACCGTTCGCGCCCACCTCCCGGAGCGGCTCTCCGCGCTCGATCAGCTCGCGAACAACCTGCGCTGGTCCTGGGACACCCCGACGCAGGACCTGTTCGCCAGCATCGACCCCGCTCTGTGGGAGCGCTGCGGCACTGACCCGGTGGCCCTGCTCGGCGCGGTCAGTCCCGCCCGGCTCGACGAACTGGCGCTCGACGACACCTTCCTAGGCCGGCTCGACGGGCTGGCGGCCGATCTCAGCGACTATCTGAGCCGTCCGCTGTGGTACCAGCGACAGGAAGCCGACGGGGTCCCAATGCCGACCGGCATCGCCTACTTCTCGATGGAGTTCGGCGTTGCCGAGGTGCTGCCCAACTACTCGGGTGGCCTGGGGATCCTGGCCGGTGACCATTTGAAGTCGGCGTCGGATCTGGGCGTTCCGCTGATCGCCGTGGGCCTGTACTACCGCTCCGGCTACTTCCGGCAGTCGCTGACCGCGGACGGCTGGCAGCACGAGACCTACCCGTCGCTGGACCCGCAGGGGCTGCCATTGCGGCTGCTCGCCGACGACGGCGGTCATCCCGTGCTGGTCGACCTGGTGCTGCCCGACGCCGCGCGGCTGCATGCCCGGGTCTGGGTCGCCCAGGTCGGTCGCGTCCCGCTGCTGCTGCTTGATTCCGACGTACCCGAGAACGAGCACGACCTGCGCGGTGTCACCGACCGCCTCTACGGCGGCGACCAGGAACACCGGATGAAGCAGGAGATCCTGGCCGGTGTCGGCGGGGTGCGCGCGATCCGCGCCTTCACCGCTGTCGAGGGACTGCCGGCGCCCGAGGTCTTCCACATGAACGAAGGCCACGCCGGGTTTCTGGGCGTGGAGCGCATCCGCGAGCTGATCGCTGGTCCCGGGCTCGACTTCGACACCGCGCTGACGGTGGTGCGGTCGAGCACGGTGTTCACCACTCACACCCCGGTGCCCGCCGGGATCGACCGTTTCCCAACGGAGATGGTGCACCGTTACATCGGCGGCGGGCCCGACGCCGCCGCCGAGTCCACGCTGCTGCCCGGCGTATCCGCGGACCGGATCATCGCGCTGGGTGCCGAGGACGATCCCGCCATGTTCAACATGGCGCACCTGGGTCTGAGGCTGGCGCAGCGGGCCAACGGTGTCTCGCTGCTGCACGGCCGGGTGAGCCGGGCCATGTTCAGCGAGCTGTGGCCCGGATTCGACGCCGACGAGGTGCCGATCGGGTCCATCACCAACGGAGTTCATGCGCGCAGCTGGGCGGCGCGGGAGTGGTTGCAGCTGGGTCGTGAGCTGGCCGGGTCCGACTCGTTCGGCGACCCCGGCGTCTGGCTGCGGCTGCAACAGGTCGACGCGGGTCATCTGTGGTGGATCCGCTCGCAACTGCGGTCACGGTTGGTCGAGGATGTGCGGCAGCGGTTGCGCCGATCATGGCTGGAACGCGGTGCGTCGGATGCCGAACTGAGCTGGATCGCAACGGCATTCGATCCGGGCGTGCTGACCATCGGATTTGCCCGACGGGTGCCGACCTATAAGCGGCTCACGCTGATGCTGCGTGATCCGGACCGACTCGAACAGCTGCTGCTCGACGACGACAGGCCGATCCAGCTGATCGTTGCGGGGAAGTCGCACCCGGCCGACGACGGGGGAAAGGCCCTGATCCAGCAGGTGGTGCGTTTCGCCGACCGGCCCGAGGTGCGCCACCGGATCGCCTTCCTACCCGACTACGACATGTCCATGGCCCGGCTGCTCTACTGGGGCTGCGACGTCTGGCTGAACAACCCGCTGCGGCCGCTGGAGGCCTGCGGCACCTCGGGGATGAAGAGTGCGCTGAACGGCGGCCTGAACCTGTCCATCCGCGACGGCTGGTGGGACGAGTGGTACGACGGGGAAAACGGTTGGGAGATACCGACTGCCGCTGGCGTGGCCGATGAGGATCGTCGCGACGACCTGGAAGCAGGCGCGCTGTACGACCTGATGGAACGGGCGGTTGCGCCGAAGTTCTACGAGCGCGACGAGGCAGGGGTGCCGCTGCGGTGGATCGAAATGGTGCGCCACACATTGCAGACCCTGGGGCCCAAGGTGCTGGCCTCGCGCATGGTGCGCGACTACGTCGAGCAGTACTACGCGCCGGCGGCGCAGTCGCTGCGAAAGACCGTCGCACCCGCCGAGGACGGTGACGCCAGCGCCTTCGGTGCCGCCCGCGAACTGGCCGCCTACCGTCGGCGCGTCGAGCGGGCATGGCCCGACGTCACCGTCACCGACGTCGACAGCACCGGCCTGCCGGACACGCCGCTGCTGGGCTCGAAGCTGACGTTGACGGCCACCGTGCACCTGGCTGGGCTGGCGCCCGAGGAGGTCACCGTCCAGGCGGTCATGGGCCGGGTCGATTCCAGCGACGACCTGCTGGACCCGGTGACTGTCGACATGTCCTACACCGGGATGGCCGGGGGAGAAAGCCACGTCTTCTCCACGACGACCCCGCTGCCCCTGGCGGGGCCGGTGGGGTACACGGTGCGCGTGCTGCCCCACCACCCGCTGCTCGCGGGCGGCACTGAGATCGGGCTGGTCGCGCCGGCGAGGTAACCCTCCCTGACGCTGCCGGGTCACTCTGGTGTGACGCTCGACGTGCGGGGCCACTCTGGCGTGACGCTCGACGGAAAGTTACGTGTCACCGGAGTCGGTGCGCAGCCGCTGCAGCGCAGCGCGGACCAGGGCGGTGTCGGTGGTCTGCCAGAACGGCGGCAGCGAGGCGCGCAGGTAGCCTCCATAACCCGCGGTGACCATCCTGGAGTCGAGCACCGCCACCACGCCGCGGTCGGTGACGTTGCGCAGCAGCCGGCCGGCCCCCTGCGCCAGCAGCAACGCCGCGTGGCTGGCGGCGACGGCCATGAACCCGTTGCCGCCGCGGGCGGCCACCGCGCGCTGCCGCGCGCTGCGTAGCGGGTCGTCGGGCCGGGGGAACGGGATGCGGTCGATCAGAACCAGCGACAGCGACGGACCGGGTACGTCGACACCTTGCCACAGCGACAGGGTGCCGAACAGCGAGGTCTCGGGGTCGGCGCGGAACCGCTCGACGAGCGCGGAGGTGCTGTCGTCGCCTTGGCACAGCACGGGCGTCGACAACCTCTCGCGCATGTCCTCGGCCGCCAACCGGGCGGCCCGCATCGACGAGAACAGGCCCAGGGTGCGCCCACCGGCGGCGGCGATGAGGTCGGCGATTTCGTCGAGCTGCCCGGCCGACCCGGTGCCGTCCCGGCCGGGCGGGGGCAGGTGGGCTGCCACGTAGAGGATTGCGGCCTTGGCATGGTCGAACGGCGAGCCCACGTCGAGTCCCCGCCACCCCACGGGCTCGCCGTCCGCGGCCGTCAGGCCCCACGCGGCGGCCATCGCCTCGAAGGAGCCGCCCACCGTCAGCGTCGCCGATGTCAGCACGGTGGTCGCGCGGGAGAAGACCCGGGTGCGCAGCAACTCGGCCACCGACAGCGGCGCCACCCGCAGCACCGCGCGCGTCGCCCCGCGGTTGTCCTCGTGGTCGAGCCAGACGATGTCGGTGCGATCGGGGATGGCGGGGGAGAACGACGTCAGGATCCGCGACGCGGTGTCGGCGATGTCGTCGAGCGCCGCGATGGCTTCCGCACGCGCCGAGGCCGCTGCGGTGTCGGCGGTGGTGTCGATCGCCGAGCGCACCGCGCTCGCCGCGTCGCGCAGCACCCGCAGGTGCGCTGCCATCTGATCGTCCAGGTAGTCGACGCGGCCCGGCGGGATGATCTGCGGGTCGTCGATGGCCGCGATGAAGGTGGCCGTCGCAGCCTCTAATCGGTGGCGCAGTTCGGGGTCCACCATGCGGGTGACTCGCCGCACCGCGACACCGAGGGAGGCCGATGTCAGCTCCGCGGTGGCCACCGACGTCACCCGGTCGGTGAGTTCGTGCGCCTCGTCGACCACCAGCAGCGCGTGGTCGGGCAGCACCGCAGACTCGGCGACGGCGTCGATGGCCAGCAGCGCGTGATTGGTGACGACGACGTCGGCGCGGGCGGCCACCCCCCGGGCCCGTTCCGAGAAGCATTCGGGGCCGAAGGGGCAGCGTGCTGCTCCGAGGCATTCGCGCGCGGAGACGCTGACCTGCGACCAGGAGCGGTCCGGCACGCCGGGTGTGAGGTCGTCGCGATCGCCGGACTCGGTGGTGGACGCCCAGGTGGTGAGCCGTCGTACGTCCCGACCCAGGGCGGTCGCCGCGACCGGGTCGAACAGCTCCTCTTGCGGTTCCTCCTCGGCGTCTGAGTCCTCATCGGATTCCGCGGGGTTTCCCCGAATCTTATTCAGGCACAGATAGTTTCGACGCCCCTTGAGCAGGGCGAACCGCGGAGCGCGGGGCAGGGCGGCGGCCAGCGAGTCGGCCAGCCGCGGCAGGTCACGCTCGACGAGTTGGCGCTGCAGTGCGATGGTGGCCGTCGAGACGACTACGGGGGACTCGTCGCGCAGGGCGTGGGCGAGCGCGGGCACCAGGTAGGCCAACGACTTGCCGGTGCCGGTGCCGGCCTGCACGACGAGGTGTTCGTGTGTGTCGAAAGCGTGCGCCACCGCGGCGGCCATCTCCACCTGGCCGCGGCGCTCGCTGCCCCCGAGCGCGGCGACAGCGGTGGCCAGCAACTCGGTCACGGCGACGGATGTGGTCACGGCTGGGCCTGGATCGGCTTCGTCGGGATCAGGGTCGTCGGAATCGCGGGGTCGCCACGCGAGAGGCCCAGACCCTCCGGCGGCAGGGTGCGCAGCCCGGATGCGACGAGCTCGCGCGCCGCGGCCAGGTGCGGTGGGGCGACCAGCTCGCCCCCGCGGACCAGCGGTGTGGTGAGCACCCGGAACGGTTCGGCGGCCGGCAGGCATCCTGCGGGGTGGACCACCTCCTCGGTGACGGTCCCGTCCGGACGGGACAAGCGCAGCGCCTCCTTGCGGCCGCCGCGGGATCTCTTGCCGCTGCTGCTCTTGTGCACCGGCAGGCCGTCGACCTCGACGAGTTTGTACACCAGGTGCGCGGTTGGCGAGCCCGATCCGGTGACCAACGATGTGCCGACGCCGTAGACGTCCACCGGCGCCGCACGTAGGGCGTCGATGGATAACTCGTCGAGGTCGCCGGAGACGACGATGCGGGTCGCGGTGGCGCCCAGCCCGTCGAGCTGGTCGCGAACCTGCCGGGCCAGCACCCCCGGGTCGCCGGAATCAATGCGGACCGCGCCCAGCGCGGGCCCCGCAGCGGCGACGGCGTTGGCGACGCCGGTGGGCACGTCGTAGGTGTCGACCAGCAGCGTGGTGCCGGCGCCGAGGGCGTCCACCTGGGACCGGAAGGCCGCCAGCTCAGTGACGTCGGTGGGTTCGCCCGTCCGGGCGTGCAGCATGGTGAACGCGTGCGCGGAGGTGCCCTGGGCGGGGATCCCGTAGCGGTGCCGGGCCGCCAGGTTGGACGTCGCGGCGAAACCGGCGATGTAGGCGGCGCGCGCCGCCGCGACCGCCGCCTGTTCGTGGGTGCGCCGCGATCCCATGTCGATCAGCGGGCGTCCCCCGGCGGCGACGACCATCCGCGCCGCCGCGGAGGCGATGGCGGTGTCGTGGTTGAGGATCGACAGCGCGAGCGTTTCGAGCAGCACACATTCGGCGAAGGTGCCGGTCACCGACAGCACCGGGGAGCCGGGGAAATACAGCTCCCCCTCGGCGTAGCCGTCGATGTCGCCGCGGAACTGGAAACCGCGCAGGTAGGCGAGCGTGTCGGGGTCCAGGAACTCCGCCAGCAACCGGCAGGCGTCGTCGTCGAACCGTACGAACGCCAGCGCGTCCAGCAGCCGACCGGTTCCGGCCACCACCCCGTAGCGGCGGCCGTCGGGCAGGCTGCGGGCGAACACCTCGAAGGTGGTCCGGCGGTCGGCGGTGCCGTCGCGCAGCGCGGCCGCCACCATGGTCAACTCGTACTTGTCGGTCAGCAGCCCAGTCACGAGCGGCTCGGTCATTCCGCAACGGTAACGGCGCACCTCGGTATCGTGTAGCCATGGTTGTCGCGTCCGCACCTACGGAGCCCAAGACCAAGCCCGCCACCACCGGCGAACGGGCGACGTCAACCGACGAGGCCGCGGCCAGCCCCTGGGTCACCATCGTGTGGGACGACCCGGTCAACCTGATGACGTATGTGACCTATGTGTTCCAGAAGTTGTTCGGCTACAGCGAGCCGCATGCCACCACGCTGATGATGCAGGTGCACAACGAGGGTAAGGCCGTGGTGTCGGCGGGCAGCCGGGAGAGCATGGAAACCGACGTGTCCAAGCTGCATGCGGCCGGCCTGTGGGCGACCATGCAGCAGGACCGCTGAGGGTCGGGCAGTGGCGATGCCCAGTGCGTAAATGGAAGCGCGTCGCGACCGCCGACGGTCCCCGTGTTCGGTCCGCGCTGGACCTGCATGAGGCGGCACTGCTGAGGAATCTCGCCGAGTCGATGATGGTGTTGCTCGACGAGCGCGAATCGTCCGCGGCACCTGACGAACTCGAAGAGATCACCGGTATGAGAACCGGCAACGCCGAGCCGCCCGTGGAGCCGACGCTGCGTCGGCTGCTGCCGGACTTCGTCCACGCCGAAAGCGGCGCTGACGGCGCTGACGGAGTCGGATCTCCGGCCGCCGACAGCCTTAACGCCGGACTGCGAAGCCTGCATGAGCCGCTGATCATCGACGCTAAACGTGCTGCGGCGCAACGGTTGTTGGATACTGTTCCCGATGGCGGCGGCCGGTTCGAGCTCACCGAGGACGAGGCCGAGGCCTGGGTCGCAGCGGTCAACGACATGCGGCTGAGTTTGGGCGTCATGCTCCAGATCGGGCCGCAGGGGCCCGAACGCCTGCCGGCCGACCATCCGCTGGCCGTGCACTTCGACGTCTACCAGTGGCTGACGGTGCTGCAGGAATATCTGGTGGTGGCGCTGATGGGGTCCCGGTGAACGCCATTACCGATGTCGGCGGCATCCGGGTCGGGCACTACCACCGCCTCGACCCGGACGCGTCGATGGGTGCCGGCTGGGCCAGCGGTGTCACCGTGGTGCTGGCGCCACCGGGCACCGTCGGGGCCGTGGACTGCCGCGGCGGCGCGCCGGGCACCAGGGAGACCGATCTGCTGGATCCGGCTAACACGGTGCGTTGCGTCGACGCCGTGCTGCTCGCCGGTGGGAGCGGCTACGGTCTGGCGGCGGCCGACGGCGTCATGCGCTGGCTGGAGGAGCGTGGGCGCGGGGTGGTGATGGCGGGCGGTGTGGTGCCCATCGTGCCCGGCGCGGTGATTTTCGACCTGCCGGTCGGCGGGTGGGCGCAGCGCCCGACGGCTGAGTTCGGCTACCTGGCATGCGAGGCGGCCGCACAGACCGTGACCGTCGGCACCGTCGGCACCGTCGGCACCGTCGGCGCCGGGGTGGGCGCCCGCGCCGGGGTTGTCAAGGGCGGCGTCGGGACGGCGTCGACGACATTGGCGTCCGGCGTCACCGTCGGCGCCATCGTGGTGGTGAACTCCGCGGGCGACGTCGCCGACCGGGCCACCGGCCTGCCGTGGATGGCCGATCTGGCGGTCGAGTTCGGGCTGGTGCCGCCGCCGGCCACGCAGATCGAGGAATTCGCCCGGATGCCGTCGCGCCTGGACCCCGCGGCGAGCCCGATGAACGCCACGATCGCGGTCGTGGCGACCGACGCTCCCGTGAGCCCGGGCGGGTGCCGGCGCATGGCGATCGCCGCCCACGTCGGTCTGGCCCGCGCCATCCGGCCGGTGCACACGCCGCTGGACGGCGACACGGTGTTCGCGCTGGCGACCGGGACCGTCCAGCCCGCCGCGCCGTCCGTCGACGCGACCCCGGTGCCCGCCGGGCTCGCGGCCGAGACCCCACTGGTCACCGAGCTCGGGATCGCCGCCGCCGACTGCCTCGCCCGCGCCGTGCTGGCCGGGGTGTTCGCGGCCGAGTCGGTGGCCGGGATACCGACCTACCGCGGCGTCCTGCCCGGCGCGTTCGGCGGGCGGTAGCCTTTACCCGGATCTTCGTTCACCGAGATCGACGTTAGTGTGCTGCTCACTCGACTTTCTTCGCGCTAACGTCGATCTCGATGGGTCTGAAAGGGTCGCCATGACGAGTACGCCGAGGGGATCTCTCGGCGTCTCGGGGACCCCGGCGACCCGGCCGGCGAAGCGGCCCGGGTGGGTGATCGGCGGGACCACCATCCTCACCTTCGTGGCGCTGCTCTACCTCATCGAACTGATCGACCACCTCGCGGGCGGGCGGCTCGACGACAACGGAATCAAGCCGCTGACGAGCGACGGCCTGTGGGGCATCATCGTCGCGCCGCTGCTGCACGCGAACTGGGAACACCTGTTCGCCAACACGGTCCCCCTGCTGGTGCTCGGCTTCCTCATGACGCTGGCCGGGATGTCCCGTTTCATCTGGGCCACGGCGATCGTCTGGATCGTGGGCGGCTTTGGCACCTGGCTGATCGGCAACGTGGGGAGCAGTTGCGGCCCCACCGACCACATCGGGGCCTCCGGCCTCATCTTCGGCTGGCTGGCCTTCCTTCTTGTGTTCGGGTTCTTCGTGCGGCGGGTGTGGAACGTCATCGTCGGGCTGGTGGTCCTGTTCGCCTACGGCGGCGTGCTACTCGGG
Source organism: uncultured Mycobacterium sp. (assembly GCA_964653535.1). Taxonomy (GTDB): domain Bacteria; phylum Actinomycetota; class Actinomycetes; order Mycobacteriales; family Mycobacteriaceae; genus Mycobacterium. Next base: position 30,637 of record CAZZHX010000003.1, on the reverse strand, counting down.
GCGATGCCGGTGCTGCACCAGTGCGGCGGCGTGTCCTGGCAAGGCCACCTGTGCGGAGCGGTCGCCGGCGTCGCTGCCGCCTATGTGCTGTCGGCCCCCGAACGCAAGGCCCGCGCTGAACGCGCGGCGGGCGGCGCCGCGCGGCGCCCCGCGACATGAGCACACGCAGGGCGCCCATCGGGGTATTCGACTCCGGCGTCGGCGGGCTGACCGTCGCGCGCGCCATCGTCGACCAGCTGCCCGACGAGGACATCATTTACGTGGGCGACACCGCCAACGGTCCCTACGGGCCGCTGAGCATCCCCGAGGTACGCGCGCACGCCTTGGCCATCGGCGACTCTCTCGTCGGGCGCGGCGTCAAGGCGCTGGTGATTGCATGCAACACGGCCTCGGCGGCATGCCTGCGCGACGCCCGCGAGCGCTACGAGGTGCCCGTCATCGAGGTGATCCTGCCGGCGGTGCGCCGCGCCGTCGTCACCACGCGCACCGGCCGCATCGGCGTCATCGGCACGCGGGCGACCATCGAGTCGCACGCCTACCAGGACGCGTTCGCCGCCGCCCGCGATACCGACATCACTGCGGCGGCCTGCCCCCGGTTCGTTGACTTCGTCGAGCGCGGCGTCACCAGCGGCCGCCAGATCGCGGAACTCGCCGAGGGATACCTCGAACCGCTGCAGCGCGCGCAGGTCGACACCCTGGTGCTCGGGTGCACGCACTACCCGCTGCTATCCGGGACCATCCAGCTGGCGATGGGCGACAACGTCACGCTGGTGTCCAGCTCCGAGGAAACGGCCAAGGACGTGCTGCGCGTGCTCACCGAGCGGGACATGCTGCGCCCGCACGACGGGCCGCCGGCCACCCGGATATTCGAGGCCACCGGCGACCCCGAGGCCTTCACCACACTGGCGGCCCGGTTCCTGGGGCCCACGGTAACTGCCAGGCCCGTTGGCTGACGCCGACTGAGCCGGGGTTTTGGTCAATGGGGTGTGAAGCATGGCACAGTAGTGGGCGTGCAAATCACCGTGCTCGGCTGCTCGGGGAGCGTCGGCGGCCCGGACTCGCCGACGTCGGGGTATCTGCTCCAGGCGCCGGGCACCCCGCCGCTGGTCCTCGACTTCGGCGGGGGAGTGCTCGGAGCGCTGCAACGCTACGCCGACCCCGGCTCGGTGCACATCCTGCTGACCCACCTGCACGCCGACCACTGCCTGGATCTGCCCGGGCTATTCGTGTGGCGCCGCTACCACCCGTGCAAACCCGACGGCAAGGCGGTGGTCTACGGGCCCAGCGATACCTGGTCGCGGCTCGGGGCGGCGTCGTCGCCGTATGGCGGGGAGATCGATGACTGTTCGGACGTGTGCGAGGTCCGGCGCTGGACCGACAACGAGCCGGTGACGATCGGGGCGCTCACGGTGCTGCCACGGATTGTCGCCCACCCGACCGAGTCCTACGGCATGCGGATCACCGACCCAAGCGGGGCATCGTTCGTCTACAGCGGCGACACCGGAGTCTGCGACCAACTCATCGAGTTGGCCCGCAGCGCCGACGTATTCCTCTGCGAGTCCTCCTGGACCCATGCGCCGGATCGCCCTCCCGATCTGCATCTTTCGGGCACCCAGGCCGGCCGGGTCGCGGCCGAGGCCGGCGTCCGCGAACTGCTGCTGACCCACATTCCGCCGTGGACCTCGCGCGACGACGTGATCCGCGAGGCCAAGGCGGAGTTCGACGGTCCCGTGCACGCGGTGGTGTCCGGTGAGACGATCGACGTCCACCACTCCGAAAGGGTCCGCACCCAGTGACCAGACGAGAAGACGGCCGCCTCGACGACGAGATGCGCCCGGTTGCCATCACCCGCGGGTTCACCGACCACCCGGCCGGCTCGGTGCTGGTCGAGTTCGGCCTCACCAAGGTGATGTGCACGGCCAGCGTCACCGACGGGGTGCCGCGCTGGCGCAAGGGGTCGGGGCTGGGGTGGCTCACCGCGGAGTACGCGATGCTGCCGTCGGCCACCCACACCCGCTCCGACCGCGAGGCGGTCAAGGGCCGGCTCAGCGGCCGCACCCAGGAGATCAGCCGGCTGATCGGGCGGTCGCTGCGGGCCTGCATCGACCTGGCGGCGCTGGGCGAGAACACCATTGCCGTCGACTGCGACGTTCTGCAGGCCGACGGCGGCACCCGCACCGCCGCCATCACGGGCGCCTACGTGGCGCTGGCCGATGCGGTGACCTACCTGTCGGCGGCGGGCAAGCTGTCCGATCCGCGGCCGTTATCGTGCGCGATCGCGGCGGTCAGCGTCGGTGTGGTCGACGGCCGGGTCCGCGTCGATCTCCCCTACGAGGAGGACTCCCGCGCCGAGGTCGACATGAACGTGGTCGCCACCGACACCGGGACACTGGTCGAGGTTCAGGGAACAGGCGAGGGTGCGACGTTCCCGCGCTCGACGTTGGACAAGCTGCTCGACGCGGCGCTGGGCGCATGCGACTCGTTGTTCGCCGCGCAGCGCGAGGCGCTGGAGCTCCCCTATCCCGGGGTGCTGCCCGGGGGCTCTGCGCCGCCGAAGGCCTTCGGCACCTGACGCCTCTGTTGGTAGCCAGCCGCAACCCCAAGAAGCTGGCGGAGCTGCGACGGGTGCTCGACGGCGCCGGCTTGTCGGGTGTGAGCCTGGTGTCCCTGGACGAGGTGGCGCCGTTCGACGAGACGATCGAGTTCGGTGCGACGTTCGAGGACAACGCGCTGCTGAAGGCGCGCGACGGGTTCGCTGAGACCGGATTACCCTGCATCGCCGATGATTCCGGCCTGGAAGTGGACGCCTTGAACGGCATGCCCGGGGTGCTGTCGGCGCGCTGGGCGGGCCGCCACGGCGACCCGGACGCCGACGCCGCCAACACCGCGTTGCTGTTGGCGCAGTTGCGCGATGTACCCGACGAGCGCCGCGGCGCGGCGTTCGTGTCAGCGTGCGCACTGGTCGGGGGGCCCGGGGACGACGTGGTGGTCCGCGGCGAGTGGCCCGGCCGCATCGCGCGGGAGCCGCGCGGCGACGGCGGGTTCGGCTACGACCCGGTGTTCCTGCCGGATGGTCTGCGGTGCGCCGCGGCTGAGCTCAGCCCGGCGGAGAAGGACGCGGTGTCGCACCGCGGCCGCGCGCTGGCGCAGTTGGTGCCGGCGCTGCGCGAACTCACCAATTCGCCCCCAACGTGAAGCTGGTTTCACGTTCAGCCGCGAGCGTGGAACCAGGTTCACGCTCGGCGGGAAGGGGATGGGCGCGGCGCCCTTACACGCCGAAGCGCTCCTTGACGTCCCTGGTCTGGAAGTGCTCGACGATGATCCCCAGCAGCGGAATGGTGCCGGCCAGCAGCACGCCGATTGTTTTGGCGATCGGCCAGCGAACCTTGACCGCCAAGTTGAATGCGGCCAGCACGTAGACGAAGTACACCCAGCCGTGCACGACCCCGATCCAGCGGATCTCGTGGTGGAAGACCAGGTGCGAGACGATCTCGTAGCACAGGGCAATGAGCCACAGGCCCGTCGCCCACGCCATCACCCGGTAGCCGCGCAGCGCGGTGCGGATCTTCTCGACGGGAACAGTGGTCATGCGGTTGTCCTGTTCTGCTGTTCGGTGTCGTTCTTGGCAAGCTCGGCCAGGTAGGCGTTGTACTCTCGCAGCGCGGAGTCGTCGGAGGGCGGCGGTGCGGGCGCGGGACGCTCGGGCAGCAGTCCGGCGGGGATCTCGGCGGCGGCACCCCGCGTCCGGGGTTCGGGCGGCGCTTCCTCGTAGCGGACGAATGTGCGGTAGGCGTAGACGCAGAACCCGGCGAACATCGGCCACTGCAGCGCGTAACCGAGGTTCTGGAATGTGCCCGACACCGACTCGAACCTGGACCACTGCCACCAGCCCAACGCCAGGCAGCCGCATGCGGCGACGATCACCAAGGCGATCAGCGCGGGCCGGCGACGGCGGGTGGTCGACACCCCCTGACGGTACCGCCCACGATTTGGGCCCGACGAATTCGCCGGACGAGGCAGTAGGATCGAGACGCCGCGGGCGTGGTGAAATTGGCAGACACGCCGGCTTTAGGTGCCGGTGCTCGTGAGAGCTTGTGGGTTCGAGTCCCTCCGCCCGCACCGTTTGTCGACGGCATGCCGTAGGCGACGACGCTGTCCAGCGGCGGCCCGTGGGTCTACTGCCCGGCAGTGATTTTTATTTGCTCGTCGATGAGTTTCATGGTGTCGGCCAAGTTCAGACCGCCCACGAGCAGCGTTACGCCGTAGTTCGGGGCGCCATTGGTGCCAGGAACGGCGACGTAACGGAAGTCGAGTTCATGGGTTCCATCTGCGCCCGTGCAACGCTGATTGTTCGCGACCGCGTTGAATCCGCTCACCGTGGTTTTCACCGGAGGTGCAACGAACTCACAGTCTTTGTCGGGCTTGGCATCTGGCGGAAGATTTCCCTGCAACCATGCATCTAGATCGAGGGTGTCGGAAGACGTTTTTGGCCGTTGGACAATCACGAGGAGACCGCCTTCCCCCTGGCTTGGCTTCAAAGCCATCACGTACTGAGCCTCCACTGTTGGAGAGTCTTTCCCCGCCGGCTCGCTGAGCGTCGCCGGGTCGCCGACCCATCCGGGTAGGTTCGGCAGGGTGACGGTGGGCGCTCCGGGAGGGCCAGCCTTGGTCGATTGAGCCGCGGCACTCGGCGCAGCTGCACTGGTCGACGAGGCCGATGTGGTCGTTGACGCTGCGGACCCGGAACTGCTCGACGCGGTTTTAGACCCCGATCCGCAGCCTGCGAGCATCACACTCGCCGCGAGAGCGGCGACACCCGCCACGGGAACAGTTGCAGCACGGACCTTCATATAGTGACCCTCTCTCAGCAGAGTTTTTCCGACCGTATCGGTCGGATCGCCCGTTGTCCATGATTAGTGCGTCCCGATGTCAGTTATCTGTCCGTCTTCGCTGCTGCGCGCACGGTATTGCTCGATCAATTTTTTCTTGCTAGCGTCCGTTCCACCCAAATTCCTTGGGCTCCGTCTGCGGGACTTGACGCCAGGAGGTAGAACCGCCATGTTGACGCTGCGGTCTCACGATGTCGAAGATTACGTTGGCTTGCGTGACATGGACGTCGAGGACGTCGGTACGCTGAACGAGAACGACCTCGCGTGTCTCGACGAGCTTGGTCAATATCTCGTCTCGACCGATGCATTCGGACGTTTCGGCATCTGGCTGCTGCACAAACATTTTGAACCTGCTGCGGGAGAGGTTTTCGTCGAGCGGGCCCTGGTTGGCTCGCGGGGGACCGAAACCGCTCTCATCGCTCGGCCCGCCGGTTCCGCGGATGACTTGATGCCCACCTCTGTGCGTTTCGACTCAGCGACCGACTCCGGCGTCGGGGTAATCGGTATGGAGTACGCCGCGCCGGAGGACTTTGGCACCATCTCGCCGCTGAGCGCCGACGACGAGACGACGCTGGCGGGCATCGCCGACCTGTTGAAGGCCCACGACAAGACCGAACGGTTCGGCGTACGTCTGCTCCGTGACCCGATCGGCATCTCCGACGATGAGGTTTTCCTCGAAACCTGCGACATGGCCCAGCGGACATTGAACTGCGCGGTCATCGAACGCAGCGACCTGCCCTCCTACAAGACAATCCAGACCACATGGGAGTGGACACCGGGGCTCGATGGATCCGGACCCACGTCCGCCCCCGGACGGGTATGCATCTACTACTGCTTGGACGACCCGGGACACTCTTACCTGCACACATAACCCCAGTGCCGCGCCTAGGCGCGCGTCATGGCGTAGTAAGCGCCCTGCCGAGCCAGCAACTCGGCGTGGGCGCCTTGCTCGACGATGGTGCCGGCCTGCATCACCACGATGCGGTCGGCGTCACGGATCGTTGAAAGACGGTGCGCAATGATGAAGCTTGTCCGGCCGCGACGAAGTTCGCGTAGCCCGCGTTGGACCAGGGCCTCGGTGCGCGTATCGACTGAGCTGGTCGCCTCGTCGAGCACCAAGATCTGTGGGCGCGCGATGAAAGTGCGCGCGATCGTGATGAGTTGCTTCTCGCCGGCGCTCAGGTTGCCGCCGTTGTCGCTGACCCGCGTTCGATAACCCTCCGGGAGCGTCTGCACAAATCGATCGACGCAGGTCGCCCTGGCGGCATCGACCACGTCCTGCTCACTTGCGTCCGGCCGGCCATAGGCGATGTTCTCCGCGATTGTCCCGTCGAATAACCAGGTGTCCTGCAACACCATGCCGATTTGCCGTCGCAGCGATTGCCGGCTCACTGATCCGATATCGACGCCGTCGATCAGTATTCGGCCCGAGTCGACATCGTAGAACCGCATCAACAGTTGCACCAGCGTGGTCTTGCCCGCGCCCGTCGGCCCGACGATTGCCACCGTGCTGCCCGGCGATGCCACCAGCGAGAAGTCTTTGATCACCGAAGTGCCCGGGCGGTAGCCGAAGCCGACATGCTGGAACTCCACGCGGCTAGATAGGGGCGGTGTCGATTGCCCGGCTTCTCCTCGGGTCGCAGACTCCTCCGGCTCGTCGAGTATTTCGAATACCCTTTCAGCGCTGGCTATCCCGGATTGCAGCCTGTTGTACATACCCGCAACCTGAGCTAGCGGCTGATTAAATTGGCGGATGTACTGAATGAATGCTTGGATGCTACCCACCGTGATCTGTCCGGTCGCCACCTGCACGCCGCCCGCCACTGCGACCGCGACGTAGCCGAGGTTACCGACGAACGTCGTCGCCGGCGCGAGTAGGCCCGAAAACAACTGAGCACCGACGCTGGCCTGATAGACGTCGTCGTTGAGTTGGCGGAACCGCTGTTGCGCCTGGGCGCGGTGGCCGAATGTCTTGACCACTGTGAAACCGCTATAAGTCTCCTCGACAAGGGCATTGAGCACTCCCGTTTCGGCCCACTGAGCGGCGAACAGCCGTTGTGAGCGCCGGGTGATCGCCCGGGTCACCAGAATCGAGGGGGGCACCGTCACCAATGTGATCGCTGTCAGCAGCGGGGAGATAGTCACCATCATCACCAGCACCGCAGCCACCGTCAGAACCGCGGTCAACAACTGGTTGATCATGATCGACAGTGACGTTTGCATGTTGTCGATATCGTTAGTGAGCCGGCTCAGCAGGTCGCCGCGTTGCCGACGGTCGAAGTAAGAAAGCGGCAGCCTGTGCACCTTCTCTTCCACGTCGAAACGCAATGCGCGCAGTGTTCGTTGGACCGTGAGGTTGAGTAGCCGCACTTGCACCCAAATCATCAGTGCAGCAATGATATACAAAGCAAGGGCGAATACCAGGGTCTTTCCTACCGCAGCAAAGTCCACACCGCGACCCGGGACCACGTTCATTCCCGACAGCAGATCAGCGAAGGAGTTGTCACCGCGCCGCCTAGCGTCCGTGACGGCCTGATCCTTGGTTATCCCGACCGGAAGGTGTCGCCCGATCACTCCAGTGAACAGCAGATCGGTGGCATGGCCGAGGATCCGCGGTACGACCGTACCGATCACGGTGCCACCGATACCCAGCGTGATGACAACCAGAACCAGTCGGCGCTGCGGTGCCAGTTGCCTCATCAGGCGGGACGCCGAATTCCTGAAGTTGCCGGGACGCTGAACGGGGGCCTGCAGTGTGCCGCGGACGGGCCGGCTCATGGCGTCTGTCACAACTGGCCAGCGAAGCTAGCGCCCAAAGATTGTGAGTCGGCGAACTGTGCGTACGTTGAGCATTTGGCCAATAGCGAGTCGTGTGTTCCCGATCCGACAACCGTCCCTCCGTCGATCACGACGATGTTGTCAGCTTGCGCTGCCGTCGAGATCCTCTGTGTCACAATAATTACCGTGGCATCTGCGCAGGTCTCGCGCAACGCAGCGCGAACCCTGGCCTCGGTGTGTGTATCGAGCGCGGAGAACGAATCATCGAACAGGTAGATGGCCGGACGGCGGATCACCGCTCGGGCTATCGCCACCCGCTGGCGTTGTCCGCCGGACAAATTGATACCGCCCTGGTCGATTCGCATGCGCAGCCCGTCGGCATTGGCGCGGACAAAATCATCGGCCGCAGCCACCCGCAGCGCGTCCCACATGTCCTCGTCGGTGGCGTCAACCTTGCCGTAACGAAGGTTGTCCACCAGGGTGCCGGAGAACAAATAACCGCGCTGGGGTACCAGGCCGATCAGCGACCACAGCCGTTCGGTGTCGTAGTCACGGACATCGATACCGTCAACGAATACGGCGCCGGCGGTGACGTCGTAGGACCGGCAGATGAGTGACATCAGCGTCGATTTGCCGGAGCCGGTTCCCCCCACGATAGCGGTGACGGTCGCCGGCAGAGCGGTGAGCGAAAGGTCCTGTAGAACAGGGCGTTCAGCACCAGGATAGCTGAATGTCGCCTCGTCCAGGCGCACGATTCCTGCGATGGCGCCCAGTGGGAACTTCGGGTGTTGTGGGCTTTGAACGGCAGCGGGAGTCGACATCACCTCGGTGATCCGTTCGGCGCACACCGATGCTCGCGGTATCACCATCTGCGTCATTGTCGCCATCAATACCGCCATCAGGATCTGGGCGAAGTAGGACAGGAAGGCGATCAGCGAGCCTACCTGCATCTGACCCCTATCGATACGCAGCCCGCCAAACCAGATCAGCGCGACGCTGGAGACGTTGATGGTCAGCGTCGTCAGCGGCAGCACGAGCGCCTGCCACTTACCAGCGGTCAGAGCGGTATCTGAGAGCGCGACATTTACCCGGTTGAACTTGTCCCGCTCGAGGGGTTCGCGCCCCAAGGCTCTGATCACCCGAACACCGGACAGTTGTTCTCGCATGACCCGATTGAGGGTGTCGATCAGGTTCTGCAGGCTGCGGGAGATCGGCAGCGTGCGCGACACTATCCAGTAATTGCCCGCAGCCAGTATCGGGACGCTGACCAGCAGTAGCCACGCCAGTCCAACGTCCTGGCGGATCGCCATGACGATGCCACCGATGCACATTAGCGGGGCCGCGACCATGATGGTGCCGGCGATCTGCACTAGGACTTGGATTTGCGCAATGTCGTTGGTGGTGCGAGTCAATAACGACGGCACACCGAATCGGGCAGTCTCGCGCTCAGAGAAGCTGGTGACGTGGTGGAACATGGCCGAGCGGAGGTCGCGACCGAGGCCCATTAAGGACAGGGAGCTGACGTAGAGGACTCCGAGCGAGCACAGCACCTGCAGGCCGGAGACGACGAGCATCACGCCGCCTAGTTTGACGATTGTGGCTGTGTTGCCCGTGGTGATGCCGTCGTCGATGATCGCGGCGTTGACTGTCGGAAGATATAACGATGCCAGCGCGCTGATGAGTTGCAGCGCGATCAGCACTGCCACCAGCCGACGGTACGGCCGAAGGAACCGGCGCAGGAGTGCCAGCAGCATTACGCAATTGTCCCATAGGGGCGTGTCCCGGATCTCCCAGAACGTCGGTTGGTGGTCCATTTCTCGACAGCTGTAGCGCGGCCTCGGAAACTCAATCGCGGGAAAGACGCACATCCACCTCGCGTTCCACGTGCGCCCACTCCGGAGATCTGCGCAGCCGGTCGACAAGATCCTCGAACTGATCGCTGTGCTCGGGTGCGTACTCGAACCAGGTTAGGAAGTCGAAGGGCTCCCCGAGATCGCGGCTGTGGTGCAGACGCCGGGCCACCGCGGGCAGGTACTCGAGCCCGACGGTGATGTGGTGGGACTGCTCCGCCAACAATGCCCGACGCTCATCCTGGGCCAGGGTCCACCATGAGCTGGCCTTGCGGATTGGAATGAACGCCGCGCGGGTGCACTGCGGACGTCCGAGGCCCTCCTGGCGCGCCGCCAACGCATCCAACTCGGCGCGCGTGCTGTAGCGGATGTTGCTGGTGAGCCCCCGCAGCGCCCAGGTGGAGCCGGCTTGCTCCGCCAGGGGCGCCTCGACGATGTCCAGTCGCTGCGCGGCCGACAGGGTCTCGCCGATAACGGGTGTGATGGAGTCGATCCGCCACGGCCCGCTCGCCCCGGCGAGATAGGTGGTGAGGGGCAAAGGCACTGCC
>CAZZHX010000003.1:11977-20472 GCA_964653535.1 uncultured Mycobacterium sp. | reverse complement strand
GCGTGCAACGACGGATCGCCCTGTTGTACCCGCCGGTTGTGCCCGCTGCCGAGCAACACCCCGTCGTGGCCGAACAGTGCCGCACCGATCGGAATACCGCCTTCAGCCAGCCCTTGTCGGGCTTCCGCACAGGCGACGTCGAGCATTGCCTTCGGGTCGACGGTCATGGAGTCGGCTGCCCCTTTGCTCCCTCTACCTTTTCACAGCGGCCCGTCTTGCGGTCCACCCTGATGCGGTACACCGATCCGTGGCGCAACGCTGCCATATCCAGCGGCGGCGAGTGCGGCGGGAAGGTCAGCAGCGGCACAATCCGCTCGATCAGCAGGGCCATCCCGGCATCCCAGTCGGCGCCGTCGCACTCCTCGAAGGCGCCCCAGGCGATCACGCTGCGCCAATTGGACATGTCATCGACGTGCTCCACCTCTACGCAGACGCGGGGTTCGGCGCGCATGGCGCGTAGCTTCGCGCCGTCCATCGCATGGCCCCAGACGTAGCTGCCGTCGTAGACGTAGGTCACCGGCACCACGTAGACCTGCCCGTCGCTGATGCAGCCGATCCGGGCGATCACCTCGGAACGCAGCAGCTCCTCGATCTGCGGTGCGGTCAGCTCGCCGAGCATCTACTCAGCCGTCCACGAAGCGGAGCCGCACGTCCGGCGGTGGTATCGGACAGCTGTCGTACTTCCCGAAGACGCGATAGCGGATACGGGCGAACCCGTCGTAGAGCCGATCCCGCAGGACGGCGGGGATGACGCGAACGATGTAGAGAAGCTTCCACGGCCCGCCGAGATAGTCCACCACGCGCAGCGCGGCCTCGGACCGCACGGCGACTCGTTCGCCCGGCTGTCCGGGTTGGTCGACGAACACGACGGAATCCACGTTCCGCATCGCTGGGTGGCGTTCGATGATTGCCCGGGCGAAGTCGCCGTCGAGGGGAGCAAAGCGCAGACTGCCGCGTCGATCGAACCGCAGCACCGCCAGGACCGCCTGGTTGCAGAAGCCGCACACACCGTCGTAGAGCAACACCGGTGGCGCCGCACCCCGCACCTCACCACTCATCCCGCCAGGCTACGCGCCGCTGCGCGCCGGGGCGCTGCCTTACAGTGCTGGGATGACCATTCCGCGGTACCCCGGCGACGTGACCGCGGAGTGGCTGTCGGCCGCACTCAGCGAACACCGCGCGCCCGTCGAGGTGTCCGACGTCGACGTGGCAGCCATCGGCACCGGGCAGACAGGCGCGACCTACCGGGTGACGCCGGAATACGCAGGCGATCCCGGCGGCCTGCCGCGCACGTTCGTCATCAAGCTGCCGGCCCAGGATGACGCGGTGCGCGATCGGGTCGCCCTGAGCTACCGCAGCGAATGCGCCTTCTATGCGACCGTGGCGGACCGGGTGCGGGTGCCGACGCCACGTTGTTTTTACTGCCAGATCACCGAGGATGCCCGGGACTACGCGCTGCTGCTCGCTGACCAGGCGCCCGCGGTGCAGGGGGATCAGATCGCGGGCTGCGGGGAACCGCAGGCGCGGCTGGCCGTCGTGGCGCTGGCCGGACTGCACGGCCCCACCTGGTGCGATCCGGTGTGGCTGGAATTCCCGAGCATCGTGTTCCCGCGCCCGGACGAGGCGTCCGCCCGCGGCCTGGGTGAGGTCGCGAAGATGAGCGCCGATATCACCCTGGAGAAACTAGGCGATCGAATGCGCGACGAAGACCGGGAAACATTCTCCACCGCAATGGGGTTGGTGGCGCCGTGGCTGCTCGCCGAGAATGACCGGTTCGCCCTGCTGCACGGCGACTACCGCCTCGACAACATCCTGTTCGGGCCCGACGGGGTGAGCGTGGTCGACTGGCAGACGCTGGGTGTGGGCCTTCCGGCGAGGGACCTCGCCTACTTCATGGCCACCAGCCTGGACTCGCAACTTCGGGCGACCGTTGAGGAGGGCCTGGTTGACGAGTACCACCAAGCGCTGCTGGGCTATGGCGTCACCGGCTACGACCGCGAAACATGCTGGCGTGATTACCGTCTCGGGGTGCCGCAGGTACTCATGATCTCCGCGCTCGGGTTTGCCTTCTCCGCGTCGACCGATCGCGGTGACGACATGATGCTGACCATGTTGGGCCGGGGCTGCCGGGCGATCCGGGACCTGGGAACGTTGGAGCTGATCGGCTAGATCGGTGAGAGGTAGCCGGCGGCCTCACGGGCCTTACCGCTGCGCGGCCTTCACCAGGTTCGAGCCGATGATGAGCCGCTGAATTTCGCTGGTGCCCTCGTAGAGCCGCAACAGGCGCACGTCGCGGTAGATGCGTTCGACGACCACCCCGCGCATGTAGCCGGCACCGCCATGGATCTGCACCGCGAGGTCGGCGACCGTGCCGGCCATCTCAGTGCAGAACAGCTTCGCCGCCGACGGCGCGATGCGGCGGTCCTCGTTGCTCTCCCACAGCCGCGCGGTCTCGCGCACCATCGCGCGGCCGGCCATCACCTGGGTCTGCTGGTCGGCGATCATCGCCTGCACCAGTTGGAAGTTGCCGATCGGCTCGCCGCCCTGCGTCGCCGTCGCGGCGTAGGCCACCGACTCGTCGAGCGCGCGCTGGGCCGCGCCGACGGCGACCGCCGCGATGTGCACGCGCCCGCGGGCCAGCGAGGTCATCGCCGCGCGGTAGCCGATGTCCTCGGCGCCGCCGATGAGCGCGTCGTCGCCGACGCGGACATCGGTGAAGTTGACGTCGGCGGTCCACGCGCCCTCCTGGCCCATCTTGGCGTCCTTGCAGGCCACCTCGACGCCCGCCGTGTCGGCGGGCACCAGGAACACGGCGATGCCGGGGCCGTTCTCGCCGGCGGGCCGGGTACGCGCGAACGTCAGGAACAGGTCGGCCAACGGCGCGTTGGTGATGTACTGCTTGGACCCGGTGATCACCCAGGAGTCGCCGTCGCGCACGGCCTTGGTGCGCAGGCCAGCGGGGTTGGAGCCGGCGCCGGGTTCGGTGAGCGCGAAGGAGGCGACGACGTCGCCGGAGGCGATCCGCTCCAGCCAGCGTTGCTTCTGCTCGTCGGTGCCGAAGCCGACCAGCACCTGCCCGGCGATGCCGATGTTGGTCCCGAACATCGACCGCACCGCCAGGGAGGTGTAGCCGAGTTCCATGGCCATCTCGACGTCCTGGATCAGGTTCAGGCCGAGGCCGCCCCACTCCTGGGGGATGGTGTAGCCGAACAGGCCCATGTCCTTGGCCTGCTGGCGCAGATCGTCGGGCACGCGGTCGTTGTCCAGGATCTCCCGCTCGCGGGGCAGCACCGTGGTGCGGACGAAGTCGCGGGTCTGGGCGAGGATCGGGGCGAAGTCGTCGTCGCTGACGGCGTGGGTGTGCTCGTTAACGGTGGTGGTCATGGCGGGGGTCCTCCTATATGAAATATGATATTCGATACGGCGAGGTTGTCGCGTCGGGACCGATCCACAGGAGGCTCAGTGGCGTTGCTCAGCGGTCAGACCGCCGTCATCACCGGCGGAGCGCAGGGCCTGGGCCTGGCCATCGCCGAACGGTTCGTCGCCGAGGGCGCCCGGGTGGTGCTCGGTGACCTGAATCTGGAGGCGACTCAGGCCGCTGCGGAAGGTTTGGGTGGCAGCGGGGTCGCCGCGGCGATGCGGTGCGACGTGACCCGCGCTCCCGAGGTCGAGGCGCTCCTCGCCCACGCCGTCGAGCATTTCGGCACGCTCGACATCATGGTCAACAACGCCGGGATCACCCGCGACGCGACCATGCGCAAGATGACCGAGGACCAGTTCGATGAGGTCATCGCGGTGCACCTGAAGGGCACGTGGAACGGCACCCGACTGGCGGCGGCCATCATGCGGGAGAACCAGCGCGGCGCGATCGTCAACATGTCGTCGGTGTCGGGCAAGGTCGGCATGATCGGGCAGACCAACTACTCGGCGGCCAAGGCCGGCATCGTCGGGATGACCAAGGCCGCGGCCAAGGAACTCGCCCACCTTGGGGTGCGGGTGAACGCGATCGCGCCGGGCTTGATCCGCTCGGCGATGACCGAGGCGATGCCGCAACGGATCTGGGACTCCAAGCTCGCCGAGATCCCCATGGGCCGCGCCGGTGAACCGTCCGAGGTCGCGAGCGTCGCCCTGTTCCTGGCATCCGACCTGTCGTCGTACATGACCGGAACGGTGATGGACGTCACCGGCGGCCGGCACATCTAGGGGAACGGGTCATGCGCGAGACCGTCATCTGCGAGCCGGTGCGTACCCCCATCGGGCGCTACGGCGGAATGTTCACATCCCTCACCGCGGTCGACCTCGGCGTCGCCGCACTCACCGGTCTGCTCGAGCGCACCGGCCTGCCGCACGACGCGGTGGATGACGTCATCCTCGGGCACTGCTACCCCAGCCCCGAGGCGCCGGCGATCGGTCGCGTGGTCGCGCTGGATTCTCACCTGCCGGTGAGCGTCCCGGGCATGCAGGTCGACCGGCGCTGCGGGTCGGGCCTGCAGGCGGTGATCCAGGCGTGCCTGCAGGTCGGCAGCGGCGACCACGACCTCGTGATAGCGGGCGGCGCCGAAAGCATGAGCAACGTCGCCTTCTACTCCACCGACATGCGATGGGGCGGCGCCCGCGGCGGGGTGCGCGTGCACGACGGGCTGGCGCGCGGGCGGACCACCGCCGGCGGCCGGCACTACCCGGTGCCGGGCGGCATGCTGGAAACCGCCGAGAACCTGCGCCGCCAGTACGGCATCTCGCGACTGGAGCAGGACGAGCTCGCCTGCCAGTCACACCAGCGTGCGGTCGCCGCACAGCGCAGCGGGATCCTGGCCGAGGAGATCGTTGCGGTCACCGTGCCGGGTCGCCGCGGCGACGAGCGAGTCGACACCGACGAGCATCCGCGCGCCGATACGACGCTGGAGTCTCTCGCTGCGCTCGCACCCGTTCTGCTGGGCAGTGATCCCGAGGCCACGGTGACCGCCGGCAACGCCAGCGGGCAGAATGACGCGGCATCGATGTGTGTGGTGACCACCCCGGAGAAAGCCGCCGACTGCGGGCTGACGCCGTTGGTGCGCATGGTGTCGTGGGGGCTCGCCGGGGTGGCGCCGTCGGTGATGGGCATCGGCCCGGTGCCCGCGACCGAAGCGGCGCTTGCCCGCGCCGGGCTGCGGCTGAGCGATATCGATCTGATCGAACTCAACGAGGCCTTCGCCGCGCAGGCGCTCGCAGTGATGCGGGAATGGGACTTCACCGCGGCCGACCACGAGCGCACCAACGTGCACGGCTCCGGCATCTCCCTCGGCCACCCGGTCGGTGCGACCGGCGGGCGCATGCTGGCCGCCCTGGCCCGCGAACTGCACCGCCGACAGGCCCGCTACGGGCTGGAGACCATGTGTATCGGCGGGGGGCAGGGCCTGGCCGCGGTGTTCGAACGGATCGGCGGGTGACCGGCGCCGCCCTGCCGCTGACCGGGCTCACGGTGGTCGAGGTGTCCAGCTTCGTTGCCGCTCCCCTGTGCGGGATGACGCTGAACCAGCTTGGTGCGCAGGTGATCCGGGTCGACCCGATCGGCGGAGCCTCCGACGTCCACCGCTGGCCACTAGCCGACGACGGCACGTCCATCTACTGGACTGGCCTGAACAAAGGCAAGCGGTCGGTCACCGTCGACTTGCGCTCCCCGGCGGGCCAGGACCTGATCGCGCGCCTGGTGGTCGAGGGCGACGGCGTTGTGGTCACCAACGCCGCCAGTCTGCCGTGGCTGAGCCACGACCAGTTGGCGGGCAAGCGCTCCGACCTGATCCACGTCCAACTGCTGGGCCGCGGCGATGGCTCCACCGCAGTGGACTACACGGTCAACGCGGGCATCGGGTTCCCGCTCGTCACCGGCCCGGCCGACCACGCCGGGCCGATCAACCACGTGCTGCCCGCCTGGGACGTGTGCTGCGGCCTGTACGCGGCTCTGGCCGTCGTCGCCGCCGTCCTGCGCCGCGAGAAGTCAGGCGCCGGCGCGCGGATCACCCTGGCCCTCGAGGATGTCGCGCTGGCCACCGCGGGAAACCTGGGGCTGCTCACTGAGCCACAGGTCACCGGGACGCAGCGCGAGCGCCTTGGCAACGCCATCTACGGCCAGTACGGCCAGAACTTCACCAGCCGCGACGGGGCGGAGTTCATGGTGGTGGCGTTGACCGGGCGGCACTTCCGCGACCTGGTCGCAGTGACGGGCGTCGGCGCCGCGGTATCGGCGCTCGCCGACGCCCTCGGCGTCGACTTCGCCTCCGAGGGCGACCGCTACCGCTACCGCGATGTGCTCTCAGGCCTGTTCGCCACCTGGTTCGCCGACCACACCGCCGACGAGGTCACCACTGCTCTGTCGGACACCACTGTGCTGTTCGATCGGTACCGAACCTTCGCGCAGACCGCCGCCGGGCCGAAAGTACGGGAAAATGCGTTGTTTTCACTGGTCTCTCAACCCGGCGTCGGCGACTACTTGGCCCCGGGGCTGCCCGCCGCGATCGACGGAATCCATCCCGCCGGCGGGCCTGCACCCGCGCTCGGGCAGGACACCGCGGACGTCCTGCGCGATCGCCTCGGGCTGACGGCCGCCGACATCGAGCGCCTGACCAACGACCGTGTACTCAGTCACCCGACACAGAGAGGCAACGCATGACCAAACTCGCCCACACCCTCGGACTGACGGAATTCCAAACCGAGATCATCGCCACGGTAAGGCAATTCGTCGACAAGGAAGTGATCCCCAACGCCGCTGAATTCGAGCGCTCCGACACCTACCCCCAGCACATGGTCGACCAGATGCGGGACATGGGTCTGTTCGGGCTGATGATCCCCCAGGAGTACGGAGGGCTGGGGGAGTCGCTGCTGACCTACGTGCTGTGCATCGAGGAACTCGGCCGCGGCTGGATGAGTGTCTCGGGAGTGCTCAACACCCACTTCATCGTCGCCTACATGCTGCGCCAGCACGGCACCGACGAGCAGAAGCAGAGATTCCTGCCGCGCATGGCCACCGGCGAGACCCGCGGCGCGTTCTCGATGTCCGAACCCGAACTGGGCTCCGACGTCGCCGCGATCCGCACCCGCGCCCAGCGCGATGCCGCCGGCGGCTACACCATCAACGGCCAGAAGATGTGGGTCACCAACGGCGCCAGCTCGACCCTGGTCGCGGTGCTGGTGCGCACCGACGAGGGCGCGGACAAGCCGCACCGCAACCTCACCACGTTTCTCGTCGACAAACCGAGCGGCTTCGGCGAAGTGCTGCCCGGCCTGACCATTCCGGGCAAGATCGATAAGCTCGGTTACAAGGGCATCGACACCACCGAGCTGATATTCGACGGCTACCGGGCCGCCGCCGACGACGTCCTCGGCGGCACCCCCGGGCAGGGCTTCTTCCACATGATGGACGGCATCGAGGTGGGCCGCGTCAACGTCGCAGCGCGGGCCTGCGGGGTCGGGTTGCGTGCCTTCGAGCTGGCGGTGCGCTACGCGCAGCAGCGCCACACCTTCGGCAAACCGATCGCCGAGCACCAGGCCATCGCGTTCCAACTGGCGGAGATGGCGACCAAAGTGGAAGCCGCGCACCTGATGATGGTCAACGCCGCGAAGCTTAAGGACTCCGGGGAGCGCAACGATGTTGCCGCCGGTATGGCCAAATACCTATGCAGCGAATACTGCTCGGAGGTCACCCAACAGAGTTTCCGCATCCACGGCGGCTACGGCTACTCCAAGGAGTACGAGATCGAGCGGCTGATGCGCGATGCGCCATTCATGCTCATCGGCGAGGGCACCAGCGAGATTCAGAAGTCCATTATCAGCAAGCGGCTGATCGCCGAGTACGAGATCTAGTCGATGAGCATCCAAGATTTCGCGGTGCGACCGCAGCTTTCCGACGATGTCGCGCGCCTGATCCGCGCGCGGATCTTCGACGGCACGTATGCCGCAGGGGCCTACATCAGGCTGGAGCTACTGGCCGCGGAGTTGGGAATCAGCGTCACACCCGTACGCGAGGCGCTGTTCGCGCTGCGCGCTGAGGGCCTGATCGACCAGCAGCCTCGCCGCGGATTCCGCGTGTTGCCGGTGACCGGCCGTGACGTCACCGACGTCGCCAACGTGCAAGCCCACGTCGGCGGGGAATTGGCCGCGCGGGCAGCCGTCCGCATCACCGATGAGCAAGTGCATGAGCTCGCCGAGATTCAGGCTTCGCTGGAGCAGGCCTACGCCGGTGACGACCACGAGCGCACGGTTCGCCTCAACCATGACTTCCACCGAGCGATCAACGTTGCCGCGGGCTCGCCCAAGCTCGCTCAGATGATGTCGCAGATCACCCGCTACGCGCCGGAAGCAGTGTTCCCCGCCATCGACGGGTGGCCGAAACAGTCCATGAAAGACCACCGGCGGATTCTGTCCGCACTCGCGGCGCACGACGGCACGCGTGCCCGTGCAGCGATGTCGGATCACCTCGCGGCCGGGGCGCTTCCGCTGATCGACCACCTGGTCGCGCG
>CAZZHX010000003.1:3794-11877 GCA_964653535.1 uncultured Mycobacterium sp. | reverse complement strand
CGGCGCTTGCCGATCCGATGGACCCGATCCCCGGCAACGGCATCTTCCTCGTCGGCCCCGACATAGCACCCGGGCTTTATCACACGGCCGGGTCGGCGTCGGTCTTCGGAGTCTGGATCAACAACGTGCCCACCCAGTCTTCGATGTGTTCGTGGTTCACCTATGGCACCGCTGATGCGGCAAAGGATCACGTACTGCAGACGAATACCTCAATCGGCCCGATGTACGCGAATGTCAACTCCTCGGTGAAGGCCTTCGAGTCGCAGAACTGTCAACCCTGGACGCGGGTCCCCTGACGCGCCGAACGTGCAATCAGCGTGATCCGCATCGGCGTGTCATCGCAACCACGACACGTTCGGGGGATACATGGGCCGCACCGATCACGCGATCGCGCCCGACTCCTTCAGCTCCGCGATGCGGTCCCAATTCATTCCGAGCTCCATCAGCACCAGCTCGGTGTGCTCAGACGCCTGTGGTGCCCGGGTGGTCTGTAGCGGCTCGTGGTTGAACTGGACGGGCCCACGCACCACCTTGAACGGCGTTCCACCACTGGCGAGTTCGACCTCTGCGATCATGTCGTTGGTGATCGCCTGCTCGTCATTGGTGAGGCCGATGAGGCTCTGGAACGGCGCCCACTGGCCTTTGAGAGTTTTCAGGTGCTCCCGCCAAAAGTCGAAGGGTTTGGCGACGATAGCCGCGGTGATCAAAGCGGCGGCGGCATCCGCATTCTGGATCAGCGGTAGCACGTCGGAGAACCGCGGGTCGGCGGCCGCCTCGGGGATGCCGAGGTGCTCAAAGGTGTCGTGGATCAACCCGGTCGGGCTGATGATGCACAGGTTGATGGTGCCGCCGTCTGAGGTCAGGTAGTTGCCCATGAAGGGATTCACTGACGGCGCGCCGGACCCCGGCATGGTGTTGCGCATGACCTCTCCAGTCTCCATGCCCTGCGTGACGCTCGCGCCCGCCGCCCACCACGCTGTGCTCAGCAGTGAGACGTCGACCTCGAGGGCTTCACCGGTACGTTCCCGGTGCAGCAGCGCGGCCGAGATACCACCTGCGATGTTCATGCCGCCGATGGAATCACCGAAGGCCGGGATACCTTGTCCCAGTGCGCCGCCCAGCGCCTCGGGCGTCAGCGCGTATCCGATTCCGCTGCGTGTCCAGAACGCCGTCGCGTCGTAACCGCCGACGTCGCGCTCCGGCCCCTTGTCGCCGTAGGCCGTGCCGCGGGCGTACACGACATTCGGGTTTATCGCTCTGATGTGCTCGACGTCGAACTTGTTCCTCTGCCGCTGCGCGGGAAGGTAGTTGGTGAGGAACACGTCGGAGGTCTTGGCCAGTTCGTAGAGCACCTCCTGCCCACCGGGCGTGGAGACGTCGATCCCGACGCTGCGCTTGCCCCGGTTGGGGTGTTCCATCAGTGGATGCCGGTCCGGGTCCACCTGGATGCCGCCCATGTTGAGGAAGCCACGCTGGGTGTCGCCGCGCACCGGGTGCTCGACCTTGATGACGTCTGCGCCCCAGTCGGCGAGGATGGCACCTGCGGCCGGCACGAACGTGAATTGTGCGAGCTCCAAGACCCGAAAGCCCGCCATCACCTTCACCATGTGAACCACTCCTGCCAGAACCGCCAACGTCCGGTGATGACTACTGTAGGCCTTATCTGCTGCTCTTGGCGCAGGACCAATGCGCGGCCTAGTATCGGTTACCGCGTCTCCGGCCCCAACGCCCGGTAGAGGATTATCGCCATGCAAACGCACATCAGGCCAGCATTGCCGCTGAGAAACATTCGCGGTACCGATAAGGCTCGTTCCTCGCTGATGCTGGGTGCGCTTGGCGTTGTGTTCGGGGACCTCGGCACCAGTCCCATTTACACCCTTCAGACGGTCTTCGATCCCGGCGATCCCTATCCCATCCCTCTCACCGACGCGAATCTGTACGGCGTTGTGTCACTGATTTTTTGGTCGGTGATGATCATCGTCACCCTCACCTATGTCACCTTGGTGATGCACGCCGACAACAACGGCGAAGGCGGCATCATGGCGCTCATCACCTTGGTGCGGGGGTTGGCCGCCGAACGGGGCCGTCACGTGACGATTACCCTCGCGGCGCTGGGTATTTTCGGCGCGTCCCTGTTTTTCGGCGACAGCATGATCACCCCCGCGATGTCCGTGATCTCCTCGGTGGAGGGCCTGAAGGTGATAGAGCCGCGGCTGGGTGGCTGGGTCGTGCCGATCACCGCAGTCATCGTTGTTGTGTTGTTCTCTTTTCAGAGCCGCGGAACGGCCGCGATCGGACGGGTATTCGGACCCGTGATGGTCCTGTGGTTCACGGCTATCGGAGCGTGCGGTGTTAACGGGATCGCCGCGCGCCCGGAGATCCTCAGGGCGCTGTCGCCGACCTATGCGCTCGTGTTCTTAAGTGGCCACTTCGAGGTGGCGTTCTTCTCGCTGGCCGCAGTCGTGCTGGCGGTGACGGGCGCCGAGGCGCTCTACGCCGACATGGGCCACTTCGGTCGGCCGGCAATCACGCGGGCGTGGCTGTTCGTCGTGTTGCCGGCGTGTGCGCTCAATTATTTCGGCCAGGCCGCGCTGCTGTTGGGCGACAAAACGGTTTCCAGCGCGCCCTTCTTCCTGCTCACGCCGGCGTGGGCGCGATTGCCGATGGTGGTGCTGGCGACCGCGGCGACGGTCATCGCCTCCCAGGCGGTGATCACCGGCGCCTACTCGGTGGCCTCGCAAGCCGCCCAACTCGGCTACCTGCCCAGGTTGCGGGTCGTCCACACGTCAGAGTCAGAGGTCGGCCAGATTTATGTGCCCTGGATCAACGGTATGCTGCTGTGTGCGGTGCTCATCCTGGTGTTCGCTTTCCGCAGCTCGGTCGCGCTGGGTTTTGCGTACGGGATGGCGGTGACCGGGACGATCACCATCACGACGCTGCTCTTCTTCTACATCGCCCGGACACGGTGGCGAACACCCATCTGGCTGCTCGTGATCGGCGGCGGCGCTTTGTTGTCGGTCGACCTGCTGTTCCTGGCCGCGAACCTGACCAAGGTGGTGCACGGCGCGTGGCTGCCGCTGCTGATCGCCACCGTCGCGTACACGGTCATGATCACCTGGCAGCGGGGCAACGAACTCGCCACACAGGCCCGGGCGCGGGCGGAGGGGCCGCTGCGCGATTTCATCAGTCAGTTGGCTAATTACAGCCCACCGCTGGTGCGTATTGCAGGGACGGCGATCTTCCTCAACCGTGGCAAAGACACCGCGCCGCTGGCGGCGCGAGCCAACGTCGAACACAACCGCGTGCTGCACGAACATGTGGTGATGATGTCGATCGAGACCCTGCCGGTACCGCGCGTACCCGACGAGGAACGTCTGGAAGTCGACCAGTTGGACGACATTGACGACGGCGTCATTCACGTCACCGCAAAGGTCGGTTACATGGAGCGCCCCAACGTCCCGGGCATGCTGCGCCTGCTCAACCCGCAACAAACCGAGGGCCAGATCGCCGTCAACGAGGCGTCCTATTTCCTGTCGCAACTCGAGTTGCACCCGGGCGCCGCGCGGACGATGGCCCCGTGGCGCAAGCGCCTCTTCGTCGCGACGTCCTACATCGCTGCGGACGCCGCCGAGTACTTCGGCTTGCCCACCGACCGGACCGTCGTCATGGGTGCGCGCATTGAGGTCTAGCGCGGGCCCTGCGCGGCCGTCGCCTGCTCGCGTGCCCAGCGGTAGTCCGCCTTGCCCGACGGGCTGCGCTCGATGACCGGGCGAAACACGATCGCCTTGGGAAGTTTGTAGCGGGCCAGCGACAGCGCGGCGTGCGCGACCAGTTCGGCGGTGTCTGCAGTGGCGCCCTCGGCGAGCGCCACCACAGCGACCACCTCTTGACCCCACCGCTCGCTCGGCCGCCCGGCGACCACCACATCGATCACCGCGGGATGCGATGCGATCGCCGTTTCGACCTCCTCGGCGAAGATCTTCTCGCCGCCGGAATTGATGGTCACCGAATCGCGGCCCAGCAGTTCGATGGTGCCGTCGGCGCGGTGGCGGGCGCGGTCACCGGGGGCCGCGTACCGCATGCCGTCGATCACCGGGAAGGTCGCGGCGGTCTTGGCGGCGTCGCCCTTGTAGCCCAGCGGTACGTGTCCGCGTTGCACTAGCCAACCCATTCCGTCGTGACCGGGCTGCAGGATCGACCCCAGGTCCTCGGCCGCCACGACGGTGTCGGGTCCGGCGGTGAAGGTGCCCGTGGACACCGCGCCCGAGACGGACATGTGGAACATCTGCGCCCCGGACTCCGACGATCCCACGCCGTCGACCACGAGGGCGTGGGGGAGAACTTCGATCACGCTCTGCTTGACCGACGGTGTCAGCAGGGCACCTCCGTTGGCGATCACCGCCAGCGAGGAGACGTCCGGGCTGCCCTGCTCTTTCGCGTTCTTCAGGGCGGCCACCAACGGCCGGGTGATCGCGTCACCGACCACCGTCACCACCGACACCCCTTCCCGCCCGATGGCGCGGACGGCGTCCTCGGCATCCAGGCGGTCGACCACCGAGGGGAAGACGACCGTCTGACCGCTGGTCATGGCGGTCATCACCGACCACTGGGCGGCCCCGTGCATCAGCGGGGGCAGCACCATCACCGTGGCACCGGGACCCCCGACCGCCGTCGCCACGATCTGCTCGACGGACTCCGCGGGCTTACCCGTCGTCATGTTCCGCCCACCGAAAGACGTCATGAAGATGTCGTGCTGGCGCCACAGCACGCCTTTCGGCATCCCCGTGGTGCCGCCGGTGTACAGCACGTACAGGTCGTCGGGTGAATGGTCCACCGGCGGTGGCGCCGACGGACTCGAGGCCAGGGCGCTCTCGTAGTCCACCGCGCCGTCGAGCAGGCCGTTGCCCGAGTCGTCGGCGATCTGGATCAGCACCCGCAGGTTCGGCAGATCGGGCAGGATCTCGGCGACGCGCGGGGCGAAGGCCGCATGGTAGATCAGGGCGCTCGCCCCCGAGTCCGCCAACAGGTACTGCAGTTCTTTCTTGACGTACCGGAAGTTGACGTTGAACGGGGCGACCCGGGCCCCGAAAGCGCCCAGCAACGCCTCGACGAACTCGTTTCCGTTATAGGCATAGATACCCACCAGGTCCTGGCCCGTTTCGTGGCCGGCGATCGCCGACCGTTCGGTGTGGCAGCCCAGCCCGCGCGAGTGCAGATACGCGGCCAGACGGTCGGAGCGCTCGAGCACCTGCCGGTAGCTCAACCGACGCTCGCCCTGGATGATGAAGTGGCGGTCGGGGACCGCGGCCGCGACGGCCCGGGCGACGGCGGGTACCGTGAATTGTGGTGCGGCGTAGGCCATCAGAACCCTTACTATATCGTGCCGAGCGGACACAGAATTGCGTCCGCAGTGCCCGCCGGGGGCATTTCGGCGTCTGCGCGCGAGCCTCCGGTACTACAGTCTAGTTTTCAGCGGTTTGTGGGCAAGGAGGGGCGTTGACCGATCCCGCTGTGGACGAACTGGGTTACTACCTGCTGGCTGGCGCCGGTGGCGAAGGGCCCGCGACGCTGATGGACGAGGCGCGCCGGGGCGAGGAGTTGGGTTTCGGCACTGCGTTCATCTCCGAGCGCTGGAACGTCAAGGAGGCGTCGTCGTTGACCGGGGCCGCGTGCGCGGTGACTACCCGCATGCGCATCGCTACCGCCGCGACCAATCACAACACCCGGCATCCGTTGATCATCGCGTCGTGGGCCACCACGATGCACCGCCTGTCCGGAGGCCGGTTCACCCTCGGCATCGGCCGCGGCATCGCCGCCGTCTCCGGGGCTTTCGGCATCCCGGCGGTCACCACCGCGCAGATGGAGGACTGGGCGCAGGTCATGCGCCGCCTCTGGCGCGGCGAGCTGATCGTCAACCACGACGGCCCGATGGGTAAATACCCGATCCTTTTTCTCGACCCCGACTTCGATGAGGACATCCGGCTGGCGCTGGTGGCGTTCGGGCCGAATTCGCTCGAACTCGGCGGCCGCGTCTTCGACGACGTCATCCTGCACACCTACTTCACCCCGGAGACCCTGCAGCGCTGCGTCACGACGGTCAAGACCGCCGCGGAGAAGGCTGGCCGCGACCCTGCCGCTGTGCGGGTGTGGTCGTGCTTTGCGACGGTGGGCGACCACCTCGGCGAACAGTTGCGGCTGAAGAAGACCGTCGCGCGCCTGGCCACCTACCTGCAGGGCTATGGCGACCTGATGGTGAGGACCAACGACTGGGACCCCTCTGTGCTGCAACGCTTCCGGGACGACCCGGTGGTGACCTCGATCGCGGGCGGCATCGACCACAAGGCGACGCCCGCGCAGATCGAGCACATCGCGACCCTCATACCCGACGAGTGGCTGCAGGCATCGGCCACAGGGTCGGCCCGCCAATGCGCGGACCGCGTTCGTAAGGAGCTCGACTACGGGGCCGACGCGGTGATCATGCACGGTGCCACACCCGACGAGCTCGAGCCCGTGGTCACGGCCTACCGGGAGAGTGCGTAGCCCCCCGGCGAGGGTGCGCAGAATGACACGTCATATCGGTGCGTCGCGCGCAAACACGCACGTTCGCGCCGGAAGGGTCACATATCGGATCGCTTCCACGCTAGTGATCCTCGGTTCGGGGCGCGGGGACTACGATTGCGACTCGTGTCGACGATTCATCCGTGGGAGTTGATCGGACCCGACCGATGACCGCCCTGGTGACCGGCGGCGCCTCGGGTATCGGGCGCGAGGTCGCCGAACGGCTCCGGGGCGCGGGTCACGACGTCGTCGTCTGGGACCTGGCCGACGCCGACATCGTCTGCGACGTCAGCGATCCGGAGGCGGTAGCGGCGGCGATGGAGCAGACTGTGCGCGAGCACGGGGCGCCCACCCGCGTGGTGACCTCCGCGGGAGTCGGGTCGTCCGGGCTGTTGCTGAAGGTCTCCCCCGAGGAGTGGCAGCGGGTACTGGCTGTCAACCTCACCGGAACCTGGCTGACCCTTCGCGCGGCGGCGCAGGCCATGGTCGACGCCGAGGTGCCGGGATCGATCGTCGCCGTCTCCAGCATCAGCGGCACGCTGTCCGACCGCGACATGGGCCCCTACTGCGTGTCCAAGGCCGGGGTCAACATGCTGGTCAAGGTCGCGGCGGTGGAGTGGGGCAGCTACGGCATCCGGGTCAACGCCGTCGGGCCCGGTGTGACCCGCACTCCGATGCTGCCCTTCCCCGACTCGTTGCCGGGGTGGTCGGAAGGCCTGTCCGACAGGACCGCGCTCGGTGGCATAGCGGAGCCCACCGATGTCGCCGAGGCCATCACGGGCGTCCTGGAACTGTCCTGGGTGACCGGGCAGGTGGTGCACGCCGACGGCGGATTGTCGCTGCACAGCCCCATCGACGCCTACGGCCAGATAGAACGGCTGATGCGTCCGAAGAAAGCGCGGGACCATCGCGACCAGAAGAACGACCAGAAGGACAAGCCCGCGCAGGCCTAGTGGACCGGGTCGAACTTCGTGATCAGCCAGCGTCCGTCGATCCGGTTCATGTGCACCCGGATGCTGCTCACCGCCGTTATCGGCTTGGGATTGTCTTTCGCCGTGGTGGTCTGATTGACGAACACCAGCACCACGGCCGAATTCGGGTGCAACTCCATGACGGCGGCGCCGCCCACCTCCGCCGACGTTTTGAGCGGCCGCTGTTTGGCGGCCGGAGCCACCACCCGCGCGGTGAAGTCGTTGAAGTACGTCAGGAATTCACCGGCGAGGTGCGAGCGGGCGTTATCGAAGTCCTGGTCGAGCGTGTCCGACGAGTACGACAGCACCGCGGTTGTCCCGTCGGACGCCGAGCTGGCCACCTCCTGCCGGACGCTGGAGTCGGTCTGCTTGTCGGGACGGTACTGCTCGAAGTAGAGGCCGGCAGCCGTCGCGCCGGAGGCCAGCACGAGCAGGGCGAGCACCGCGTAGCCAAAGCGGTGCGCCCAGTGCGGTATGCCACCGCGCCCCCGAACCGCCGGCGGGGCGACACCGTCGTCGTTCGCCTCGGTGCTCACTGGACGGTTCACTGGACG
>CAZZHX010000003.1:0-3694 GCA_964653535.1 uncultured Mycobacterium sp. | reverse complement strand
TCACTGGACGGTTCACTGGACGTAGTCGACTTTCGACATCTTGTACTGCCCGCCCTCGTCTGCGATGGTCACCCGCAGCCGCCACAGTTTGGGTGGCTCCAGTTTGCCCGGTAGGGAATTCGTGACGCGCGAGACCGCCGCCACCAACACCACCGCCGAGTTGCCCGCTACGGATTCGAGGGCGGCCGCGTCGATGGTGCCGTCGGTGATGGCTTTCGACTTCTCCACCAACGCAATCAGGTCGTTGGCTTTCTTCTGGAAGTCGGCCTTGAACTCACCGGTCGAACTGTCGATCACACGTTGCACGTCGGACCTGGCCTTGGTGAAGTCGAGCGTGATCATGTTGAGGACGCATTGTTTGGCCCCGGCCACGAACGCCGTGTCGTGTTTCTCGCGCTGCGTGGCGTCGCGATGCTGCGCAAGCATGGTGATGCTGGCGGCCACGAAGCCGATGACGAGCAGGATGGCGACCGCGCAGGCGAGCACGGGCGGTGCAACCCAGCGGCGCCACCCGGTCGGCTCCGTGGCTCCGGCAGATCCCTCGCGGCCTCCGTGAGCTCCGGGGTCGCCATCGTCCTCGTCGTCTCCGTAGTCTCCGTAGTCTCCGGGGTCTCCGGGGTCTCCGTCGTCCTCGTACTCCTCGACCGCCGATTCGCCGCGGGCATCGGAACCGGAGTCACCCTCGGCGTCGGCGGCCGCGGTGGCGGCGTCGGCGTAGTCCTCGGCGTCGTCGGCCAGGGTGAGAGCCTCTCTCCTCAGCCGGGCAGCGCGGGCGCGGGCTCGCGCCGCGGCCGCCAGCGCTTCGGCCTCAGCGATATTGGCCTCGGCTTCCTGGATCTGTGCCAGGGCGTCAGCCTTCGACGCGACGTGCTCCTCAGGCTCAGGCACGGCGTCCACCGCTGTTCAGCATCATTGTCGACGGAACTCCGGTATCACGTGCCGTAGCGCGCGTTGCTACCATCGGAGGCGCCAGCGAATTGCGACAACCAGGACCTATCAGGCGGATGATCAACCAACCCAACTTTCTCCCTTGCGTCTTTCGCGGCGTCTCTCCCGGCGTCGGTGGACGGTCGGCGTCATGACGGCAGTCGACTCTCCCGAAAAGATACTCTTTACCTCCACCACCCAAGCGTTTCTGCAGAAAGAGTCGCCCCTGCGGCGTGTTCGGGACCTGCATGCCGCGGGTGAGTCCTACGACCCGGGGTGGTGGCGGCGGGCCGCGGAGCTGGGCTGGACCGGCCTGCTCGTTCCGGAGGAACTGGGCGGCGGCGCCGTCTCAGACAGCGGTCTGGCCGATCTCGCGTCGGTGGCCGAGCAACTGGGCACCACCGTGGCGCCCGGGCCGCTGTACCCGGTCAGCGTCGTGCTCTCCGCCCTCGGCGGCTGTGCGGACAGGCACGCCCACGCCGCCATGATCGAGTCGCTGATCTCGGGGGAAACGGTCGCGTCCTGGGCGGTCTGTGAGCCGGGCCGGGGCTGGGCGCCGACGGATCCGTCCGTCACCGCGACGGTGGTCGATGCCGGCTACCGCATCGACGGGACGAAGGACCGTGTCGAGGCCGGCGCCCAGAGCGGGATGTTGCTCGTGGTGGCGCGGTGCGGCCCCGAGGTTCGCCAGTTCCTGGTCCCGACGGACGCCCCGGGCGTCCGGATCGAGCCGCAGCGGTCGGTCGACCTGGTCAAGCAGTTCGCGCGGGTGCATTTCGACCGTGTGAACGTGGAGCCGTCCGCGGCGGTCGGCAGCGCCGCCGAGACGCCCGCGCTCATCGACCGGCAGGCCCGCATCGCTCAGGTTCTGCAGTGCTGCGAGGTGGTCGGCATCCTGCAGACGGTGTTCGACTTCACCGTCCAGTGGGCGCTGGACCGGCACAGCTTTGGCCGGCCGCTGGCCTCATACCAGGTACTCAAGCATCGTTTCGCCGACATGAAGCTGTGGATGGAGGCCTGCCGCGCCACCACCGCTGCGGCGGTCGCCGAGCTCGCCGCCGACTCGCCTTCGGCCGGCGTGTCGGTCAGTGTCGCGAAGTCCTACGTCGGCGAGATGGCCGGTCAGATCGTCCAGGATTGTGTACAGCTACACGGCGGGATCGGCGTCACCTGGGAGCACGACCTGCACCTCTATCTTCGCCGGGTCACGCTGTACCGCTCCACTTTCGGGACGCCGGAGGACCACAACCTATTCGTCTACGAGGCCGAGAAGGCGGGCCGCAACCCAACATGACAGAAACCGTCGAACAGTTCGCCGCCCGCGCCCGTGCGTGGCTGGCCGACAACATGCCCGTGATCGATCCCGAGTGCCCGCCGCCCGCCCCGCGCGACGAGGACAAAGCCTGGCTACGGGCGCGAGAGCTGCAAAAGCGTTTGTACGAAGGGGGATTCGCCGGCATCTGCTTTCCCCAGGAGTACGGCGGGCTGGGCCTGGACTACACATACCAGAAGGCGTTCGACGCCGAGACCCGCAACTACGAGATGCCGCTGATCCTCAACACGCCCTCGTTCACCATCTGCTGTGCCACCCTGCTCGACACCGGCAGCGAAGATCAGAAAAAACAGCACATCGGCGCCGCCCTGCGAGGCGACGAGGTCCTGGTGCAGCTACTCAGCGAACCCGGGGGCGGGTCGGACCTGGCCGGGGTGATCACCCGGGCCGAACGCCGGGGTGACCGCTGGGTGATCGACGGCGCCAAGACGTGGAGCACCAGCGCGTTCGCCGCCGACTATGCACTGTGCCTGACCCGCACCAACTGGGACGTGCCCAAGCACGAGGGCCTGACCATGTTCCTGGTGCCCATCGCGCATCCGGGAATCACGTTGCGGCGCATCACCATGCTCAGCGGGTCGACAGAGTTCTGCGAGGAGTTCCTCGACTGCGTGGACGTCGGGGACGACGCCGTCGTCGGCGAGGTGAACGACGGCTGGACGGTGGCGTCGCGGCAGCTCTATCACGAACGCCGCGCCGTTGGGCAGGGCTCGGAGTTCGCCAGCGGCAGCGGCAACGAGGGCGGCACCTCGATCCCTATCGACTACGTGCGCCTGGTGGAGAACGCAGCCCAGGCCGACAACGAGCGCCTGCGCGAGCTGGCTGGGCGCGTGCTGGTGCACCGCGCGGTGTCCGAGCAACTGGTCGATCATGTGACCCGCGCCGTCAACGACGGCACGCTGCCGCCGACCGGCGGCAGCCTGATCAGACTCTTCCATTCCGAAACCATCACCCTGGACATGGACACCGCGCTGGCGATCACCGGTGGCGCCGGTGTGGTCGGCGACGAAGGGGAGGGCCTCGAGTGGGGGCTGCGCTACCTGTCGCGGCAGAACGCCGCCATCGGCGGCGGCACGGTCGAAGTCGCCCGCAACGTCGTCGGCGAGCGGGTGCTGGGTTTCCCGCGTGAATACGCGGCCGACCGCGGTGTGCCGTTCAACCAGGTGCGGCGCGAACAGTCCCGCTAACCAAGGCCCCGAACACGCACGGTCAGGCGGTGACCGGCTTCTTCGAGGCCGGCGCCGACACCTTCATCAGCTCCATCATGTTGCCGCCCATGATCTTGGCGACGTCCTCCTGGCTGAGGTCGGTCAGTTCGTCGACGAAGGAGAGGGGGTCGCTGAGGCCCTCGGGGTGCGGCCAGTCGGATCCGAACACCACTCGGTCGGCGCCGACCAACTTCAAGATCTCGGGGAACCGGTCCTCCCAGAACGG
>CAZZHX010000002.1:16452-49608 GCA_964653535.1 uncultured Mycobacterium sp. | reverse complement strand
GCCCTGCCCAACGCCGGCTACGCCTACGTCACTAATAGCGTCGGCGGCGTCGGCACAGTGTCGGTGATCGGCCCCGGCAACACGGTGATCGCCACCATCGATGTCGGCAGCTTCCCGGAAGGGGTGGCGGTCAACCCCACCAACGGCTACGTCTACGTCGCCAACAACAGCAACAGCGCCGCGGGCACGGTGTCGGTGATCGGCCCCAGCAATACGGTGATCGCCACCATCAACGTCGGCAGCGGCCCCACCGGGGTAGCGGTCAACAACAACAACGGCGACGTCTACGTCGGCAACTACAACAGCGGCACCGTGTCGGTGATCAGCAACTCCAACGCCCTGCTCACCACCCTCACGGTCGGCACCAGCCCGCAAGGCCTGGCGTTCAACCCCATCAACAGCAACATCTACGTCACCAACTTCGCCTCCAACTCGGTGTCGGCGATCAACGCCGTCAACACCATCGTCGGCACCATCTCAGTGAGCAGTCCCCCGAGCGAGGTGGCAGTCAGCCCCGTCGGCCCCTACGCCGGCAACCTCTACGTCACCAGCGTCAACGACAGCTCCGGCGTGGTGTCGGTGATCACCCCCGGCGGCACCGTGATCACCACCATCAACGTCGGCAGCGGCCCCACCGGGGTGGCGTTCAGCCCCGTCGGCGCGAACGCCGGCTACGGCTACGTCACCACTGGACTCTTCGGGCTGAACAACACGATGTCGGTGATCAGCCCCACCAATGCCGTCGTCGCCAACATCACCATCGGCACCTCCCCGTACCCGCACGGCGTGGCGGTAAACCCCACCAACGGCTATATCTACGCCACCGGGAATTACAATTCCCCCCCCGGCTCAGTGTCGGTGATCACCCCCGGTAACACTGTCCTGACCACCATCACCGTCGGCAGCTACGCATATGGGGTGGCGGTCGCCCCGTAGACCACATGGACTGGAGCCACGATTCGCATCCTCCGGCGCGTGCGGCTGCCGATGCGGGTGCTGTCACTGCGCACCATCGTCATCGTCGCCGCGCTCGCGGTGATCGCCCTCGTCCTCGCCTTGGGGGCGTGGGTGTGGATCGGCGTCACCAACGACCAGTACAGCCAGTTGGACCGGCGCCTCGACTCGGTGACCAGCCTCGGTGACATCAACTCGCTGATCAATACCGCCGGTTTCGCCAGCACCGATCTGCCGATGCCGGACGGCAGCCTGGTCCGCACGGCGCGCATCGGGGACGTCACGGTGTCGGTGCCCCGCACTATCGTGCTGCCCAAGCTGCCGAATGGATACGCCAACATCGAGATCAGCGGTGTGCAATACCGAGAGCGCACCTTCACCGCGGGACCGGCCTCGATCGCCCTCGCCGCCCCGCTGGCCGAGGCGCAGCACCGGATCAACGAACTGCACCTGCGCGTGCTGCTGATCTGTGCGAGCGTGATCGGCGGCACGATCCTGGTCGGCTGGTTGTTCTCGCTGATCATGGTGAAGCCGTTCCTGCTGCTCGCCCAGCAGGCCCGCGCCATCAACGCCCAGTCGAGCCCGGATGAGGTGCACGTTCGCGGTGTGCGGGAGGCCGTGGAGATCGCCGACGCTGTCGAGGGCATGCTGGACCGCATCGGCCAGGAACAGCTGCGCACCAAGGCCGCCCTCGAATCGGCCCGCGACTTCGCCGCGGTC
Organism: uncultured Mycobacterium sp.; assembly: GCA_964653535.1. GTDB lineage: Bacteria > Actinomycetota > Actinomycetes > Mycobacteriales > Mycobacteriaceae > Mycobacterium. The sequence goes on along the minus strand of CAZZHX010000002.1, from coordinate 47,934 downwards.
GCCTCCCATGAGCTGCGCACCCCGCTGACCGCGATGAAAACCAACCTCGAGGTATTGACGACTCTGCAGTTAGGTCCCGAGCAGCGCGACGAGGTGATCGACGACGTGGTGGGCACCCAGACTCGCATCGAGGCGACCCTGACGGCGCTCGAACGCCTTGCGCAAGGGGAGTTGACGACGGTCGACGACTTCGTCCCGTTCGACATCACCGAGCTGTTGGATCGGGCCGCACACGACGCGCTCCGTGTCTACCCCGAGGTGCGGGTGCGGCTGGTGCCGTCGCCGACGGTGCTGATGGTGGGGTTGCCCACCGGCTTGCGGCTGGTGATCGACAACGCGATCGCCAACGCCGTCAAGCACGGCGGTGCGACCGAAATCCAGCTCCGCGTCGCCAGTTCCGGCGAGGGAGTGGAGATCGCGATCGACGACGACGGCACCGGGATTCCCGAAGCGGAACGCGCCTCGGTTTTCACACGCTTCTCCCGTGGTTCGACGGCGTCTCGTTCGGGCTCCGGGCTGGGTTTGGCACTCGTGGCCCAACAGGCCGAATTGCACGGTGGGACAGCAACTTTGCACACCAGCCCGCTGGGCGGCACCCGCCTCCTCCTCAGAATTGCTGGTGACGGCCGCGGCCCGGTATCCTAGAAGTACTCAAGCATCGACGATGATAGCCTCTCGTCCGTGACGAGGCTTCGCCCCCCTGAGGGATACGAACTGCTGGGGCACAGGCCATTCAGGGAACTCTGGACCGCAAATCTCATCTCCAGTCTCAGCTCGGTCATGCTCCTGCTCGCATCCGCGTGGCTGATGACGTCTATGACCCGAAGTCCGCTGATGGTGACCTCGATTCAGACAGTGGGAAGCCTTCCGTTCTTCTTCTTCAGTATCCCCTTCGGAATAGTCGGCGACCGTATCGGTCACCGAAGAATCCTTGTGATCGCACATGTGTGGATGCTGGCGTCCGCAGTTGCCTTCGCGTTGACCACGTGGCGCGACCAGTTGACCCCGTGGCTTCTGCTCGCGCTGCTGGGCGCGATGGGAGTGGGGGCGGCGATCGAAGCGTCCGCGTGGAAGCCCTTACTTCTTGATCTGGCGCCGCGCGATCACACGGTGGCGGCGATCTCACTGAACTCCATGAGCAATAAAATCGGGCAGGCCGCCGGGCCGATCTTGGGCAGTTATCTCATGCAGTTTGCTGGGCCGGCAACGGTTTTCGCCACTAGAGCATTGTCGAATATCACCATGATTATCGCCCTGCTCCGGGTACCGGAGCGCGCCGTTCCCGAATCCGGAGCACCCGCGTCATCTTTGGACCCGAGGCGATCGTTGCGCGAGGGATGGACTGCTCTGCGCAGCTCGCGTGAGATGTACGGGCCGCTGATTCGGTGCGCCGCCTTCATCGTTCCGAATGCGGGTATGGTTGCGCTGCTGCCTCTCGAGGCCCGGGAGAATATTCAGACCGAGCTCATCGGCTTCGGCGAATTGCTGACCTCTCTGGGTATGGGAAGCTTCGTCGCGTTATCCCTGATGCCCTGGCTGAGGAAACGTTTCCCTGTGGGCCCGCTGTCGACCGCGGCGCTGGTTGTCTTTTCTCTCGCCGTGCTGGGCGTGAGCCAATGGAACAGCATGCTGGCGGATGCCGGGTTCCTGTTCGTCGCGGGCTTCGCGTGGAGCGTCCTGGCTATCAGTCATCAGGTTGCGGTGCTGATGGCGGCCCCGTACGGCATGCGGGGGCTCATCACATCCTTCTACGTCCTTACCGTCCAGGGGTCGTTGGCCGTCGGCAGCTTCCTCTTCGGCGTGATCGCCCAGCATGTCGGCTGCAGTAGAAGCATCATGCTGGCGGGATTCGTTGCCATGGGCGGCCTTGCGCTGGTGCGCCGGTTCCCGCTATCAGATGGCTCAGCGAGTTAGAACGGCGCGTCAGAACGGCGTGGCGTCCTGAACCAGGTTCAGCAGAACGTAGGCCATGCAGAAGAGGAAGTTCAGCACCACCAGTACCAGGCCGGCGAACATCAGCGAACGGGTGCTGCGCCGTTTGAGACGCCGGTAGCGCCCCAGGCGCGCCTCGCGGTCCAGTTGCATTGCGATCAATGCGAAATTCACGTCCACGACTTCGCAGTCCGCGGCGGGTGCGCCCGACACCATCGCGCGCAGGCGCGCCGGCTCTGTGCGCACACCGTGACGCTCGAAGCGGTTGCACAGCCGCCGTGCCCGCATCCGGCCGAGCGCCGGATACCGCATCCGGAGTTGATGCGACAGGTGCCGCCGTTCGTCGCCCCAGGCGCTTGACGGCGTGCTCAACGCGCCCCGCGCACCAGGCGTCCGGGCCGGGCCCCGGTGTCGACGTCGTTGCGCCGGGTCACCGTGCCGCTGACGATCGTCGCCGCATACCCGCTCGCCCGCTGCAGGATCCGGTTTCCGCCGGCCGGCAGATCCCAGGCCATCGCCGCTGGATGCAACTTCAGTGCGTTCATGTCGATGACGTTGATGTCGGCTTTTTTGCCCGGCTCGATGGTGCCGCGGTCGGTCAGCCCGAACAGATGGGCGGTGTCGCGGGACTGCTTACGGATCACGTATTCCAGCGACAGTCCTTGGCCGCGGTGGCGGTCGCGCGCCCAGTGGGTCAGCAGGAACGTGGGGTAGGAGGCGTCGCAGATCATCCCGCAGTGGGCGCCGCCGTCGGACAGCCCCATCACCCCGGCGGGATGCAGCAGCATCTCCCGGATTGCGTCGTGGTTGCCGTCGGAGTAGTTGAACAGCGGCAGCATCAGCATCGCGGTCGCGTCCGACTCGAGCATCAGGTCATACAGGGTCGACAGCGGGTCCTCGCCGCGCGCCTGGGCGATCGCGGCGACGGAGCGGTCTGCGGTGGGCTCGTAGTCGGGGGGATCGCCGAGTGCATACAGGCGGCCCAGCGAGTACTGCACCAGGGCGAACATCCCGTCGAACAGCTTGGTCGGGTCCGGGGGCAGATCGTCTTCGGACAGTATCGCGGCCTTCACCGCGGGCTCGGCGAGGCGCTGAGCCAACTCCTCGCGGCCGCACTGCGCCGCCAGGCGGCGGTAGGTGGGCCGGTGGGTGAAACCGTGATGGCCCTGGAAGCCGATCATCATGCCGAACGGCCGCGCCGCGATCTGGGGGTGCAGGCGGCTGCCGGCCGCGTGCGCCTCGGCGGAGAGGTCCAGCTGCGCGCGCCAGAGTTGCGGGTCGGCGTCAACCTGGATCATGGCGAACGACACCGGCCTGTCGATGTCGCGGCTCAGGCGCCGCATCCACTCCAGTTCTTTGCGGGGGGCGACGATGTCCTCGCCGGCAGACCCCTGCGGGGCGAGCTCGAACACCGCTTGCCCGCCGGCCGCCATGGCGCGGCCGAGGCCGAACAGCTCGTCTTCGGCGGCAAACGTACCGGGCACGGGCTCGCCGTCCATCGCGCGGTGGCCCAGCGTGCGCGACGTCGAAAAGCCCAGTGCACCGGCCTCGATCGCCTCGGTGACCAGCCGGCCCATCGCCGCGATGTCGTCGGGGGTGGCTGGCTCGTTGCGGGCACCCCGGTCACCCATCGCGTACGCCCGGATGGGACCGTGGGCGACCTGGCTGCCCACGTCGATCGCGTACTTCTGCGCGCCGATGGCGTCGAGGTACTCGGGGAAGCTCTCCCAGTTCCACTTGATGCCCTCGGTCAGCGCGGTGCCGGGGATGTCCTCGACCCCCTCCATCAACTCGATCAGCCACTGCTCCGAGCCCGGCCGGACCGGGGCGAAGCCGACGCCGCAATTGCCGGTGACCACAGTGGTGACGCCGTGACCGCTCGACGGCTCGAGCAGGCCGTCCCAGCTCACCTGGCCGTCGTAGTGGGTGTGGATGTCGACGAAGCCAGGCGCCACGAATCGCCCCGCCGCGTCGATGGTTTCGGCCGCCTCACCGCCCATGGCGGGGTCGTCGGTGCCGCGGCGGACGACGTCGACGATCATTCCGTCCTTGATGCCGATATCGGCGGAAAAGCGTTCGGCGCCCGTGCCGTCGACAACGGTGCCCCCGACGATTTTCAGATCGAACATGACAATGTCTCCTTGTCGTCGCGGCGCCAGCGCCAGTATTCCGCTTCGCGACGTAGCGTAACTCCTGCGGCCGCCCCGGCGATAGGTATCATCTCTCGGATGCCGAACCAACAGCAGGCCGAACGGATGACGTCGGGCAGGGGATTCGTCGCGGCCCTGGACCAGAGTGGGGGCTCGACGCCCAAGGCGCTGAGCCTGTACGGCATCGAGGACGACGCCTACTCCTCCGAGGAGCAGATGTTCGACCTCATCCACCAGATGCGCGCGCGGATCATCACCTCACCGGCGTTCACCGGCGACCGCGTCCTGGCCGCGATCCTGTTCGAGCAGACGATGGACCGCGATATCGAGGGCCGGCCGTCGACCACATACTTGTGGGAGACCAAAGGCGTGGTGCCCATCCTCAAGATCGACAAGGGTCTGATCGGGGCAGCCGACGACGTGCAGCTGTTGAAGCCGATGCCGGGACTCGACGGGTTATTGGAACGGGCCGCGGCCAAGGGCGTGTTCGGCACCAAGGAGCGCTCGGTGATCGGCGGCGCGAACGCTCAGGGCATCGCCGCGGTAGTCGCCCAGCAGTTCGAGGTGGCACGCCAGGTGCTGTCGCACGGCCTAGTGCCGATCATCGAACCTGAAGTCACCATTTCAATCCCCGACCAGGCGCAGGCCGAGCAGATGTTGCGCGACGAGATCACCCGGCACCTCGAGAGCGTGCCCGACGGGCAGCGCGTGATGCTGAAGCTGACCCTGCCCACCGAGGCCAACCACTACCGGGCCCTGGTGGACCACCCGAAGGTGATGCGGGTGCTGGCGCTCTCCGGCGGCTACTCCCGCGATGAGGCCGACGCGCTGCTGGCCAAGAACACCGGCGTGATCGCCAGCTTCAGCCGCGCGCTGACGGAGGGGCTGTCGGCCGGCCAGTCCGATGAGCAGTTCAACGCCACCCTTGACAGCACGATCCAGGCGATCTACGACGCGTCGGTCGCCGGCTGAGCCTGGCTGGGCCTGGCTGGGTCTGGCTGGGCCTGTCAGTAGCGGCGGCACGCCAGGTGCAGTCGCTCGTCGGCGTCGCCTTCGTCGGACACCAGCGCGGGCACCATCTCGCTGGTCACCAGTCCCTCGTCGCGGGTGAGTTCATCGATGACGCCGAAAGATTCGGCGATGTTCGCCGGGGTGTCGATGATGACGGTGACGACGGGCACCCGCCGGGCCACCGACCACCAGGCGTCGCCGTGAGGCCGATGATCGCCGTGAAAGCCCCAGATTCCGCGCACGGCGGTGGCGCCATCGGCGGCCGTGCGCCGCAGAAGCTGCTGCAGAACCGCACGGTGAATCGGCACGTCGTCGATGAGGGCGGACTCGCGGGTGTAGACGGTCAGCTTCTGCCACAGCGGCACGCCGCGCTCGTCGAATGCCGGCAGGGCGTGCGGGCGATCGAAGATCTCGCCGTCGCGCTTGCAGATGCGGACCCGTTCGAGCGTGAACATCGGCCGCGGCAGCAGCCCGCTCAGTTCGGGCAGTATCCGGCCGATGCTCTCGCCGGAACCCACGGCGACGATCGTCATCGGCACGTTGGCGTTGCGGCCCACGAACCGGGCGCGCTCGCGGTGCCCGTGCAGCGTGCCGTCCACCCCCAAGAACACCGAGGCGCCTGCGAGTCGGTGTCGATGCATCAGGTCGCAGAGGGCGATGTGCGCGGGCGCCCCGCCGACGCGATCCTTACGGCCAAAGTAAATCGTGAGCTTGACGGCCTCGCGCAACTCTTCGGGCAACTGCGCCGGCAACTCCACCGGCCCGAGGTGCCCGCGCAGCAGTCGCGCCCGCTCGAGGGTGACCAGGCCGCGCTGCTTGACGGCCAGGACGGGCTCGATCAGCTCCTCGATCCTGGTCCGGGTGTCGACCGCCACAACCTCCACCGGTAGGTCCAACGACAAGCTCAGCGACTGATCGGTTCGTAGGCGCCTGCCCGTCCCGAAGCCGCCAATGCCGCGCAGCACCGTGCTGGCGGCGACGCCGTAGCGGTCGTACAGGTCGAGGAGGACATCGGAGACGAAGCGGTCCCCGATGCGCCGGCGCTCCGCCAGGAATACGCTCAGCTTGAGGCAATCCTCCTCCACCCTCGCTCCTCCCCATCCGGCCTAGACGCGGTACGCCGTGCCGCGCTGATCGCGCTCCCACAGAACCTCGCCGGCGCGGGGTGCCGTTCCCTCGGCGATCAGGTGACGCTTGAGCACCTTGTGGGTGGCGGTGCTGGGCAGATCGGCCGCGATGCGGACGTAGCGCGGGCGCGCCTTGGGCGACAGGTCGGGCTGCGCGTCCAGGAAAGCCTCGAAGGATTGGGGGTCGAGGGTGTGGCCCTGGTTGAGGACGACGGCCGCCATCACCTGGTCGCCGACGTGTTCGTCCGGCACGGCGTACACCGCGACACGGTTGATCGCGCTGTGGCGCAACAGAATCCGCTCGATCGGAGCCGCTGCCAGGTTCTCGCCGTCCACCCGCATCCAGTCGGCGGTCCGACCGGCCAGGTAGATCCAGCCGTCGGCGTCCCGGTAGGCCAGATCTCCCGACCAGTACATGCCGTGGCGCATGCGTTCGGCGTTGGCGGCCGCGTCGTTGTAGTAGCCGGTGAAGAAACCCGAACCCAGGGTGTTCACCAGCTCGCCCACCGCCTCGTCGGCATTGACCAGGGCCCCGGCGGCGTCGAAGCGGGCCACCGCGCACTCGGCCACGGTGTCGCTGTTGAAGATCGCGACCCCGTCGAAGCCCTTACCGATCGAGCCTTTCGGCGTGCCGGGTTCGCGGATCACGATGATGGCGTTCTCGGTCGAACCGAAGCCGTCCTCCACCTGAACGGCGAAGCGGCGCGCGAACTCCTCGATGTCCTTGTCGGTGGCCTCGTTGCCAAACGCCACCCGCAGCGGGTTGTCCGCGTCGTCGTGGCGTTCGGGTGTGGCCAGGATATAGGCGAGCGGCTTGCCGACGTAGTTCATGTAGGTGGCGCCGTAGCGGCGCACGTCGTCGAGGAGGCCGGTGGCCGAGAACTTCGCGGGCACCATCGCGGCGCCGGAGACCACCGCGGGCGCCCACCCGGCGACGACGGCGTTGGAGTGGAACAGCGGCATAGACACGTAGCAGATGTCGTGCGCGGTGAGCGCGAAGCGATTCACCAGGTTCATCCCCGCGAACGTGGCCATCAGGTGTGACACCTGGACCGGCTTCGGATTCCCGCTCGTTCCCGAGGTGAAGATCATCATGAACGGGTCCATCGCGGTAACCTCCCGATGCGGCACCAATTCGCCTGCCCCGGCGAGGAACCCGGAAAGGAACTCAGCCCACGGGGCCGCCGAGGTGTCCAGGACCGGTGTTCCGTCGAGGTCGAGATCATCGAGCAGGCAGCGGTGTTCGGCGTCGGTGACGACGAACTGGCAGTGGGCGCGGCGGATATCGGCGGCCAGCGCCTCGCCTCGCCGGGTCGTGTTCAGCCCGCACAGCACATAACCGCCGAGGCCGGCCGCCGCCATCTGGGCGACCATCTCGGGGGTGTTGCCCAGCAGGGCGCCGATGTGCAGAGGCCGCTGCGGATCGGCGGCCGCGATCAGTGCGGCGGCCCGTGCCGCAGACTGCTCGAGGTACTGCGCCCACGTCCATTGCACATCGCCGTATGTGACGGCCACCGCCGGGTCCGACATGCGGCTGCGCAAGAGCGCCTGGATCGTCTCGTCAGTCATCGGACTACACCTTAACGCCACCCGCGCAACGTCGAGATGGTGCGGGAAAACGGCCGGATCAGTGCCACACGTCGACGGTGGCGGTCAGTTCAGAACTGGCCGCAATCGGGTGTGGTGGGCTCTCCGTTGAAGCGCCGGGCGATCCACTGCATGGCCGATTCGCCGTCGACGAACGCGGTCAGGGCGTGATTGACGACGGTCTTGTTGAGGAAGGGCGGCTCCTCGTTGGTGCGGAAGTCGACGTCGGCGCCCTGGGCGCACCAGTCGCGCCCGAGTTGATTGGCCGCAGTCCAGGGGACCAGGGGGTCGTAGTGATTGCTGTCGATCAGCACGGGCGCGTTGGGCTTATAGCGGCCGATCCGCTGCGCATCCAACAGGCTGCTGAGCGGGTCGGTGTTGATCGCCTGGGTGACGTCCTCGGTGAAGTACGGCTGCAGGTGGCGGAACGCGAAGTCGATCGCGGTCTGGCCGACGCACTGCCGGGACACCGATTCCAGCATCGCCAGCCCCCGCGGTGTCATCGTCGACCTGATGGTGTCGGCGGCCTCCGGATAGGCCGCCATGAGGCTGTTGAGCGCATACCCGACGACCCCGACCAGAGCGCTGCCGTCGGCGTAGGGGAACAGTTCCTTGAGGTTGGCCGGGGGCGCGCCGGCGTAGGTGCCCACCATGTTCAGCTCCGGGGCGTACGACGACGCCAGCTCGGCCGCCGACGCCGCTGCCCCGCCGCCCTGGGAGTAGCCCCACAGCGCCACGGGTCCGTGTGGGTCCAAGGACGTGCCGGGCAGGCGCATGGCCGCCCGGGCCGCATCGAGCACCGCCTGACCCTCGGCGACCCGGTTCACATAGGTGTGCATCGGGGGTGTGCCCAGGCCCTCATAATCGGTCATCACAATGGCGAAACCGCGGGCCACCAGCGTGGCCACGAACGCCTCCTCGTAGTTGACCATGATGTCCCAGCCACCCGAATAGTGGATGCCCTGGTTGAACATTCGCGACGGGGCGCACTGATTACCCTGGCCCTGCGTGCCGGGCGCGAAGCTGAGCAGCGGTCGCGGTCCCTTTCCGGGCCAAGGGTTCTCGGGTTCGAAGTAGGTGCCGGTGACGGCGACGGGATTGCCGCGGGCGTCCGCGCTGCGATACATGATCCGGGTGCCGGTGGCCACGATCGCCCCCAACTGGCCCGACGGCTCGAGCACCAGCCGCGACGGTTCGGTGCGGATCAGATCACCCGGCTGGCCGGCCGGTAACGGATCCGGCGGGGTGTAGAACTGCGCATACTGGGGTTCGTCGCCGCCATCGGCCAGCGCCGGCGCGGGGGCCGCGAATCCGATCATGAGCAGAACCGTGAGGAAACCTCCGAACCGGTTCATCACGAAAACGTAGCAGGGACAAGTGAGCTCCGCGACGCGAGCGTATGGCCGTCGGCATCAGCGGTGTGTGCTGTGTCGCAATCGCCTCTGCTGCTGCAGTTTTCGGTGGCGGCCAGCGCGGGGTGCTAGGGGGTTTTCTCGAACACGTCGTTGAGCGTGACGCTGCGGAGGTTGCGCGAGCGGATGATGTCGACGAGTTGCGGGTAGACGTGCGTGACGGGCAGGTGGTTCAGGTGACCGATGACGATGTTCTGTCGCGTGAAGTACTGGTCGGCCATCTGCACGATGTAGTCCTCGGTGATCACCGTGGAGTCTGACAGCGAACCCGACCACAGGACCGGGACGGTGTAGCCGAGGTCGGCGGCGACGGCGTCGACGGCGGCGTCATGCTTGCCGTAGGGCGGCCGCCAATACGGTTTCGCGCCGATCCCGTACGTCGTCTTGAGGAACTCGTCGTTGTGGCGCAGTTGCTGGGCGACCTCGTCCTTGGACAGGGTGGTCAGGTCGGGGTGCGAGAAGGTGTGGTTGCCGAGTTGGATCTGACCACTGTCCACCAGCGGCGCGATCAGGTCGCGGTTCTCGATCCACGAGTTATACATCCCGTTGATGAAGAAGGTCAGCCGCATGCCGGTGTCCTTGGCGAACTCGGTGTAGGCGCGCACCACTTCGCTGCTGGCGCCGTCGTCGACCGTCAGGGCCATCAGGTCGCCGTCGCCGGGGAGTTTCATCAACGCGCCCCCGCCGGGGAGCGCGACGCGGGCGCTCGGCGCCGGCGGCCCCAGCAGGCCCGCCGGTGTCACGGGCCCGGGGGTCGGCGGGCTGGGCGGGGGCGCCTGGGCGAGCGACTGGCGCTGGGGATCGACCACCAGGCGAGCCGCGCCCACGCCGGCGACCGTGGCGGCGGCCAGTGAGGCGAGAAAACGCCGCCGGTTGAGTTCCGGGGACGCGACGGCTCGGGTGCGTCTGCGCACGGCCCGTTTGCGGTGCGACGTGGGAACTCCCGACCCCGATCGGGGCAGGTACGCGTAGCTGAACTCCGACGTCACAGCCCTGAACCTACCACTGCCGGGCCGTCGTGGCCGATGTGGTTCGGGAGGGTCAGGTGTTGATTGGGCATCGGTACGGCAACGATTTCGTCCCGGGGATTTCCGATGGCGGGGGTCGAGTTCAGTGCGGCTGCCCGCCGCCGTGCCGGGGCAGCGGCACGGGCTCGACACCGGGGGTGCCCAGCGCGCTCGCCAGCCACGGCAATGACGCCGCGAACGCCTGGGCCGCGAACGGCCAGTCGTGCTTGCCCTCCTGGGAGACCACCGTGCAGGCGATGCCGTTGGCGTCGGCCGCGGCGCACAGGGCATGGGCCGCCGCGTCCTGACCCTCCGGATTGGCGTTCGCGGGGTCCGGACCGCCCTCCTCGGCGCCGGGAACCGGCGAGCCGGGCACGTCGAACCAGCCCGACAGCCCGGAGTATCGGCCGTGACGCGACATCACGGTGATCGGATCGAACTCCTCCCAAGCGGCACCGTTGCCGCCGTACAACCTGGCGATGGTCAGTTCTTTGGAGCCGACATTCGGGCTGCGGTCGCCGGCGATGTCGACGAAGGCGCTGAACATCTCGGGATGCATAACCGCCACGTCGACGGCGCAGGTGCCGCCCATCGACCATCCGGCGACGCCCCAGTTCGTGCGGTCGGCGCTGACCCCGAAGTTCGACACCATGAACGGCACCACGTCCTTGGCGAGGTGATCGGCGGCGTTGCCGCGGGTGCCGTTGACGCATTCGGTGTCGTTGTCGAACGACCCGGTGGGGTCGACGAACACCAGCACCGGGGAAAGGCCGTGATGCGCGGCGGCGAAGTTGTCGATGGCGGTGAAGGCACCGCCGGGACCCAACCAGTCGGCGGGGGTGTTGTAGGCGGAGCTGATCATCATGACGGCCGGCAGCCGGGGCGGCGGGTTGCTGTTGAACCACGCCGGGGGCAGGTACACCAGCTCCCGGCGGTGCGGGAAGTGGGACGCATCGTCGCTGATGGTCACCGGCACCACCACTCCCTTGGTGGGTCGGGTCCCGGCGATCTGCATTTTGGTGACCTGCAGCCGGTCGATCTGGTTCGGCAGTGGCGCTGAGGTGAGCTGATTCCATGCGGCGAGCGCCGTCGGAAAATAGCCGACCCAGGCGTTCAGCGCGAGCCCGGCGCACGCGGCGCACAGCGGGACGGCCAGCACCGCCAGAGCGCGTCGCCACCAGCGGGTGCCGCGCCAGCCCAGCACCAGGACCGCGGCGGCCAGGCTGGTCATGGCCGTCCACAGCCACAATGACGGTGGCGCCGGATCTCCCGCCACGCCGAGCGAACCGATGTAGGAGTACGAGATCGCGGTTAGCCCGGCGGCGACGATGAGCGCCGCGGGCAGCACCCACCGATGCCAGCGTCGCTCACGCCACCGGATCGCGGCGACGACCACGACCAGCGCAAGGGCCTGCAGAGTGAGCGGCAACCAGCCGCGCAGCAGGGATAACTGCCCGAAGAACTGTTGCAAACGTTGTGGCCTTCGCTATCTCGTGGGTCTCCTCGATCATCCCACGGCAGCGCCGCTACCTCAGCAGTACGAAATGCCCATGTCCACTGAAAGCTGGGTACCGGTGACGAATCGGGACCCCTCGGAGGCCAGCCACGCCACCGCGTCCGCGATGTCCTCGGGCTGAGCGGTCCCTTCGGGCAGCAATGACTTGTTCCTGCCCCGCAGCTCGGGGTACGTGTCGCCGGCCGCACGGATGGCCTCGCGCATCCGTCCGCCGCCCATCGGCGTGGCGACCGCTCCCGGATGCACGCTGTTGACCCGGATGTTGTGGCGGCCGAGCTCGGCGGCGAACGCGCGCGCCATCCCGGTCACGGCGTGTTTGCTCGCCACGTAGTGGACCATGAATGGCTCCATCCGAACCCCGGCCGCGGATCCGATCAGGATGATCGAGCCGCCGCGGCCGCCGTCGATGATGTGACGGGCGCTGGCCATCACGGTGTTCCAGGTGCCGATGACGTTGGTGTCGATGGTGTCGCGGAATGACTCGGGCGTGATCTGGTCCCAGGCCGCGGGGCTGCAGATCCCGGCGTTCGCGACCACCACGTCCAAGCGGCCGAGCTCGGCGACCGCGTTGTCGACCGCGGCCCGCAGCGCGTCGAGGTCGCGGATGTCGACGGCCGCGGTGACGACCCGGCGCCCCGTTGCGCCCACCAGTCGCGCCGTCTCCGCGAGGTCGTCGGGGGTGGCCGAGTCGTAGGGGACGCTCGACGGCAGGGGACCGGCGATGTCGAGCGCGATGATGTCGGCACCCTCGGCGCCCAGGCGCACGGCGTGCGCCCGGCCCTGTCCGCGGGCGGCGCCGGTCACCAGCGCCACCCTTCCCGACATCGACTGGCTCATCGGGCGAAGCGTAGCGTCGTCCTCAGGACGCCGGACAACCGGAAGGACACACCATGACCGTCACCGTTATTGACGCCGGGCCCCGACAGGTGAGCCGCTCGGTGGACGTCGCCGCGCCGGCGGCGGAACTGTACGCGATGGCCGCCGATCCGCGGCGCCATCAGGAACTGGATGGGTCCGGCACCGTTCGCGGCAACGTCAAGGCGCCCGCGAAACTCGCAGTGGGCGAGAAGTTTTCGACGAGCATGAAGATGTACGGGCTCCCATACCGGATCACCAGCACGGTGACCGCGCTCACACCGGATGAACTTGTGGAGTGGCGTCACCCGGCGGGTCACCGATGGCGGTGGGAGTTCGTGGCCCTCTCGCCGACGCTCACCCGGGTCACGGAGACCTTCGACTACCGCGACGCCGGCGAGCTCAAGAACAGGCTCAACTACTTCGAACGGATCGGCGCGCCCAAGAACAACGCCGCGGGTATCGAGGCGACACTGGCCGGGTTGCGCGACCGCTACGCCGGGCACTGAGGCCGCCAGCCGGCCGCGGCCACCCGGGCTCCACGTCCGGAAGCATCACTCGGACCTGTCCATGCGATCCAGCAGTGCCCGGCTGTCGTCGAGGTCGGTCCCAGCGATCAGGCCCACGAGGGCCGTGTGGGTTGTGTTGCGAACGGCGGCCTCGCGCCGAGGGAAATCCAGGAGCGGATGTCGACATGTCTAGTCGTCTCGACGGGTCCTCGGGCGATCCGCCGTCGGCTGCTGCGGGTGACCGCCGCGACGGATGGCCCGCCCCCCGAACGGTGCCCGGACGGTTGCGGCGAGGTACCGGCGATTGACCACCAGCCCGGCGACGGCCACCGCGGCGTAGATCCCGCAGAGCACCAGCCGCCCGTGCGTCGAGACGATCGCGAACTGCCCGATGAACAACCCCAGAAGAGCCCACGCCGCGGGTCGGCGGAAGCGCAGATCCAGGATCAGCGCCACCCCCATCATGGTCTGGGTGGCGGTGAGCAGCACCTCCACGACCTGGCGCGAGTCGAGCTCCAGGGCGACACCGCCGCCGCCGAGCAGGTGGGCCACCGGCAGTGATCCGACCAGCAACGTCCACTGGTTGACCTTGGAGGAGATCAGCGTGGCAATGGCCAAGCCGCCCTTGCCGCGGGCGGCGAAGATGGTCGCGATGATGAACTCCGGCGCCTCGGAGGCCAGCGGGGCGAGCCACTGGACCAGCAGGAACCTGTCGATGCCCAGCTCGGTTCCCGCGTCGACGAGGTTGTCGGCAAAGGGTTTGGCGCACAGCACGATCACCGTCCCCGCGGTCGCGAAGAGGCCGGAGACGGCGCTGCGCCGCCACCGCGGTGGTAGCCCTCCGAGGGCCGCGGCGGTGCCGATCAGGTCGGGCTCCACCACGTCGCCGTTGCTGATCTTGATCATGTAGAAGGCGAACCAGGCCAGGAGCGCCAGCCCCAATGCCAGGTGAATCTGTCCGCTGGCCGGGATAGCGAAGGCGATCACGCCCGCAATCAGCAGGAACCCGAGTTCGACCCGATTGGCGGGCGCCAGGGCCAGGGCTCCGGTTGTGCCGCCGCCGGACCTCCGCCCGGCCACGAATCCGACCAAGACCACAACCGGCCAGCCCAGACCCATCAGCAGCCGGTTGGAGCCGGTCATGTTGGCCGCGGCGTATTGGCTGTAGTCGGCGTTACGACCGGACGCATAGGCGTAGTAGAGGTCGACGGCGTATTCCGGCAGCACTGCGACCAAGGCCAATACCGCGATGGCGAGCCCGCCCGAGACGTCGATCTGTGCGGCTTCGGCGCCCCACGCGAGCAGAAAGCTGACCGACACCACCGCGGCCCCGAAGATCACGATCGCGGCGACCGGGTCCGGGTGCGTGCCGGCCAGCCGCACCACCAACGCCGGGGCGATGAACGCCGCCGTGATCAGTGCCGACCGGATCAAGGTGCGACGCCGGACGTGGTGCGGCACTGAAACCGGTGCCGCGAACTTCTCGGCAGCGATCATGGTCACCCTTCATCAGGATCAAGGTGCCGGAGCGAACGTGCTCCTGCTACCTAACCGCATTACGACGCGACGTGTGGGGGCGTGGTTCCCGTTATCCCTCGCCCATCGCCGTGGTGACGGCCCGTGCGAGAAGCTCGACCGCCTGCTTGCGGGGCAGTGACGACAGCATCTGCGTGAAGGCGCGCATGCCGTCGCCCACTATCCACGTCGGGCCGTTGGCCAGGTTGTCGAAGGCCTCCGCGATCACGTCCTCGACCGCGACGGCGCCCGGCGGCACCTCATCCGGCGAACTGATCTGGCCGCGGCTGTGTTCGAGTCGCCGCAGCGCCGGTGTGTCCGTCTTGCCCAGGATGAGACCGAGGACGTCCACGCCCTTGTCGTGCAGTTCGGCCCACAGCGCTTCGGTGAAGACCATGTTGAATGCCTTGGACGCGCCGTACGCCACCATGTTGGGTCCGCCGGCCAGCCCCGCCACGGAGCCGAGGATGACGATGCAGCCGCGGCCTCGCGCCACCATCGGCTGCGCAAAGTGATGGCACAGCTGCGTCGGCACCATGCAGTTGCGGTGCACCATGACCTCGGCCGCCTGTATCGAATTGGCAAGGAAAGGACGGAAATCGGGGTCGGCGCCCGCGCAATACACCAGACACCCGATCTCCAGGTCGCTGGTGGCCGCAGCGACCGCGGCAGCGGCGCCGAGGTCGGTGAGATCGATCGCCAAGGTGCGGGTGTGCGATGACGTCCGCGACCGGATGTCGGCCGCGACCTGCTCGAGAACCGCGTGGCGGCGGGCGAGCAACACGACGTTGACGCCGCGCTCGGCGAGTCCCTGGGCGAAGGCGGCACCCACCCCATCGGAGGCGCCCGCGACGAGCGCCCACGGTCCGTACCTCTGCGCGAACTCCACTTGAGCAGCCTACCGAGTCCCCTGGCGCCGCCCTGCACTGGAAAGATCGGAATCCATGCGCAACGATCGCAGCTGGGAACTGGTCACCTGCGGACTGCGGGGACATGTGACCTACGCACCCGACGACGCCGCGCTCGCCGACCGGCTGCGGGCCAGTACCGCCCTCGGCGACGTCTGGCGCTGCCTGCGCTGCGGGGAGTTCACCCTGGGCCCGCCGTCCGGGCACGGCCGTCCCGAGGACGCGCCGCCGGTCGCGCGCGGCAAGGCCTTGCGGCAGGCGGTCATCATCCGCATCCTCGCTGTCGAGCGGCTGTTCCGGGCGCTGGTGATCGGTCTTGCGGCGTATGCGGTGTGGAAGTTCCGGGGGGCACGAGGATCGATCCAGGCCACCCTCGACCGCGACCTTCCGCTATTGCGCGCCAGCGGATTCCAGGTCGATCAGATGACCGCGGTGCAGGAGTTGGAGAAGGCACTGGCGGCCAAGCCGGCCACGCTGACCCTGCTGACCGTGGCGCTGGTCGCCTACGCCGGGGTGGAAATCTTTGAGGGAGTAGGGCTGTGGCTGCTGAAACGCTGGGGTGAGTACTTCGCCGTGGTGGCCACCTCGATCTTCCTGCCGCTGGAGATTCACGACCTGGCAAAGGGCATCACGATGACCCGGGCGGTGACCTTCGCCGTCAACGTCGCGGCCGTGCTCTACCTGCTCTACTCGAAACGGCTTTTCGGCCTGCGGGGCGGCCGCAAGGCCTACGACGAGGAGCGCCGGGGTGAGCAGTTGCTGGACGTCGAACGGGCAGCCGTCGCCTCATGAGCACCTCCGCGCCGACGGTGCCCCGCCGACGAGTGTGAACCTGGCGACGCTGCATCGGCGCGTCGCGTCGTCAGATTCACACTGAAGAAGCGGAACGCGTGCCGCGCACCCACTGAATGGTGCCGAGGTTCTTGACCCGCACTCCGGAAAACCCGTTCTCTTCCAGGATGTCGCCGATCTCGTCGTCGTCGAACGCATGCGCACCGCCGTTGGGCAGCCGCTGCCAGTAACGGGCGAGAGCCCCCGCGGTGGGCACCATGACGACGAGCCGTCCGCCCGGGCGCAGCACCCGAGCCATCTCGGCGAGCGCGGCTGCGGGGTACGGAACCAGCTGCAGCACGGCGCTCGAAACCACCGCGTCGACGGTGGCGTCGCGCAGTGGGAGTTGCTGCGCGTCAGCCTTGATGAATCCGACCCGCGGCCCGGCTTCGTTGCGCACGGCACGGTCCAGCATCGGCTCGGAGATGTCGACGCCCAGCGCCAACCCGTCGGGACCGGCGGCCCGCGCCAGCGACGCGGTGATGTTGCCCGGGCCCGAGCCGACGTCGAGCGCGATGCCGCCGGCGGGGATGCGCAACCACTCGAGGGGGAGTCGCCATGCGCTGACGAGGCGCCGCGAGAGGGCCTGGGCGTTGTCGTAGAGCATCGACCCCAGCGGCGACGCCCACGCGGCTTGGATCGGGCCCGTGTTCCTCGGGACGGCGTCTTGGTCAGTACCGCTATGGGTGCCCAGCAGATCGAGATACCCCTTGCTCACGTCCGGATGTGCGGGCGGGTCGGCCAGCAGTTCCAGTGCGCGCCCCAGAGCCGGCGGAAGCTTGTCATGCACGTCGGTCATGGATACCCCTCAGATCGAAATGCACGTCAAGCGGGCAACGTCTAGCGTACGCCGGGCTGCCGGCGGTAACTCCGTGGTGCTGCGGGCGATCCGCGGTCGCGAGCCCGCCATGCTGAGGGAACACTTCGAGGTGCTGGCGTCGCGCTGAACGTCGCGTGCACCACGGTGAAACGGCCTGTGAATTCACGCGATAGCGGGGCCGACGCGCGGCGCCGAAGCGTCCCGGTAGTTGGCGGGCCCGCCCGGCATGGGACAGGATCGTGTGCGTGGCCGAAGTCGATTTCTCGTTGTTGGACGTGCCGAGGCCCAGGCCCGTCGACGACGCCGACGCCTACCTGCGCGCGGCGATCGCCTGGCACTTCGGCGCCGACACCGGTTCGGCGTTCTGGCTGCGGACCGCGCAGACCCTGGACTTCGATCCGCTCATCGACGTCACCACGTTCGCCGACCTGCGGCGCTTCCCCAACCTCGTCAACGAGCTGCGCAACGCACCGGTGGAGGATCTGATCCCCCGCGGCTACGGATCCGCCCCCCCGCCGCCCCGGATATTCGAATCCGGCGGCACCACCGGAGCCCCCAAACGCACGGTGCAGATGCCGGATTGGTGCGCGCAGGTCGTCGAGTGGCAGACCGAGGACTTCGCTACGGGGGGATTTGTGTCCGGCCGCGGCTTCCTGTGCCTGATGCCGAGCGGCCCGCACGGCGTCGGCTACTTCTCCCGCCTGGTCGCCGATCGGCTGGGCGCGGTGTTCCACGCGATCGACATCGATCCGCGCTGGGTCAAGAAGGTCGCCGCCCGCAACACCTCCCAGGCCGCCGCCGAGGTGGCGGCCTACGTCGACCACGTCGTCGAGCAGGCCGTCTTCATCCTGGCGACCCAGAACGTGGCGAACATGCACGCCACTCCGCCGATGCTCGAGGCGATTGCGCGGCGCGGCGAGGTCGTCGATCTGATCAACGAGAAGATCCGATACCTGTTGCTCAGCGGCGCCCACGTCGACGCCGACACGCTCGACGTGCTGCGCGACGTCTTCCCGGACACGACAATCACCATGGCCTTCGGCAGCACCATGGTGTTGTCCCAGGCGGTCACCCGCACGGGCGACGACGGCGAGTTCATCTTCGACCCGCGCACCCCCTACGTGGTGTTCCGGGTTGTCGATCCCGAGACCGGCGACCCGGTGCCGTACGGCCAGCGGGGTCAGGTGGTGATGAACCACGTCAGTAAGGGGATGTTCATCCCGAACAACCTGGAGCGCGACATGGCGATCAGGATGGCCGGACCGGCAGGTGAACTCAGCGATTCCGTCAGCGCCGTGGGGCCGGTGGACATCTTCGAGGGCGAAGCCGTGATCGAGGGCGTGTACTAGGCGTGCTAGTCGTCGATGCGCTCGGCGCGGCCGGTGAGTACCGGACGCGCAGGCGGGAAGTCATTACCACCATGGCGGGCGCCGCGGTCGCGGAACTGAGTATCGTTCCACCGCTCTATATTTCGCGCACTCTCGACGCGCAACGCAAGGTCGCCCCGCTGCCGGCCGCGCAGCGCGACGCTGCGCTGTCGGAGGCGGCCGGGATCTTCGTCAACGACGTCATCGCCGGCCTTGACTTCGAGTCCTATGTGGCCATCGCCAGCCGGATTTCGGGTCTGCCGATCGCGGTGACCCGGGCCGGGGCGCGCGCCGTGGCCGACGCGGTGAGCCATGCCTTCGACGTGGCCCTGGCGGCCCGGCCGGTGAGCGCGGTGCTGGACTGGCGCGAGGAGCGAACCCGCAGTGGCGGCGCGGTATGGGTGCGGCGGGGCGAGGTGTTCGCGGTTCATGCAGCGGGAAACGGCCCCGGCGCGCACGGCCTGTGGCCCGAGGCGCTGGCGTTGGGATACCGGGTGGCCGTGCGTCCCTCGCGGCGCGAACCGCTGACCGCGCACCGACTGGTACATGCTCTGCGCGGCGCGGGTTTTCGCGCCGAGGATGCCGTGTACCTGCCGACCGACCACGCCGGCGCCGACGAAATCATCCGCGCGAGCGACGTCGCGATGGTCTACGGCGGTCACGAGACCGTCGACAAGTACGCAGGCGATCCGACGGTGACGGTGAACGGACCGGGGCGCGCCAAGATCGTCATCACCGGCGACCGGGACTGGCGCGACCACGTCGACGTCGTCGTCGAGTCGGTCGCGGGCCTGGGCGGGACGGCGTGCGTCAACACCACAGCCGTTCTGTGCGAGGGGGATCCCCTCCCGCTCGCCCGGGCGATCGCCGAGCGGTTGGCGACGATCACCCCACTGCCCGCCGACGACGAGCGCGCGCTGCTGCCCACCCAACCCCTTGACAACGCCAAGGCATTGGCGGCCTATCTGGCGGCCAAGGCCGCCGGCACCACCGCGCTGCTCGGGGCCGATCAGGTGGTGGCCGACCTGGGCGACGGATGCGCCGCCCTGCGTCCGGCCGTGCATGTGATGACCTCTCCCGATCCCGACACCCTCAACACGGAGTTGCCTTTTCCGTGCGTGTGGGTGTCGGGGTGGTCGCGCGACGCCGGTATCGCACCGCTGCGTCATTCGCTGGTCGTCACCGCGATCACCGGAGACGAGGGCCTCGTCGATACCCTGCTGGCCGAGCCGACGATTGGCAACGTCTACCGCGGCGACCACCCCACCTGGTATGTGGCGCCCGGCATGCCCCACGACGGGTTCCTGGCCGACGTTCTGATGCGCACCAAGGGTTTTGCCAGGGACTGACGGGATGTGACTCCGGGTCTACAGCGCGTCGACGGGTTCCGGTTCGGCGTGTGCGGCCTGTTCGTTGGGGGGTTCCAGTGCGGCGACCCGTTTGGACAGCCAGTTGGGCGCCAGCATCGAGACGGCGGTGGCGCCCGCAGTAGCGCTGAGGACACCGCCCCAGGCGACGGGCCCGAGCGGGGTGCACCCGAAGAACTGGCTGACCACGGGGGTCTGGACGATCGCGACCAGGACTCCGGCGCTGCCCAGCGCCGTCCCCAGCACCAGGGGGCTGTGCTGCCGCGCGAGCAGCGTCTGGGCCAGCTGGGTGCTCACCAACGCCGCCAATCCCATGGTGGCCGTGCGGCGTTCGGTACCCGGGGTCCACCGCCCAATCGCCCAGGCCGCCGTCGCACCGGCGGCGGTAACGGCGCCGCGGGTGACGATCTGGCGCATGAGCTGGGCGTCGAGCGAGGGCGCCGGGCCGGCCAGTGCCGCGAGCTGGAAGGCGCGGTGCAGTTCCTCGGCGTCGCGGTCGGTCTCCTCCCCGGTCTCGTCCGGCGGCTGGAATTGGGGGGTGACGGCGACCGCGAGCGCGGGAAACATGTCGGTGAGGAGGTTGACCAGCAGCAGTTGGCGGGTGCCCACCGGGGCGCGGCCGCTGCCCAGCGCCGTCCCGATGATGGTGAAGATGACCTCGCCGACGTTGCCGCCGACCAGGATGCTCACCGCGTCCCGCACGCCGCCCCACATGCCACGGCCCTCGACCAGCGCGTCGAGCAGCACGCCCAGGTCGTCTTCGGTCAAGACAATGTCGGCGGCCCCGCGCGCGGCCGACGAGCCCCGGCCGCTGACCCCGATGCCCACGTCGGCCATCCGGATGGCGGCGGCGTCGTTGGCCCCGTCGCCGACCATCGCGGTCACCTGCCCGCACGCCTGCAGCGCCGCGACGATCTGCACCTTCTGCTCCGGGCTGACGCGGGCGAAGACCTGGACCTCGGCGGCCACCTTGGCGCGGGCCTCCTCGTCGAGGTCCGCCAGCTCCGCGCCGCTGATCTCTCGCGCATCCGACGGCAGGCCCAGCTGGCGTGCGATTGCCCGCGCGGTCACCGGGTGGTCGCCGGTGATCAGAACCACCCTGCGGTTGGCTTCGACGAGCGCCTCGATCAGCGGCCGCGCCGATGCGCGCGCGGTGTCCGCCAGTCCGACAAACCCGAGGAGCTCGAGGTCGTGGGCAGCGGCGTCGACGGCATCGGCGTCGGTGTCCTTTTCGCCGGTGGGGAGGTCCCAGCGACGCCGCGCCACCGCCAACACCCGCAGGCCCTGCTCGGCGAGGCGCAGCACATGGGCCTCCGCGCGGCGCTGGGGTGCCCCGTTGGTAGTGGTGCCGTTCCGGCCGGTGAACCGGCACCGGGGCAGGATCACCTCGGGCGCACCTTTGATCATCAGCACGGGTTCGGGCTCTGCGTCGCCCAGGCCGACCGCGGCGGAGTAGCCGCGACTGGATTCGAAGGGGACCTCAGCGAGCACCGTCCACACTGAAACATCCTCGCCATCGAGGTGTTTCGCGGCCGTGAGGATCGCCTCGTCGGTGGCGTGTGCGTGTCCCTGCCCGTTCTGGGGCCGGGTGCTGCTGAGGGCGGCGACACGCAGCACCTCGGCGGCGAGTGGGTCGGTCATCTCGGGGAGGGGATCCTGCGGACTGCTGGATTGCGGCACGCCGCACACGACGCGAAGACGGTTCTCGGTCAGCGTGCCGGTCTTGTCGAAGCACACCGTCTGGACGCGGCCAAGGGCCTCGACCGCGCGCGGGGTGCGGACGAGCGCTCCGCGCCGCGACAGCCGTTGCGCCGCGGTCAACTGGGCCAGGGTGGCGACCAGTGGCAGCCCCTCGGGCACGGCTGCCACGGCGATCGCGATCCCGTCGGCGACGGCCTGGCGCAGCGGCGCCCGGTGTGCCAATGCCAGACCGGTGACCGTCGCCCCGCCCGCCAGGGTCAGCGGAAGCACCCTGCTGGTGAGTTCCCGAAGCCGCGCCTGCACGCCGGCCGCCAGGTCGACGTCGGCTACCGCCGACATCGCCCGCCGCGCGGCCGTACCGGCTCCGGTCGCCACGACGATCGCCCGGGCGCGCCCGGCGACGATCGTGCTGCCCTCGAACAGCATGCTGGCCCGGTCGGAATCGGCGACGGCGACAGGGTCGACCTGCTTGTCCACCGGCAACGACTCGCCGGTGAGCAGGGATTCGTCGACCTCAAGGTCTTCGGCGACGAGGAGGCGGGCATCCGCCGGCACCACCTCCGGGGCGGTCAGGTCGATGATGTCGCCCGGCCGCAGCGACTTCGCGCTCACCGTGACCGTGCGCTCGGTGGTGCGGGCAGCCTCCAGCCGCCGGCGTGCCGTGGCGACCGCCGGCAGGACGACCCGGCGCGCGGGCTGGTCCTGGTCGGCGAACAACTCGGCGATCGCCGCCTCGGCCCGCAACCGTTGCGCCCCGCCCACCAGCGCGTTGGCGGCCATGACGCCCGCGACCAGCAGGGCGTCGACGTTGCTGCCGACAATCGCCGACGCCGCCGCGCCCACGGCCAGGATGGGGGTCAGAGGGTCGGACAACTCGGCCCGTGTCGCGGAGAGCAGCCGCACCACCTGGACAGCCGGGTCCCGCATCGGGGCGATGAGTGGTTTGTAGGACAGGTCGTCGAGGAGCTGGCGCCACGGGGCGGTCCCGGGCTCGACCGCCAGGGGCCGGGTGCGGCCGGCGAGGCGGGCGTAGACGATCTCGACATCCAGGGCGTGCCATGCGGTCAGCGGTTGCGGAGTGGGATCGGGCCGCCGCAGAACCCGCTTGGCCGCGAAGCTGCCCTGCATCAACGCGGCCGCGGCGGCCGCGTTGACGGGATTGAGCCAGCGCTGCACGGTGAACTGGTTCGCGGTGCGCGGGTCGCCGGTGACCAGCAGCAGCCCGGCCAGCGTGCTGCCGCCCTTGGCCAGGCGCACGGACGATTCCGCCGCCGCGCGGGCGACCGGCAGCGCCGACAGGATCCGCACCGCCGCGGCCAGGTCGGTGCCGGTGATGATGTCGGCGGTCCACGCCGTCGCGGCCCGGGGGTCGTCCAAGGCCACGGCGACGTCGGCGATGGCCAGCGCGGCCAGCGTGTCCGTCGACGCGAGATCCTTGTGCAGCGCGGTGATCAGCAACACCGGCCCCCGGTCGGCCCGCAGGCCGCGCACCAATGACAGCAGCGGCGTACCCGGGGGGTGGCTCGCGGCCACGCTGGCGGTCAGGTCCTCGGTGCCCGCGACATGGCGCAGCACCACCCGTGCCCCGGTGCGGTGCGCGATCTGCAGCAGCGGAATCGCGAACGGGTCGACCTCCCAGCCCACATCGACGCCCCCGACGCGCTCGCCGTCGACCACCAGGTCGGCGCGTTCGAGGCCCTGGACGGGCGTCGCCGACGGCTCCACCGCACGGATCCACCGCAGGTGCGCACCGGTGGCCGGCAACTCGTCGGAGTCGGGTTCGGGCGCCTCTTCGCCGTGCAGCAGCGCGTCGGCGACCTCATAGACCCGGTCCTCATCCCAGCCCGGGATGTCACCGCGAGCATGTAACACGGCGCGGTGGTCGCCGCGCAGCGCCGCCCCATCGACGACGATCACCTCGACCCGGTCCAGTCGGCGCAGGGCGCCGGGATCGAGGATCAACTCCCCGGCGTTGGCCAGCCCGCGGCCCAGGACGGCCGCAAACGCCTGATGACCCATCTCCGCCGCCCGCGGCACGCCGGCCAGCAGCGCGCCCGCGGCTTCTGCTGTTCCACCGCCGGCCAGCAGCGCGCCCGCCGCGGCGACCAGCGACGCGTTCGTGGCCTGATCGGTGTACTCCTCCACCGGGCCCGCCATCGATCCCTTCGCGGTATCGATCGCGGCGTCGACGGTTCCGCCGACCACCACGTTCGACCCCTCCCCCGCGGCGGCCCAACTGTGCCGGGGCTCGTGGGCCGTGGTTCCGGCCGACGAGATGACGGGGACCACCGGGGCCTGCGGCCTTGTGGGAGAGGCCAATTCGGGCTCGCGTTCCCGCCATCGCTGGCGGTGGGCCGCCGCCTCGGAGGCCTGCAGGCTGCGTTGCGCCAGATCCAGCAGCGGGCTGCCGACCGCCTGGGAGAGCCCGTTGGCCAGCGCGGTCGACGCACTCAGCGCGATCTCGGCGCCGACCAGGCCCAGCCGCGACTCCAGCACGCCCTTAATCCTGGGCTGATATTTCAGCAGCGCGGCCGCCGCCCGCGCGCCTTGGGGGGCGGCCGGTAACCAGCCCATCGAGCCGGTTACCGCGACACCGATCGCCGCCACGTCCATGGCCGCCGCGGACAACGGCACCAGGAACGCCAGCGGGTTGCCCGGGTCAGCGAAAGCAGCGGTCCGCGGCGCCGACCTGGGCGCCACCAGCGTCAGGTCGGCCGCAACCTCACACACCGTTCGCTTGATCTCATCCAGAACAGCGGCGCCATCGGCGTCGGTGTCGAGCTCGACGACGAGGCGCCCGAGCGACCCCTCGACGTGGGCAGAGGCGACCCCCGCGATCCTGCGCACCGGCTCTTCCACCGACGCCGCATTTTCGTGCCAGTCGGGAAACGGCCGCAGGGGGTCCAGGTCCAGGTGGACTCGCCGTCCGCTCTGCCAGCGGATGGGCGGCGTGATGCCACTCGACGCGCCGGCGGTGAAACCGTTCACCCCCAGCGCCCGACCCGTGGTGTCGGCCATCGACTGCACTACCGGGCCGACCAACTCATTGACCGGGCTGGTCAGCGCCTGCACGGCGCCCGCCACACCAGCGACGACGCCGGTCAGGCCCGGAATTTTCACTCAGTCACCCTGTGTCGCCCTTCGATCACGCCCGCGATGCCGGGTGCAGTGACGAGTCTACAAAACGTGGCCGACCACGGGTGCGGGACAATGGTGCGGTGAACCAGGAGAGCGCGCCGCCATCGCCGATCGTGGCGCCGAGTTGCTATCGGCACCCGGGTCACCCGGCGCACGTCCGCTGCAACCGGTGCGAGCGCTCCATCTGCTCGGACTGCATGCGCGACGCCGCCGTGGGGCACCAGTGCGTGGAGTGCGTCGAGGCGGGGGCCAGGACCGTTCGCCAGCCGCGTGTCGGGGAGCGGGGATCTGGCCTGCCGGTGGTCACCTACGCGCTGATCGCGGTCAACCTGGCCGCCTTCGTCGCCGAGACGGCGTCGAAGGACGTCGAACGGCGGTACGTCCTGTGGCCGCCGGCCGTCGCCGACGGGCAGTTCGACCGTCTGGTGACGTCGGCATTCCTGCACTACGGCCTCACGCATCTGCTGTTGAACATGGTGGCGCTCTACTTTGTCGGACCGCCGCTCGAAAGGTGGCTGGGCCGAACGCGATTCGGGGCCCTGTATGCGCTGAGCGGGCTGGGTGGCTCTGTCCTGGCCTACCTGCTGGCGCCGCTTGACACGTCCACTGCGGGTGCCTCCGGGGCCATTTTCGGCCTCTTCGGGGCGATGTTCGTGGTGGGCAGGCGGTTGTCGCTGGACGTCCGCGGGGTTGCCTGGGTCATCGTGTTCAACATGGTCTTCACCTTCGTCGTCCCGGCGATCAGCGCGCAGCGGATCAGCTGGCAGGCGCATATCGGCGGCCTGGTGACGGGCACGCTGGTCGCCGCCGCGTACGTCTACCCGCCCGAGGCGCGTCGCACCGTGGTCGGAATTGCGGTCACGATCGGCGTGTTCGCCGTGTTCGCCGCGCTGGTGGGATGGCGCACGGCCGGTCTGCTCGCGGAGCTGTCCCCATGAGCTGGTGGTACGTCCACACCGAGCGCACGATGAGCGACGACGTGCCCGCCCCGCCCGAGCAGGTCCGCGACTTCTACGTGGATCTGAACAACATCCGGGCAGTCCATCCGCTGATCGTGTCGGTGGAGTTGGTGTCCAGCGGCCCGACTGGCGGCGGATTCGAGCGGACCTACCGCGTTGTCGACCGCGTCCCCGTGGGCCCGTTCACGATGACGATCACCTATCGCGCGCGGCTGTGGGTGCCCGCCGACGGTGACGTGATCACCGAGGCCGACCAGCCACCCGGGATCCACCTGCGGGGGGTGGTCAGCTTCGAGCCGATTCCCACCGGCACCCGCGTCACCGAGCGGGTCCGATTTTCCGCGCCGCGGCCCCTGGCCGGGGTGACGATCCGCGAAGGGGTCAAGGCGCACGTCGAGATGCTGGCGGGCATTCGCCGTCACTTCGAGACGTAGTTGCCGGCCCCTCGCGTGTCGTCCCCCGAATCCCGCTGTGCCGCAACTACGATTTCCCCGATCCAGACGAGGGGCAGCGACGTATCGGCATCACCCATGGCGCCGGGCAAGACGGTGGTCAAGGCCCGCTGACAGCAAGCGTTGAGCCGGGCGGGGTAGACCCTGCACCGGCGCATCCTGCTGGGCGGCCCCGGTGGATCGCTCCGGTGCGCCGCAAAGGCCGGCTGGCGGTCCGGGACCGACCCGAACGGCGTGGCGGCATCCCGGCGCTGGACGGGCTGCGCGGGATAGCCGTTGCCCTGGTGCTCGTCGGGCACGGCGGTGTGACCGGGTTGAGCGGCGGATTCATTGGCGTCGACGTCTTTTTCGTCCTCAGCGGTTTCCTGATCACCGCGCTGCTGCTGGACGAACTGGGACGCGCCGGCCGCATCGGCGTGGCGGCCTTCTGGATTCGGCGGGCGCGCCGGTTGTTGCCGGCCCTGGTGCTGATGGTGCTCACCGTCGTCGCCGCCCGCGGGCTGCTTCCCGACCAGTCCCTGGACGGTCTGCGCGACGACGCGGTCGCGGCGTTCCTGTGGGTTGCCAACTGGCGGTTCGTCGCCACCAAGACCGACTACTTCACCCGGGGCACCCCGTCGCCGCTGCAGCACACCTGGTCGCTCGGGGTGGAGGAGCAGTACTACTTCCTCTGGCCGATGCTGCTGATCGGGGCGACCCTGCTGCTGGCGCAGTGGGCCAGGCGCCGCTTCGTCCGGGCGACCGTGGGTGAGGTGCGGTTGGCCATGTTCGCGATTGCCGCCGTAGGCGCGCTGGGCTCCGCCGTGGCCGCCGCCGTCCTGGCCTCTGACGACACCCGCGACCGGGTTTATTTCGGGACCGACACCCGGGCGCAGGCGTTGCTGATCGGTTCTGCGGCGGCGGCCCTGCTGGTCGGGGACTGGCCGGCGCTGAACCGCGGCTGGTGCCTGATCCGAACCCGGTGGGGACGGCGGGCGGCCCGCGTGCTGCCGTTCGTCGGCCTGGCCGGGCTCGCTGAAGCCGCGCACTACGCGACGGGCAGCGCCGGCGAGTTCCACCACGGGCTGCTGACCGGCGTCGCTCTCGCCGCCGTCCTCGTCGTCGCGCCGGTCGCGGTGGAGCAGCGCGGAGTGGCCGCCCGCATGCTCACTTGGCGTCCGCTGACCTGGCTGGGCACCATCTCCTACGGCGTGTACCTGTGGCACTGGCCGATCTTCATGGCCCTCAACGGCGAACGCACCGGCTGGACCGGACTGCCGCTGTTCGCCGCCCGGTGCGTCGCGACGGTCGCGGTGGCGGCCGGCTCGTGGTGGCTGGTCGAGCAGCCCATCCGGCGCTGGCGCCCGGTGGCGGTGCCGTTGCTGCCGTTGGCGGCCGCGAGCATGGTCACCGCCGCCGCGGTGATCCTGCTGCTGGTGCCGGTTGGCGTCGGGTCTGGGCTGCGCGAGCCGGGCCTGCCGCCCGGCGTCGCGGCGGTGGCGGCGGTCTCCCCGTCACCCCCGGACTGGACCCACCCGAGACCCCGGGATCCCAACCGGCCCTTCACCGTGTCGGTGTTCGGCGATTCCATCGGCTGGACCTGGATGCACTACCTGCCGCCGACGCCGGGGTTCGCGTTCCTCGACCACACCGTCGTCGGCTGCAGCCTGGTGCGTGGCTCGCCGTACCGCTACATCGGGGAAACCCTTGAACAGAAACCGGAATGCGACAGCTGGCCCATCCGATGGTCGAAGCAGGTCAACCGGGACCAGCCGGACGTCACCCTGTTGGTGATCGGCCGCTGGGAGACCGTCGATCGCGTCAACGAGGGGCGGTGGACCCACATCGGCTCCCCGACCTTCGATGCGTACCTCAACGGCGAGCTGGAACGGGCGCTGGACATCCTCACCGGCGCCGGGGTGCGCGTCGTGGTCGCCACCGTGCCCTTCAGCCGCGGCGGCGAGACGCCGGACGGGCGCTTGTATCCCGAGGACCAGCCCGACCGGGTCAACCAGTGGAACACCATGCTGCGCACGACGGTTGGTCATCACCGCGGCGTCTCGATCCTGGACCTGAACAAGAAGCTCTGCCCGGATGGTGTGTACACCGCCAAGGTCGACGGCGTCCGGGTCCGCAGCGACGGCGTCCACCTCACCCCGGAAGGAGTGACATGGCTGACCCCGTGGCTCGAGGAATCCCTGCGGTAGGACCGATCAGCCCTCATCGGCTGTGCGACAGCTGATCTCCATGCTGTCGTCGTCGCGGATCGGCAGGTTGAAGCTGACGTAGCCGTTGTCGGGATCGCGCACCCGGTCGAGATACGGCTGCAGTTCGGGCGAGTTGGTGTTGTCCGCGACCACCAGGACACCCGGGGACAGGCGCGGTTCGATCAGCTCGAGCACCGGAA
Organism: uncultured Mycobacterium sp.; assembly: GCA_964653535.1. Taxonomy (GTDB): domain Bacteria; phylum Actinomycetota; class Actinomycetes; order Mycobacteriales; family Mycobacteriaceae; genus Mycobacterium. The sequence continues at coordinate 19,384 of CAZZHX010000002.1, read as the reverse complement.
GGTACAGGTTCTTCCAACCGTCGAGCAGGACGAAGTCGACCGGCTCCTGCAGATCGGCCAGCGTGGTGAGCGCGTCGCCCTCGAGAACGGTGATCACGTCATCCAGGCCGATCTCGGCGAACGTCGTCGTCGCGGCCGCTATCTTGGGCTCGTTGAGCTCGGTGGTCACCACTCGGCCCATGCCGTTGTCGCGCACCGCCGCCGCTAGGTGGATGGCGGAAATGCCGAAGGACATCCCGAACTCGACGACGGTCGCCGGGCGGGTGGCCCGCACCAAGGCGTACAACAGACGGCCGGCCTCCGGGGTGACCGGGATGTAAAACTCGCTCATCACCTCGGATCGTTCCCATGCGGTCATCGGCCGGTTGAGTTCGGCGCGCTTGTCGCCCAGCGCCACCATCTGGTTCTCCGCCGCTGCGTACATGCGCCCGAGCGCCCCGGCGACCCGGGGATCCTGCAACGTGGTGGCCATTCACCCGAGGCTAGCCGAGGCGGTCGCGGCCAATCGGAACCCGGCAGCCCGGCGCGTGGTTGTCCTGACAACGCGTCGTTTTCGTCACCAGGATTGACGATGCCGGAGTACTGTCACGCAGCATGGGGATGCTTGCGCTGCTGCGGCGCTTGGCCACGATGCTCGCCGAGGCCTGGGCGTTGACGCCGCAGGAGCGGGCCGGCCTCTACGCCTCGAGGATGCCCACCGCGGTGCTCGCGTTATCGCTGGACGAGCACGCCTGACGGTGCGCTCCGTCAGCCCACGACGTTGATGGGGTCACCGACGTTGACCTCGTTGAAATACCAGGCGGCGTTGTCGGGGCTCAGGTTGATGCACCCGTGGCTGACGTTGGAGTTGCCCTGTGAGTCGACCGACCACGGCGCCGAGTGCACATAGACCCCGCCCCAGGTGACACGCACCGCGTACTGGGCGGTGATCTTGTATCCCTCCGGCGAACTCAGGGGGATGCCGATGGTGCGCGAGTCCATCACCACGCTGCGCTGCTTTTCCAGGGCGGAGAAGTTGCCGATCGGCGTCGGCCGGGTGGGCTTACCCATGGAAGCCGGCATGGAGCGGAGCACCTCACCGTTGCGGCTGACGGTGAAGGTGTGCGCGGAGATGCTCGCCACGCCGAGTAGCGCGTCACCGGTCCCGAACCCGGTTGTCAACGCCTGAACACCGACCGATACGTGGGAGTGGGCGGGCCAGTACCGCGCCGGAACCCATTGCACAACGGTGTCGGCGAGCCACTCGAAGTGTCCGGGCATGCCGCTCGGCGAGGTGACGCGAATCGACCGTTCGGCGCCGGCCCGATCGGTGACGGGCGCGGCGAACGTCACCACGATCGGGTGGGCGACGCCCACCACCGCGCCGTTTGCCGGCGACACCGAGGCGACGCCCGGAACGGCAGCGCCGACGGCGGCCCGGCCGGGGGCCGCGGTGCCGAACAGGCCCACCGACGTGATCGCCACCGCGGCGACGAGACGACCAACAGCTCCACGCTTGGGCTTCACCTTCGAGACCCTCCCAGACCTTTCGGGACCCGGCGAGACGCCGGGAACGCCGTAAACGAGACCACGTTACGTTACGGGCCCGACGATTTCACGGTTGACACCACATCACCCCACGCGGCCCGCGCGCCCGAATCGCCGACCAGATAGGTCCGGAACAGGGTGCTGCCCGCCGCGGCGAGCACCAGCACCCCGACCAGGATGTGCACGGCTACGGGGATTTGCGCTCCGCGCTGCTGCCTGACGTGCACCACGGCCAGCAGCGCGATCGCGACCACCAGCGCCGCCACGAAGTAGATAAGGGTGTCACCGTAGCCGGCATGCTGATTGAGCGCGGGCGAGTCACCGACCCGGGCGGCCAGCCATCCACCTGAATCGGTGGTGAGCGGAACCACCACCAGTGTCCCCGCGGCCAGCAGCAGAACCTGCCAGATCAGCCGCCGCCGCGCCGCGGGCCACACCGCGCACAGCACCGCCAGAATGGCCGCCAGGGGTCCCAGGACCACGACGACATGATTGAGCAGGATGTGCGCGGGAAGCCCGTTGACCGTCGACAGGGCGAGTAACTGGATCATGGCACGACGATACCGCTCCCGTCGTGCGGCTCAGGCGTGCCAGCTCGACCAGCGAAGCCCCGTCACCGCGATCACCGGGCCGTCGATCGGGACCGATAGGTACTGGGGATACTTCGCCCGCAGCAGCCGCTGGCCCGCCGTCATCGCGTCGCCATCGTGGTGAACCGCGGCTACGCCGTCGACCCGCACCCACCACAATCGCGTCCAGTCGTCGGTGTAGTGATCGACCAGCAGACAGACCTGCGGGTTGTCGTCGATGTTGGCCAGGCGGCGCAACCGTCGTGTGGTTTTAGGTTTCGCGTCGACGGCGGTGTAGATGACGCTGTCCCCGCCGTCTGAGCCGACCGCGAACACCACCGGAACCAGATGGGGTGTGCCGTCGGGCGAGGCGGTGGCCAGGCGAGCCACCGGTGAGCCGGCGAAGCTGGCCAGGGGGTCGAAGCCGGCCAGGCGGTCAGCGCCCACCGAGTGAGCCTAATCGGGGCGCGGGTAGTCCTCGGAAATGGCAGTAATTTTACGGATTCTCGTGGGGCTTCGGATCGGTAGTTTCTCATTCTGCCGGCGCCTTCGTGCCGTGTTTTTACGTGTCGCCGATGGGAGTCCCGTGGTGTCGTTTGTGTTTGTGTCCCCGGATGTTGTGGCGGCGGCTAGTGGGAACCTGGCGGGCGTCGGGTCGGCGATCAGCCAGGCTCATGCCGCGGCCGCGCCGATGACCACGTCGGTGGTGGCGGCCGCGGGCGATGAGGTGTCGGCGTCGGTCGCGGCGCTGTTCTCTGAGCACGGGGCGGCGTTCCACAGCCATTTCGTACAGGCGTTGACCAGTTCGGGGGGCAGGTACGCGGTGGCCGAGGCGG
>CAZZHX010000002.1:0-16352 GCA_964653535.1 uncultured Mycobacterium sp. | reverse complement strand
CGTTGATCGCATCTGCCAGCGGTCCCTATGGTTCAGTCGGCCCCGGCGGGGTTGGGGGCGCGGGCGGCCTCCGCCAGCAGACCCCCGGTGACATCTACGTCGTCAACCAAGGTAGTAACTCGGTGTCGGTGATCAACCCCGCAGGCACCCTGGTCGCCACCATCGCCGTCGGCGCCAATCCGTACGGGGTGGCGGTGAAATAACCCCGCCGGGGGTGGCGGCGTCCTACTGACCTGCGCTCCTGGGAATCCGGTCCGTGCCGGTTGGGGTTACGCTCGCAGCGAAGTTCTCGCGGCACTGGCTGCGAAAGCCCACAAAACCGGCACGCCAAACGCGGTTTGCGACTGCCATCGGCAGCTGTCTGCATTACGGTTGTCAATAAAGGAAGGTGAGGCATGAGGAGATCACACCACCGCTGGGGATTGAGGTCCGTCAGCGCGCTGACCGTGGTTCTGCTGGGGTCCGGGCTGGGGCTCGCATCCGGCACGGCGCCCGCACTCGCCGCACCTCCGGGGTTTTCCGCCCCGGCCCGTCCCCTGGCGCCGCTCGACCCGTCGGCGATGATCGGCCAGGTGGCCTCGCAGATCGTCAACATCAACACCAGGTTCGGCTACAACAACGCGGTCGGGGCGGGCACCGGCATCGTCCTCGACCCCAGCGGCGTCATCCTGACCAACAACCACGTGATCGCGGGCGCTACGGAGATCAACGCGTTCTCCGTCAGCGACGGCCAGACCTACCCCGTCGACGTGGTCGGCTACGACCGGACGCAGGACGTCGCGGTGGTGCAGTTGCGGGGCGCGTCGGGACTCCCGACCGCCGTCATCGGTGGCGGGATCGCCGTCGGCGAACCCGTCATCGCGCTGGGCAACGCCGGTGGCCAGGGCGGGATGCCCAGCGCGGTGGCCGGCCGTGTGGTCGCGGTCAACCAGAGCGTCTCGGCGACCGATACCCTGACCGGTGCTAACGAGGAGCTGGGCGGGCTGATCCAGGCGGACGCCCCGATCAGGCCGGGCGACTCCGGTGGACCCATGGTCAACAGCGGCGGCCAGGTGATCGGCATGAACACCGCCGCCAGCGACAGCTACAAGTTCTCCGGCGGACAGGGATTCGCCATTCCGATCGGCTTCGCGATGGGAGTCGCCAACCAGATCAGGTCCGGCACCGCATCGCGGACCACCCACATCGGGCCGACGGCCTTCCTAGGCCTCGGCGTCACCGACAACAGCGGTGGCGGAGCGCGGGTCCAGCGCGTGGTCACCGGCGGCCCGGCCGCCGAGGCCGGGATCTCGCCCGGCGACATCGTCATGCAGATCGACGGCGCGCCGATCAACGGCGCGAACTCGATGACCGACGTCCTCGTCCCGCACCACCCCGGGGACACCATCCCCGTGACCGTCCGCACCTCGAGCGGCGCCAACCTGACGCAGAATGTGACGCTGGCCGAGGGCCCGCCGGCCTGAGCGTGGTGCGAGAACCCGACCCGGCGGCGGGCAGCCACGTCGAGGGGGGTGTGGTCGAACACCCGAAGGCGGGGGACTTCACCCGGGCCGCCGCACTGCCCGCCGACCCGATCTGGTTCAAGCACGCCGTGTTCTACGAGGTGCTGGTCCGCGCCTTCTTCGACGCCAACGCCGACGGGTCCGGTGATCTGCGGGGTCTGCTGGCGCGCCTGGACTACCTACAGTGGCTGGGGATCGACTGCATCTGGCTCCCGCCGTTCTGCGATTCGCCGCTGCGCGACGGCGGCTACGACGTCCGCGACTTCTACAAGGTGCTCCCAGAGTTCGGCACGGTTGACGACTTCGTGGCGCTGCTCGACGCGGCGCACCAGCGCGGGATCCGGGTCATCACCGACCTGGTGATGAACCACACGTCGGAGTCGCACCCCTGGTTCCAGGAGTCGCGCCGCGACCCCGGCGGGCCGTACGGCGACTACTACGTGTGGAGCGACACCAGCGAGCGCTACGCGGACGCCCGCATCATCTTCGTCGACACCGAGGAGTCGAACTGGACGTTCGATCCGGTCCGTCGCCAGTTCTACTGGCACCGGTTCTTCTCCCACCAGCCGGACCTGAACTACGACTGCCCGGCCGTGCAGGAGGCGATGATCGACGTCATCCGCTTCTGGCTGGGCCTCGGGATCGACGGGTTGCGCCTGGACGCGGTGCCGTATCTGTTCGAGCGTGAGGGCACCAACTGCGAAAACCTGCCCGAGACGCACGCGTTCCTCAAGCGGGTCCGCAAGGTCGTCGACGACGAGTTCCCGGGCCGGCTGCTGCTGGCCGAGGCCAACCAGTGGCCGGCCGACGTCGTGGAGTATTTCGGCGATCCCAGCACCGGCGGCGACGAATGCCACATGGCGTTCCACTTTCCGCTGATGCCCCGCATCTTCATGGCGGTGCGTCGCGAGTCGCGGTTCCCCGTCTCCGAGATCCTGGCGCAGACGCCGCAGATCCCGGAGCTGGCCCAGTGGGGAATCTTCCTGCGCAACCACGACGAGTTGACGCTGGAGATGGTCACCGACGACGAACGTGACTACATGTACTCCGAGTACGCCAAGGATCCGCGGATGAAGGCCAACGTCGGCATCCGTCGCCGGCTGGCCTCGCTGCTGGAGAACGACCGCAACCAGATCGAACTGTTCACCGCGCTGCTGCTGTCCCTGCCAGGCTCGCCGGTCCTCTACTACGGTGACGAGATCGGCATGGGTGACGTGATCTGGCTGGGCGACCGCGACGGCGTGCGCACCCCGATGCAATGGACCCCCGACCGCAATGCCGGTTTCTCCCAAGCCAATCCGGGCCGGCTCTACCTGCCGCCCATCCAGGACTCGGTCTACGGCTACCAGGCCGTCAACGTGGAGGCGCAGCGCGACACCTCGACCTCGCTGCTGAACTTCACGCGCACGATGCTCTCGGTGCGCCGCCGCCACGCGGCGTTCGCCGTCGGGACGTTCGCCGAACTCGGCAGCTCCAACCCGTCGGTGCTGGCGTTCGTCCGCCAGGTCGGCGACGCCCGCGACGTCGTGCTGTGCGTCCACAACCTGTCGCGATTCCCGCAGCCCATCGAACTGGATCTGCAGCACTGGAGCGGGTGCACCCCGGTCGAGCTGACCGGACATGTGGAGTTTCCCCGTATCGGCTACCTGCCGTACCTGCTGACCCTGCCGGGACACGGCTTCTACTGGTTCGAGCTGGCCCCCGCGCGGGAAGAGAACCCGTGACGGGGCCCGCCGGGAACCCGGCCGCGCTGCCTTGGTCGGAGTGGCTGCCGCAGCAGCGTTGGTATGCCGGACGCAACCGCCGGCTGGCGGCCGCCGAGGCCGGCGTGGTCGTCCCGCTCCGGGAGGGTCTCGACCTGGTACTGATCGACGCCCGTTATGCCGATGGGCCGTCCGAGCGCTACCAGGTGATCGTCGGGTGGGATGCGGAACCGCTGTCGGAGTACAGCGCGGTCGCGACGATCGGCGCCGCCGACGGCCGGACCGGTTTCGACGGGCTCTACGACGCCGACGCGGCGCAATTCGTGCTGTCGCTGATCGACGCCTCGGCCGTGCGGGATTCGGCGGACACGACGGTGACCTTCACTAGGGAACCCACGGCCACCCTTCCGACGGAGGCCACGGCGCACGTCTTCGATGCCGAGCAGAGCAACACCAGCGTGATCTTCGATCGGCGGGCGATCCTGAAGCTGTTTCGCCGGGTCAGCAGCGGGGTCAATCCCGACATCGAGCTCAACCGGGTGCTCGGCCGCGCCGGCAACCCGCACGTGGCCCGCCTGCTGGGCGGCTACGAGATGGTGTCGGCGGGTGGCGAACCGGGCGGTCATCCGGTTGGCGAGGTGTGGCCGTTGGGCATGGTGACCGAGTTCGCGTCCAACGCCGCCGAAGGCTGGGCCATGGCGAGCGCCAGCGTCCGCGACCTGTTCGCGGAGGGCGACCTGTACGCCTACGAAGTCGGCGGCGACTTCGCCGCCGAGGCCACCCGGCTCGGCGAGGCCGTCGCGTCGGTGCATGCGACGTTGGCCGAGCAATTCGGCTCTGTGGGAGCGCCGTTCCCGGTGGACACCATGCTGGCGCGGCTGGCGTCGACGGTGGCGGCGGTGCCCGAGCTCCGGACGTACGCCGCGACCATCGAGGAGCGGTTTGGCGCGCTCGCGGGCGAGACGATCACCGTGCAGCGGGTGCACGGCGATCTGCACCTGGGCCAGGTGCTGCGCACCCCGGAGGGCTGGCTGCTGATCGACTTCGAGGGCGAGCCGGGCCAGCCGCTCGACGACCGCCGGGCGCCCGACTCGCCGCTACGCGACGTGGCCGGGGTGCTGCGCTCGTTCGAATACGCCGCCTACGCACCTCTGGTGGACCAGGCCTCGGAGCAGTCGGACAAGGCAGACAAACAACGGGCGGCTCGCGCCCGCGAATGGGTGAAGCGCAACTGCGCCGCGTTCTGCGACGGGTACGCGGCCGTGTCGGGGACCGACCCGCGAGACTCCGCCCGAGTGCTGGCCGCCTACGAACTCGACAAGGCCGTCTACGAGGCAGGCTATGAGGCCCGTCACCGGCCGGGTTGGTTGTCGATCCCATTGCGGTCGATCGCCCGGATCACCGCCGCTGGGTGAGCCGGGTTCGCGTCTGACAGCATGGACGTGTGGCGGGCGAGATTTTCAACCCTGAGACGCGGTTGTCGTGGGTCCTCGCCGTGCTGGCCGGCGTGCTCGGGGCGATCTCTTTCCTCTACTCCGAGGGCTACTTCGTCGTGTTCATGACGGGCAACGCCCAACGCGGCGTGCTGGGGTACTTCACCGGACAGTCGTGGCAGGCCGTGAGCGCCGGGCTGCTGATGGTCGCGTTCGTCGCGGGGGTGGTGATTGCGTCGGCGTGCCGGCGCCACTTCTGGGTGGACCACCCACACGGCCCGACCGTGCTGGCGACCTTGACGTTGCTGGCGGCCACTGGGGTCGACCTGCTCGATAAAGTGTCGTCGGAGAAAGATCTCGACTTCGGACCCATTCTCTTGTTGGCGTTCGCCAATGGCGCGTTGAACACGTCGTTCGTCAAGAACGGCGAGGTGTCGATTCCGTTGAGCTATGTGACGGGAACGATGGTCAAGATGGGCCAGGGCATCGAGCGTCACATCGCGGGGGGGCGGGCGGCTGATTGGCTCGGCTACTTCCTGCTGTTAGCCAGCTTCGTCATCGGCGCCGCGGTGGGCGGTGGCATCGGCCTTGTGACCGATGGGGCCGGGATGCTAGTGGCCGCCACGGTCGTGTGCGCGGTGACTACCGGCTACACCTACCTGCACCAGGATCGCCACGTGTTTTCCCGCGCCGACGCCGAGGCAGGGCTGGAAGAATAGGCGTCAAAAATAGGCATCGGCAGCAGCGCTGACCGGTGCGCTGCTGCCGATGCCGGCTTTATCCGTCTGCGCTAGGCGGCCGCGGGGCTGGGCCGCAGCAGCACCTGCTGAATGTCGGGCTTCATGGCGACCAACTGCTGGTCCCAGTAGGCCCACGAGTGGGTGCCGTTGGCCGGAAAGTTGAACACGGCGTTGCGTCCACCCGTTGCAGCGTAGGTGCTCTGGAACTGCTGGTTGGTGCGCAGCGTCATGGTCTCCAGGAACTTCGCTGGCACGTTGTCACCGCCGAGATCGTTCGCGGCGCCATTGCCGCAGTAGATCCAGAGCCGGGTGTTGTTCGCCACCAGCCGCGGAATCTGCACCATCGGGTCGTTGCGCTTCCACGCCGGGTCGCTCGAGGGACCCCACATGCTGTTGGCGTTGTACCCGCCCGCGTCGTTCATCGCCAGACCGATCAGCGTCGGCCACCAGCCCTCGGACGGGTTGAGGAACCCCGACAGCGCGGCGGCGTAGGGGAACTGCTGCGGGTAGTACGCCGCCAGGATCAGCGCCGAACCGCCCGACATCGACAAGCCCACCGCGGCGTTGCCGACCGGTGAGATGTTCTTGTTCGCCTGCAACCAGGCCGGCATCTCCTGGGTCAGGAACGTCTCCCACTTGTAGGTGTAGTTTTGGCCGTTGCCCTGCGAGGGCTGGTACCAGTTGCTGTAGAAGCTGGACTGGCCGCCGACGGGCATGATCACCGACAGGCCGGACTGGTAGTACTCCTCGAAGGCCGGAGTGTTGATGTCCCAGCCGCTGTAGTCGTCCTGTGCCCGCAGGCCGTCGAGCAGGTACACCGCGTGCTCTCCGCCGGCCTGGAACTGGACCTTGATGTCGCGGCCCATCGACGCCGAGGGCACCTGCAGGTATTCGACGGGAAGCCCCGCCCGCGAGAAAGCCCCCGCGGTGGGTGAGTCGCCGACGGCGCCGATCAGGCCCGACAACAGGGCCGCCCCCGTCACCGCGACAGCCAGCCGGCGCGGCATGGCTACCGCTGCGCCACGCACCTTTCGCATCTCGCCAAAGAACGACATAGCTCCCTACCCATCCCAAGTTCCGATTGCCGCTGCACGCGGGCGAATCTGTTCGCCTGCGCAGTCAAACACGCCAGTAGCGGGTCATCCGTGCGTCGCGGCCGGGATGGGTGATCGCGGTTCGCTAACGATTGAGCCTCGGCTCGGAATCGGCCGTGGGATCCGGGAAACCCTGCGGCGCAACAGGGTGCAGGACGACCTCAGACAGCGTGCAGTTCTCGGCCGACGCGGTCATGTAGGTGCAGAACGGTTGCCGGCGGCGATCGGTGGGTGATCCGGGGTTGAGCAGCCGCAGCCCACCTGCGGTCGTCGTATCCCAGGGGATGTGGCTGTGCCCGAACACCAGAACGTCAGTCTGTGGACACAGCCGTGACATGCGGCCGTCACGGCCCGCGGCGGAACCTGTCTCGTGCACGACGGTGAAGCGCACGCCGCCGAGGGCCACGTCGACCCGTTCGGGGAGCCGCGCCCGCACCGCGGGACCGTCGTTGTTGCCCCAGCACGCGATCAGCCGGGCCGCGCGCGCCTCGAGTTCGTCGAGCAACGCAGGCGCCACCCAGTCGCCGGCATGAATGACGACGTCCGCCGCCGCGACCTCGTCCCACACCGGCCCCGGGAGATCGCGGGCGCGGTTCGGGACGTGGGTGTCGGCAATCAACAGCAGCCGCATGCACCTATTGTGCCGCTACGGCTTAGGGGGCCTAATGTATGTCCTCATGCGCACCTTTGAGTCCGTCGCCGACCTCGCCGCCGTCACCGGCGAGACGATCGGCCAGAGCGACTGGGTGACGGTCACCCAGGACGACGTCAACCTGTTCGCCGATGCGACGGGCGATCACCAGTGGATTCACGTCGATCCGGAGCGGGCAGCCAAGGGCCCGTTCGGAACGACCATCGCCCACGGATTCATGACGCTGGCGCTGCTGCCCCGGCTGCAGCACCAGATGTACACCGTCAAGGGGATCAAGCTCGGCATCAACTACGGCCTCAACAAGGTCCGGTTTCCCGCGCCAGTGCCGGTCGGGTCCCGGGTGCGCGCCCAGACGTCGTTGGTCAGTATCGACGACCTCGGCGACGGTGCCGTTCAGGCGATCATGTCGACCACGGTGGAGATCGAGGGCTCGCCCAAGCCGGCGTGTGTGGCGGAAAGCATCGTCCGCTACATCACCTGACTCGTCAGAACTGGGCGATCGCGTGTTCTAGGCGCTCGGCCAGCCGCGCCTCCGCCGCAGCGCGGCGGGTCGGGATGTGCGCGGACGGGAAAGACGTTGTCACGGGCTCGTATTCACGCAGCGTGCGACGGGCCACCGTCATCTTGTGTAGTTCGGTGGCACCGTCGGCGATACCCAGCGACTCGGCGGCGACCATCATCTTGACGAAGGGCATCTCGTCGGAGACGCCGAGTGCGCCGTGCAGATGCATGGCCCGCTGCGCGACGTCATGCAGTACCGCAGGCATGGCGACCTTCACCGCCGCGATGTCACGGCGCACCTTCTGGTAGTCGTGGTGCTTGTCGATCAGCCATGCCGTGCGCAGCACCAGCAACCGGAACTGCTCGATCTGGATCCAGCTGTCGGCGATCTTCTCCTGCGTCATCTGGAAGTCTGCCAACCGTCCCTGCCTGGTCGTGCGTGACACCGCCCGCTCACACATCATGTCGAATGCGCTGCGCGCCAGAGCGATCGTCCGCATCGCGTGATGGATGCGGCCACCACCGAGGCGCGTCTGGGAGATCATGAACGCCTTTCCCTCACCGCCCAGGACATGATCGGCGGGGACGCGGACGTCGCGGTAGCGGACGTAGGCGTGCGTGGCGCGTGCGCCGGATTCGGTTCCCACCCCGACATTGCGGACGATCTCGATGCCCGGCGTCTCGGCGGGAACGATGAACAGCGACATCTTGTCGTAGGTGCGGGCCTCGGGGTTGGTGACGGCCATGACGATGAAGAACGACGCGTGTTTGGCATTGGTGGAGAACCACTTCTCGCCGTTGATCACCCAGTCGTCGCCGTCGCGGGTCGCGGCGGTGACGAATTGTCCCGGGTCCGAGCCGCCCTCGGGCTCGGTCATCGAGTAGCACGAGGTGATCTCGCCGTCGAGCAGCGGCTGCAGGTAGCGCGCCTTCTGCGCGTCGGTGCCGAACAGCGCGAGGATCTCGGCGTTGCCCGAGTCCGGTGCCTGGCAGCCGAAGACCGACGGCGCCCAGCGGGAACGGCCCAGGATCTCGTTGAGCAACGCCAACTTGACCTGCCCGAAGCCCTGACCACCGAGCTCGGGGCGCAGATGCGCCGCCCACAACCCCCGGTCCTTCACCTGTTGCTGCAGGGGCCGCAGGATCGCCATCATCGCGTCGTTGTTCTTGTCGTAGGGATCCAGCGGCGCCAGATCGAGCGGTTCGAGCTCGTCGGCCATGAATTCCACGACCCAGTCGAGCTTCGCCTGGTAGTCGGGGTCTGTTTCGAAGTCCCACATACTGCTGCCCTGCTTTCAGTGCACGTCGGTCGGTGCTTGTGATGTCTTGACCAGCATCACCTCAGGGCGCGCCGGCACGGCGTCGGCCAGAAACCACCGGAAAGCGAGGTTTCCGCGCGGATAGCCCAGCGTGGTGAGCGAGTTCGGATGGGAGGTCCTCGCCCGGGACAACACGATGGTCACCGAGCCGTCGCTGTTGGCGACCGCGCTGTGGCCGTTGATCGAGCAGCGGGCGTCGGGGCCCTCGGCGGCGCCGTAGGTGGCCATGAACTGGTTCCACACCACCATGTTCCAGAACCTGCACTGCGGGGGTTGATGCGTGATGACCAGGGCCTCGTCGTCGTCGAGCACGAAGCTGCCGTAGGAGTAGCAGGCATCGCGCGCCGACCAGCCGAAGTTGGCGTCGGGGACCTGGTAGGGATCAGCGAAGTGATTTGCGGTCTGCGAGGTCTCGTGTCCCAGCGCGTGCTGGTCGTCGACGCGTGCCCCGACCGCCAGCGGCACGATGGCGAACATCGTGCGCAACCAGGTGGCAGTCGCCCGCAGGGCCGCCGCGGTCTGGGCGTCGCCGTGCCGCAGCGGGTCGGGCTCGTCGAGCGCCTCAATATGCCAACTCACCGGGCGGCCGGTCATGGGATTGGCCTGGTAGTCGCGGGTGACTAGCGCGGCGGCGTCGGGCGCGGGACCGAAGTCGAAGGAGAAGTTGCCGTCGGCGTCGACGTCGAGATCGCTGTCGCGGACGATCGCGACCACCTTGTCCGACCATGCTCCCGGCGACGGCTCGTTGTAGGCGGTCACCGAGAAGTACACGCTGTCGCCGGCGTTGCCGCTGATGCGGTAGCGGCGCGCCGGATCGACCGGGCACATGTAGTAGTAGGCGTCGGTGTTGTCGCCGCCCCACCGGCGGTCGCGGCGCAGCGGCGTGTTGACCGCGACGAACTGCGGACGACCGGGCTCGGGGAACAGGTAGGTGTCGAAGGCGACCCCCAGCGTGATGGCGAGCGTGCGATAGCCGTCGGCGACGTGCCGGTCGTCGGTCACCGCGCGGTCGCCCTCGAGGAAAGAATGGTCCAGCGAACCGACTAGATCGAGCAATTCGTGCCAGGCAGCGCTCGACTCGTGGGCCATGCGCGGATTCCTTTCACGCGACCGAAACAGCCACTGCCATGACGAAATTGACAGTAGCACGGGGCTACAATACCGATTCGTGAACGCTGCACGCCCTGCCCGCCTCGACGATCTCGAGTCGCCGCGCTTCAGTCCCGAGGCCCAGCAGATCCTCGACATGATGGCCACGATGGTCCCGGTGTGCCCGCTGGACGCCGACGCGCTGCACGCGCAAGCCAGCGCCGACACCGGTCTGCACGACTTCGGACCGGGCGACTACCGCGAGCGGCTGGACGTCTTACTTGCCGCGCTGCGGGAGGTCGACGACCTGCACCCGGCCGGAACGGTCAACTTCTACGCGCAACTGCTGCAGTTGCTCAAGAACCGGCTGCTGCTGACCGACCTGATGCGCCGCCATCCCGAGATCGACGACATCGACCTGCAACCCCCGGTGGTGATCGCCGGCCTGCCCCGCACCGGCACCACCCACCTGCACAACCTGCTGGCGGCGGCACCCACCTTCCGCAGCATGCCGTACTGGGAGAGCGTCGAACCATTCCCGTTGCCCGCCGAGGCGGGAATCGAACCGGACCCGCGGCGGACGCGCATGGATGTCGGGGTCGGCGTGATCAACACCGTGATGCCCCACTTCCCGCTGATGCACGAGATGACCACCGACCACGTGCACGAAGAGATCCAACTGCTGGCCAACGACTTCTCGACGATGCTCTTCGAGACGCTCGCCGAGATGCCCAGCTGGCGCCGGTATTACCAGTCCCACGACCAGACACCGCACTACGAACACCTCGCCAGGCAGCTCAAGGCGATGCAGTTCCTGCGCGGTGGCCGCCGCTGGCTGCTCAAGTCACCGCAGCACCTCGAACAGGTGCCGGTGCTGGACCGGGTCTTCCCCGGCAGCATCGTCGTATTCACCCACCGCGACCCGGTGCCGGTGGCGCTGTCGATGATCGCGATGGTCACCTACGCGGCACGCATGCACCGATCGTCGGTCCCGGTGGCACAGATCGCGACAGCCTGGATCGACCGCCTCGACCGCATGCTCAGCACACTGGTCCGCGACCGCGACAGCGTTGGCCCGGAGCGGTCGATCGATGTCCGGTTCGACGACTTCATGGCCGACGAGGTCGGCACCACTGCAAGGATTTACGCCCTGGCCGGCGAACCGTTCACCGACGAGGCGCGGGCGGCTGCCGCCGGCTACCTGGAGGGCCATCAGCGCGGCCGGTTCGGCGGGGTCGAAACCTCCTGCGAGATGTTCGGCCTGACCGAGGACGACCTGCGCGCCCGTTTCGCGCCCTATGTCGAGCGGTTCCTGGCGAAGGACTAGTTTCAGCAGATGGTCGCCATGCCCGTCCTGGACGGTGTCGAACACAGATACGTGGACATTGGGGGCGGCGTCACCATCCACATCGCGGACGCGGGTCCGCCTGATGGACCCGCCGTCATGCTGGTGCACGGGTTTCCCCAAAACTGGTGGGAGTGGCACGAATTGATCGGGCCGCTCGCCGCCGACGGCTACCGGGTGCTGTGCCCGGACCTGCGCGGCGCGGGGTGGAGTTCGGCTCCCCGGTCGAGTTATCGCAAGGATGAGATGGCCGACGACCTGGCGGCCGTGCTGGACCGCCTGGGGGTGGCGTCGGTGACCCTGGTCGCCCACGACTGGGGCGGCCCGGTGGCGTTCATCATGTTGTTGCGCTATCCACAGAAGGTGAACGGCTTCTTCGGGCTGAACACCGTCGCGCCGTGGGTGCAGTGCGATCTGTCGTCGGCCCGCAACCTGTGGCGGTTCTCCTACCAGATCCCCCTCATGCTTCCGGTGATTGGTCCGCGGCTGATCGGCGCCTCCGGTGATCGCTACGCCCGCGCCCTGACCCGATGGGTCGGCGGGGGCTTCGCGCCGTCCGACGAGGACATGGCCCTCTACCGCGCGTGCCTGCGGGAGCCCGGGCATGCCGTCGCCGGCTCGCGGTGGTACCGAACGTTTCAGACCAGGGAGATGCTGCGCTGGATGCGCGGCGAGCACGACCTCAAGGGGGCCCGCCTCGACGTCCGGATCCGCTGGTTGACCGGCACCAAGGACCCGGTGCTGGTTCCCGCGCTCCTCGATGGGTACGCAGAACGGCTCAACGATTTCGAGATTGAACTGGTCGACGGGGTCGGCCATTGGATCGTCGACCAGGCGCCCGATTTGGTGCTGGACCGCCTCCGCACGTTCCTCCGCGGCCGCGCCCCTGGTGCCGAGACGTAAACGTTGGCGCGACTTTTCGGCGTGTCGTGTGCGTGGTTTACGTGTCGCGGGCGGCCGGGGGGCGGTGCCGTGGGCCCAACAGTGCGACGGATGCGTCGACGGCCGGCTCCACGATCTCGCGCACCGGGCGTCCGTCCTCGACGGCGAGCGCGGTCAGTTCGCGCAGACCGCCCAGCAGGATCACGGCCAGCGGCGGGGTCAGTGCTGGCAGCCCGGCGCGCTGGAAACCCGGGCTGGCGCTGAGGTCGATCAGCAGGCTGGCCAACAGCTGCAGGCCGCGGCGCTGGACGGGGCGGGCGACGGCGCCGAGCGAGGGCAGTTCCCGGATCCAGCTCAAGGTGATCGGCTGCCGCGACTCGATATGCCCGACGTAGGCCTCGACCGCCTGACGGATCTGTCGGTCCCACGCGGAGTCCGGATCGACGACGGTGGCGATGCTCCCGCCGAGTTCCTCGACATCGGCGCGCAGCAACTCGAGGAAGCAGTCCTCTTTGCTGGCGAACCGGTCGTAGAACGTGCGCTTGGACGTACGCGCGTGACGGACGATGTCGGCGACCGTGCTGGCGCGGTAGCCACGCTCACCGATCGAAGCGGCGAGGCCGTCGAGCAGGCGACGCCGGAACAGGTCAACTGACGGGTCGCCGGGCGGCGCCGCCGGCGCTGTCTCCGCTGTCACCGCTGAGGCCACGGTCGGCGCCCCTTTCGTTCCGTCGGACCTGTTCGTCGAAAAACGTCTTGTCAGCCTGTGGTACCACAGTGTACCGTCTGGGGAAAGGTCCGCGGTACACCGACGTACCACGGCGGGGAGACAAGGGAAGCAGCACCGTCATGAGCGAAACGGTCACCGACGCGCCAGCACCCGCAGAGGTCAGACTGCCCCCGGCGGTCCGAATGCCGAAGTTACTGATGGGCATGGGTTTCGTGGTGTCGCGGCGGGGGATGATCCAGCGGCTGGCCCGCCGCCACGGACGGGTGTTCACGATGAATCTCCCGATCTACGGCCGGGTGGTGGTGGTGGGCGATCCGCAGCTGGCCAAGCAGGTCTTCACGAGCAGCCCGGACGATCTCGGCAACATCCAGCCGAACCTGAGCCGGCTGTTCGGCTCGGGGTCGGTCTTCGCGCTCGATTTCAACGACCACCGCCGTCGACGGCGCCTCCTGACTCCGCCGTTTCACGGCAAGAGCATCAAGAACTACGAGGCCATCATCGAAGAGGAGACGCTGCGCGAGACCGCCGGATGGCCGCAGGGCCGGCAGTTCGCCACCTTGGCGTCGATGAACCGCATCACGCTCAACGCCATCCTGCGCACGGTCTTCGGCGCCGAGGGCGCCGATCTCGACGAACTGAGCCGCCTCATCCCGCCGTGGGTCACGCTGGGCTCGCGCCTGGCCTCGGTACCCAAGCCCACACGCACCCGTGGCCGATACAACCCGTGGGGCCGGCTGGATGAATGGCGCCGCCAGTACGACGCCATCATCGAGAGGCTGATCGACGTCGAGCTGGCGGATCCCGGCTTCGCCGACCGCACCGACGTGCTCGCGCTGATGCTGCGCAGCACCTACGACGACGGGACGGCGATGTCACGCAAGGACATCGCCGACGAACTGCTCACCTTGCTGGCCGCCGGGCACGAGACGACGGCCTCCACCCTGGCCTGGGCCTTCGAGCGGGTGACCCGCCACCCCGATCTACTGACGGACCTCGTCGCAGAGGTCGACAGCGGGGGCAGCGAGCTGCGCGCAGCCACGATTCTGGAAGTGCAGCGGTCGCGGACGGTCATCGACTTCGCCGGCCGCCACATCTACCCGCCCGTGTTCCACCTCGGGGAGTGGGTGATTCCCCGCGGGGATTCGCTGCTGGTCAGCATCGGGCAGATCCACGACGACCCGGCGGTGTTTCCCCACCCGGAGCGCTTCGACCCGCAGCGCTACATCGAGAACAAGGCTGCGGCGCTGCCGTGGATGCCGTTCGGCGGCGGTGCGCGGCGATGCCTGGGGGCGGCGTTCGCCAACATGGAGATGGACGTGGTGCTGCGAACGGTGCTGCAGCACTTCACCCTTGAGACCACCACCGCGCCCGGCGAGAGGTGGCACGGCCGGGGCGTCGCCTATACGCCCAAAGACGGCGGAAGGATGACAGTGCGGCGACGCTGAGAGCGCCGGCTACTGACCGGCAGCCAGCGTCGAGGACGCCCGCCGCGGCAGCGTCCAGCCGGTCCGCACGTAGTGGCAGGTGTACCCGTTGGGGTAGCGCTGCAGATAGTCCTGGTGCTCCGGCTCGGCCTCCCAGAAATCCCCGGCGGGGCTGACCTCTGTGACGACCGTGCCCGGCCACAAGCCGGACGCCTCGACGTCGGCGATGGTGTCCAGCGCGATGCGCTTCTGCTCGTCGTCGGTGTAGAAAATGGCGGACCGGTAACTCATCCCGAGGTCGTTGCCCTGCCGGTTCTTCGTCGTCGGGTCGTGGATCTGAAAGAAGAACTCCAGCAGCGCCCGGTAATCGGTGAGCGCCGGGTCGTAGACGATCTCGATTGCCTCGGCGTGCGTGCCGTGGTTGCGGTACGTCGCGTTGCGCACGTCCCCGCCGGTGTAGCCGACCCGGGTGGAGAGCACACCGGGCTTCGTCCGGATCAGCTCCTCCATGCCCCAGAAGCAGCCGCCGGCGAGTATCGCTGTCCCAGGTGTCGTGCCAGTCGTCATAACCCCAGGTTACACTCCGCGGATGGGTCGCGACGTTGCGCTTCCTCCGTTCTCCCGCAGCTTCTCCCGCGGCGAATTGTCTACCGCCTTCGAGAAGTTCGAGGAGACGGTCGCCATGGCCGCCGAGACGCGGGACTGGGACGCCTGGGTCGGGCACTACACCCCGGACGTCGAGTACATCGAACACGCGATGGGCACCATGCACGGCCGTGACGAGGTGCGCGCCTGGATCCAGCGCACCATGACGACGTTCCCAGGCAGCCACATGGTCGCCTTCCCGTCGCTGTGGTCGGTGATTGACGAGTCAACGGGGCGGATCATCTGCGAGTTGGACAACCCGATGCGGGATCCCGGCGACGGCACCGTCATCAGCGCCACGAACATCTCGATCGTCACCTACGCCGGCGACGGCCTGTGGCGCCGCCAGGAAGACATCTACAACCCGCTGCGCTTCCTGAAGGCGGGCATGAAATGGTGCCGCAAGGCCCAGGCGCTCGGCACGCTCGACGACGACGCCGCGCGGTGGATGTCGCAGAACGGCGGCATGCCGGAGACGAGCACGCAGTGAGCGCCACACCCAAACTCGTCATCGGCGCCAATGGTTTTCTCGGTTCGCACGTCACCCGGCAACTGGCGGCCAAGGGCGCGGCCGAGGGCTTCGAGGTACGGGTGATGGTGCGGCCGAACGCCAACACCCGAGCCATCGACGACCTTTCGCTCACCCGCTATCACGGCGACGTGTTCGACACCGCCACGCTGCGCGAGGCGATGGACGGGGTCGACGACGTCTACTATTGCGTCGTCGACGCGCGCGCCTGGTTGCGGGACACCTCGCCGCTGTTTTGCACCAACGTCGACGGTCTGCGCAACGTCCTCGACGTCGCCGTCACGGCCAACCTCCGCCGGTTCGTGTTCACCAGCACCTACGCGACGGTGGGCCGCCGGCACGGGCACGTGGCGACAGAGGAGGACGTCATCGGCAGTCGCGGGCTGTCCGCCTACGTCCAATCCCGGGTGCAGGCCGAGAACCTGGTGATGCGCTACGTCGCCGAGGCCGGGTTGCCCGCGGTCGCGATGTGCGTCGCAACGACCTACGGCAGCGGCGACTGGGGCCGCACCCCGCACGGCGCGTTCATCGCCGGCGCGGTCTTCGGCAAGCTGCCGTTCAGCATGGATGGCATCCAACTGGAGGTTGTCGGCGTCGACGACGCCGCCCGGGCCATGATCCTGGCCGCCGAGCACGGGCGCATCGGCGAGCGCTACCTCATCAGCGAACGGATGATGGCCATCGCCGACGTGGTGCGGATCGCGGCCGACGAGGCCGGTGTGCCGCCGCCGCAACGCTCGATTTCGGTGCCGACGCTGTACGCC
>CAZZHX010000001.1:49402-56113 GCA_964653535.1 uncultured Mycobacterium sp. | reverse complement strand
GTACCGGGCGTTCCGTGGTTGCGCCGCAACTGCATTCGCGGGGATTCTCTGAAGACCCCAAGGCCCTCGAGCCCGCCGTGCGCAAGGTGGAAGCTGAACTGGAAGCTCTCGCCGCCCAGAAGATCACGGATCCCGCGCGCATCGCGCAGGCCGTCCGGCGCACGGTCGGCAAGTGGATGGCGGAGACCTACCGCCGTCAGCCCATGATCGTGCCGACCGTCATCGAAGTCTGACCGGCGGCTATTTGTTCAGAAAGCCCGCGTCGACCGGCAGTGTGACGCCGGTGACGTAGCGAGCCTGGTCGGACACCAGCCACGCCACCGCGTTGGCGATGTCCTCGGGTTGCATAGCCTCCACCGGCATGGCGTTGCCCATGGCTCCCGGCGTGTCCGTCGCGGCGGCCATGGTCGCCACCCACTCCCGGGTGAACTCGTTGTCAATCATCGGGGTCTCGACGGCGGACGGGTGGATCGAATTGACCCGGATATTTTGCCCCGCAAGCAGATTCGCGTATACGCGCATCAAACCAACCACCCCGTGCTTGGCTGCGACGTAGCCGACGGAACCGGCGTCCGGGCTGCCGACGCCAGCGAGCCCGGCACTCGAACTGATCAGCACGATCGATCCGCCGGTGCCCTGTTTGACCATGGTCGGTATCGAGGCCTTGATGGTGTTGTAGACGCCGGTGAGGTTGACGTCGATGACGTCGCGCCAGCCGTCGTCGCCGGACTGCATGGGGGCGATGCCCGCGTTGGCCACCACGATGTCGAGGCTGCCGAACTCGTCGAGGCCCGCCTGCAGAGCCGTCGACAGCGACGCCCGGTCGCGCACGTCGGCCTGCCTGGCGACGATGCGGGCGCCGGTGTCCTCGACCAGCTTGACGGTCGCGGCCAGGTCGTCCGCGGTGGCCAGGGGGTAGCGGACACTGGAAATCTGATCGCACAGGTCGACCCCGATGACGTTCGCGCCGTCGGAGGCCAGCCGCACCGCATGCGCGCGCCCTTGCCCGCGCGCCACACCGGTGATGAAGGCCGTCTTGCCGCTCAGCGGGCCGTTCGGCGGGCCCTCAGGTGGCCGAGCCATCAGCTCCGCAGCTGCCCTTTGCCCAGGTCGCCCGCGGGGACCGGCGCCAGCATCTTGATGTCCGGCGCGCCGGCGAGGTGCTCGCCGATCGCCGCGAACATCGTCCCGACGGCGGGCGCGGTGCTGTGGGCCTTGAGCGCCTCTTCGTCAGCCCATTGCTCGACGAACACGAAGGTGTCGCCTGTCTGGTGCAGCGAGTACAGCTGGCAACCGGGCTCCCCGTGTACTTCCTGGACCGCGGTGGTGAGGATGTCGCGGACGGTGTCGACCGATTCGGGCTTCACGGTCATGGAGGCGACGACGACGACAGGCATGTGGTGGGCTCCTCGGCTAGCTGGGGTGACGGCTGACACCCTACTCATCCGCCTGTTGGGTGGCCGAGTCTCGGTAGCCGAATTGACACCATCTTGTGACCAGTGTTGCTGATGGTGCATATGGGGTTCATGAGACTAGGCTTGGTTCCCATGGCTAACAAGACCGCAGCCCGCTCCGGCGCCCGAACGAGCAGCTCAAAAGCCCCGACGCGCGGCGGGTCCCGCAGCGCGCGGCCGGCTGCGGCCCGAAAGAAAGCGAGCCCGGCCGCTCGGCGGCGCACCAGGCCGCTGCTGTTCACCGCGGCGCTGAATTCCGGGCGGGCAATGCGCGCCACCTGGCTGCTGGTGGCCGACGCCACCGGTGGCGCCGCCCGGTCGATCGGGCGCGCCCGCGACATCGAGCCCGGACATCGGCGCGACGGGATCGCGCTGGCTCTGCTGGGCCTGTCGGTCATCGTCGCCGCCAGCTCATGGTTCGACTCCGCCCGCCCCCTCGGAGCGTGGGTGGACACGCTGTTGCGCACGGTCGTCGGCGCGGGCGTCCTGGTGCTGCCCCTGGCCACCGCCGCCGCGGCGGTGGCGTTGATGCGGACGCAGCCCAACCCAGACGCGCGGCCGCGGCTGATCCTGGGGGCAAGCCTGATCGCCCTGTCCGGACTCGGCCTACGGCACCTCTGGTCGGGCTCGCCAGGAAACCCGGAGGCCCGCCGTCACGCCGCGGGATTCGTCGGCTTCGCCATCGGTGGGCCGCTGTCCGACGGGCTGACAGCCTGGATCGCCGCGCCGCTGTTGGCCATTGGCTTCATGTTCGGCTTGTTGCTGCTGACCGGGACGACGGTTCGCGAGGTTCCCGACGCGGTGCGTGCCATGTTCGGCGCCCGCCAGTACCGGGACGACGGCGACGGGGATTACGGCGACTACGCCGACTACGCCGACTACGCCGACTATGGCGACTATGGCGACCACGCCGACGGGGCCGGCGACGACCTCGCCGACGGCTACTACGACGACGAGGCCCTCGACCCCGAGCCGCACGCCTGGCCGTCGCAAGGGTCGGCAGACTCCAAGGCCGCCTTAGCGGAGCCTTACGGCGACGAGGCCTGCGCCGACCTCCCCACGGTGCCCGAGCCCGCGGTTGCCAAGAGCCGCCGTCGCGCGCCACGCAAAGAGCAGCCCCCGGTGGTGGACCGCGTCGTCGAGGGCCCCTACACCCTGCCGTCGCTGAGCCTGCTGCTCGCCGGCGATCCGCCCAAGAAACGCAGCGCGGCCAACAACGTCATGGCCGACGCCATCACCGAAGTGCTCACCCAGTTCAAGGTCGACGCGGCCGTCACCGGCTGCACCCGCGGGCCCACCGTCACCCGCTACGAGGTGGAACTGGGACCCGGCGTCAAGGTGGAGAAGATCACCGCCCTGCAGAAGAACATCGCCTATGCGGTGGCCACCGAGAGCGTCCGCATGCTGGCCCCTATCCCCGGCAAGTCCGCCGTGGGCATCGAGGTGCCCAACACGGACCGGGAAACGGTGCGCCTAGCCGACGTGCTCACCGCGCCCTCGACCCGTGGCGACCATCACCCCCTGGTGATCGGGCTGGGCAAGGACATCGAAGGGGACTTCATCTCGGCCAACCTGGCCAAGATGCCTCACCTGCTGGTCGCCGGGTCCACCGGATCGGGCAAGTCCAGCTTCGTCAACTCCATGCTGGTGTCGCTGCTGACCCGCGCCACCCCGGAAGAGGTCAGGATGATCCTGATCGACCCGAAGATGGTGGAGCTCACGCCGTACGAGGGCATTCCGCACCTGATCACGCCGATCATCACCCAGCCCAAGAAGGCCGCCGCCGCGCTGGCGTGGCTGGTTGACGAGATGGAGCAGCGCTACCAGGACATGCAGGCGTCGCGCGTGCGCCACATCGACGACTTCAACGAGAGGGTCCGCTCGGGGGCGATCACCACGCCGCTGGGCAGCCAGCGCGAGTACCGGCCCTACCCGTACATCGTCGCCATCGTCGACGAGCTGGCCGATCTGATGATGACCGCGCCGCGCGACGTCGAGGACGCGATCGTGCGGATCACGCAGAAGGCGCGAGCGGCGGGCATCCATCTGGTCCTGGCCACGCAACGACCGTCGGTGGACGTCGTCACGGGCCTCATTAAGACCAACGTGCCGTCCCGACTGGCGTTCGCCACGTCGTCGCTCACTGACAGCCGGGTGATCCTGGACCAGGCCGGCGCGGAGAAGCTGATCGGGATGGGGGACGCCCTGTTTCTCCCGATGGGGGCGGGCAAGCCCGTCCGGCTGCAGGGCGCCTACATCACCGACGAGGAGATCCAGGCCGTCGTCCACGCCTGCAAGGACCAGGCCGAACCCGAGTACACCGACGGTGTGACCGCCGCAAAGCCCACTGGCGAGCGCACCGACGTCGACCCCGACATCGGTGACGACATGGATGTCTTCCTGCAGGCCGTCGAACTGGTGGTATCCAGTCAGTTCGGCTCCACCTCGATGCTGCAGCGCAAGCTGCGGGTCGGTTTCGCCAAGGCGGGCCGGTTGATGGACCTCATGGAGACCCGCGGGATCGTCGGGCCCAGCGAGGGATCCAAGGCGCGAGACGTGCTGGTCAAGCCCGACGAGCTGGCCGTGACACTGGGGGCGATCCGGGGCCAGGGCGCAGACGGCGACGGCGCCGGGTAGGTCCCCGGTTCACAGGACCCGAAGCATGCGGGAGTTGCCCAGGATGTTGGGCTTGACGTAGCTCAGGTCCAGGAACTCGGCGACACCGATGTCGTAGGAGCGGCACATCTCCTCGAAGACCTCGGCGGTGACCGGGGTGCCCTCGATCTCGGTGAACCCGTGCCTGCTGAAGAACTCGGTTTCGAAGGTCAGCACGAACACCCGCTCCAGTTCCAGCTCGCGGGCGACATCGAGAAGCCGGCTGACGATCGCATGGCCGACGCCGCTGCCCGTCATCTCCGGATCGACCGCGACAGTGCGGATTTCGCCAAGGTCGGCCCACAACACGTGCAGGGCCCCACAGCCGACAACCTTGCTGGGGGTTCCGGGGCATTCGGCCACCCAGAACTCCTGGACGGCCTCGTAGAGCGTCACCAGGTTCTTCTCGAGCAGAATCCTCCCGGCATAGGTGTCGACGAGGTGTTTGATGGCGGGCACGTCGGACGTTCGGGCGCGCCGGACCATTGGTCGCTGATCCTGTGGGCTTTCGGTCACGGGTACCAGTATCGGCATCGGGGACGCTCGCGCGGGTCAACCGCTATTCTGTTGCCGTGTCGGGGCAGCCGCAGACGGGTCCGCAGGCGAGCCGCGCGCGGATCGCCAACCTCGCCAATACGCTGACGTTGCTGCGCCTGGTGATGGTTCCGGTGTTCTTGCTCGCGCTGTTCGCCGGGGGCGGGCACCAGCACGTCTTCCGTGTCGTCGCCTTCGTAATTTTCGCGGCCGCCGCCATCACCGACCGGCTGGACGGCGTGCTGGCCCGCAACTACGGCATGGCGACGGAATTCGGCGCGTTCGCCGACCCGATCGCCGACAAGGCGCTGATCGGCTCGGCGCTGATCGGGCTGTCTATGCTCGGCGACCTGCCGTGGTGGGTCACGGTGCTCATCCTGGTCCGCGAAATCGGCGTCACCCTGCTCCGGTTGGCGGTCATCCGTCGCGGTGTCATCCCCGCCAGCTTCGGCGGCAAGGTCAAGACGGTGACCCAGGCCCTCGCGATCGGGTTGTTCATCCTGCCGCTTTCCGGGCCCTTCAGGGTTGCTGCTTCCGTGGTGATGGCCGTCGCGATCGTGTTGACGGTGCTCACTGGCCTTGACTACGGGGTCTCGACGATCAGGCAATTCCGCCGGACGGCCGACTGAACCCGGCGCGTCCACCACCCGGTTGAGCTGGGCGGGAACCAACAGGCCCGCCGCGGGCGTTCAACGGTGGAGTGCATGGCCGAAGTTGGTCAGTGACTTCGCGAAGGGAGGGCGGGATGCCGCCATTGGTGCGTGATGTGATCGGCGACGTGCTGCGCCGTGTCCGGATGTCCCAGGGCCGGACGCTGCGAGAGGTGTCCGATTCGGCACGCGTGAGCCTCGGGTACCTGTCAGAGGTGGAACGCGGCCGCAAGGAGGCGTCCAGCGAGCTGCTCAACGCGATCTGCGATGCCCTGGACGTGCCGCTGTCGTCGATTCTGACCGGCGCGGCCGAGCGGATGGCGGGCCAGGAGCGCGCGGCGTTCGCGGCCTGTCACGCGGCCTGTGACGTCGGGCCCGCCACCACGATCGATCCCGCCACCAGGATGGTGATTCCGCCGGTGGCGCCCCTGGCCGTCGCCTGATCTGGCGGCTGGATCAGATTAGGGGTGGGGCGATCGGCGTCGACCCGTTAAATTGAGCGGCAGACGCGGCGCAGAGCGGTCCGACAACACGGGCCCGACAACAAGCGAAGGTGGAGCTAACCGATGGCCAACCCGTTCGTCAAGGCGTGGAAGTACTTCATGGCGCTGTTCAACTCAAAAATCGACGAGCACGCCGACCCCAAGATTCAGATTCAGCAGGCCATCGAGGAGGCTCAGCGCACCCACCAGGCGTTGACTCAGCAGGCCGCGCAGGTGATCGGCAACCAGCGGCAGCTGGAGATGCGCCTCAACCGGCAGCTGGCCGATATCGAGAAGCTGCAGGTCAACGTCCGTCAGGCGCTGGCGCTGGCCGATCAGGCCGCTGCCGCCGGCGACGCAGCCAAGGCCACGGAGTACAACAACGCCGCCGAGGCGTTCGCGGCCCAGCTGGTGTCCGCCGAGCAGGGCGTCGAAGACCTCAAGACGCTGCACGACCAAGCGCTGACTGCGGCGGGTCAGGCCAAGAAGGCGGTCGAGCAGAACGCGATGATGCTGCAGCAGAAGATCTCGGAGCGGACCAAGCTGCTCAGCCAGCTCGAGCAGGCGAAGATGCAGGAGCAGGTCAGCGCGTCGCTGCGGTCGATGACCGAGATCGCGGCCCCCGGCAACACCCCCAGCCTCGACGAGGTTCGCGACAAGATCGAACGGCGGTACGCCAACGCGGTTGGAGCGGCGGAACTGGCGCAGGGCTCGGTGCAGGGCCGCATGCTCGAGGTCGAGCAGGCGGGTGTGCAGTTGGCCGGCCACTCCCGGCTGGAGCAGATCCGCGCGTCGATGCGCGGCGACGCATTGCCGACCGGCGGCACGCCGGCCACCGGGGCGTCTCCGGTGGCTGCTCCCGCCAGTGGCCCGGTGCCGGAAACGCCGCTCGGTCAGTAACACCGGCAGACCCAGTAACACCGGCAGACCCAGTAA
>CAZZHX010000001.1:0-49302 GCA_964653535.1 uncultured Mycobacterium sp. | reverse complement strand
AACGCCGCTCGGTCAGTAACACCGGCAGACCCAGTAACACCGGCAGACCCAGTAATACCGACAGGCGGAGTGCAGATGGCAGTCGAATCGGTGCAGCGTGGGTCCCGGCGGGGCTTGCCGCAGCGCGGATTAACCGGTGCTGCTGAGCTTTTCGACTTTCTCGCGCGGACGGTGACAGCCGTCGCGACTCCGCGCGCACGGTTGCTGCGACGCCGACGCCGTGCACTGAGGTGGGGCCTGCTCTTCGGGGCGGGGTGCCTGTTCTGGACGGCGGTGACCCTGGGGTTGGCGGCCTGGGGCTGGTTCGCGCTGCTGCTCGAGATCACCGGCGCCGTCGCGGTGCTGATGGCGATTCCGGCGACGCTGTTGCTGCTGCGCTACCGCTGGCTCCGCTCGGAGCCGCTGCCCGCTGAGCGGACCGCGACCACCCGCCGGCTCCCGCCGCCCGGCTCGGCGGCGCGGCCCGCGATGTCCGCGCTGGGCGCCTCGGAGCGGGGGTTCTTCTCCCTGTTAGGGGTCTTGCAGAGCGGATCGATGCTGCCGGAGGACGAGATCCGCGACCTGACTGCGGCCGCCACGAAGTCTTCTGCGGCGATGGCAGCCACCGCGGCAGAGGTGGTGTCGATGGAGCGGGCCGTGCACGCCTCGGAGTCGACGCGTTCGCATCTGGTACCCACCATCAACGCGTTCACTGCGCAGCTGAGCGCCGGCGTCCGCCAGTACAACGAAATGGTGACCGCCGCCGCGCACCTGGTGTCCTCGGCGACCGGTGATGGGTTGACCGTGTCGCGGCAGCGCTACCGCGCCGAACTGTCGGGCGCCACCGATCGCCTGACCGGGTGGGCGCAGGCGTTCGAGGAACTCGGCGGCGTGCCCGGCCGGTAGCGTCAGAGCGTCGCTTTGAGCGACGGCACCACCAGTGCCGCCACGCCTCGCGCCGTGGCCTTGAGCAGATCGAAGAAGTCGAAGTAGTCCCGCCACAAGGTGATCCGACCGTCGTGGACCTCGAATACCCCGCACACCCAGAACTGAAGCCGCAGCGGGCCGAAGATCAGCGCGTCGGTGCGCTCGGTGAGCACGGCGGCCCCGTCGGCGGCGACCCGGTGGAACTTCACCTCGAAGGCGGCGCGGCCGTCCATCCGGCGAAACAGTTTCATCGCTCGGACGCGGCCGTGGATGGCCGGCAGGCCGACGTTCTCGTAGACGAGGTTGTCGTCCAGTGCGGCATCCGCGGCGTCGTAGTCCGCGTCCTGCAGGGCGGTCAGAAAGCCCTCGACGACGCGGGTATTGGCAGCGATGTCGGGGGCTGTTTCATTCACTTCTGCTCCATTCGATGTGACTGTGGCTGCCAGCGTAGGCAGCGTGGCGGCCGGCCGCTATGGCAGGGTGAGGGCCGATGCGTATCGCCGTGGTCGCCGGGCCGGATCCCGGGCACTCGTTTCCCGCTATCGCGTTGTGCCAACTCCTGTCCGACGCGGGCGACGAGCCGACGTTGTTCACCGGCGCGGAGTGGCTCGACACCGCGGGCGCCGCCGGTATCGACGCTGTCGAACTGGCCGGGCTCGCGGCCACCGACGACGACCTCGACGCGGGCGCGCGCATCCACCGCCGTGCGGCCGAGATGGCCGTCGTGAACGTGCCGGCCCTACGTGACCTCGCACCCGATCTGGTGGTGTCCGACGCCATCACCGTCTGCGGCGGGATGGCGGCCGAGCTGCTGGGGATTCCGTGGATCGAACTCGACCCGCATCCGCTCTACCTGCCGTCGCGAGGGTTGCCGCCGATCGGCAGCGGACTGGCGCCGGGCACTGGACTGCGCGGCCGCCTGCGGGACGCGGCGATGCGGGCGTTCACCGCCCGGTCCTGGCGTGCCGGACTGCGCCAGCGGGCGGCCGCGCGGGCCGACATCGGCCTGCCCGCCGACGATCCCGGGCCGCTGCGGCGGCTGATCGCCACCCTGCCCGCCCTGGAGGTCCCGCGGCCGGACTGGCCGGCCGAAGCGGTGCTGGTGGGCCCGCTGCATTTCGAGCCGACCGATCGTGTGCTGGACATCCCCGACGGGTCGGGGCCGGTGGTGGTGGTCGCCCCGTCGACCGCGTTGACCGGCACCGAGGGACTGGCCGAAACCGCGCTGGAGTGCCTCGTTCCGGGTGAGACGCTGCCGGCCGGTTCGCGCCTGGTGGTGTCGCGGCTGGGCGGGCCGGAGCTGGCGGTGCCGCCGTATGCGGTGGTGGGGCTGGGCCGGCAGGCCGAGTTGTTGACGCGGGCCGAACTGGTGGTCTGCGGTGGCGGCCACGGCATGCTGGCCAAGACCCTGCTGGCCGGGGTTCCGCTGGTGGTGGTTCCCGGCGGAGGGGACCAGTGGGAGCTCGCCAACCGGGTGGCGAGGCAGGGCAGCGGACGGATCGTCCGGCCGCTGACCGCCGACGCCCTGGTCGCCGCCGTGGCGGAAGTGCTGTCGTCGCCCTCCTACCGCGAGGCGGCGCGGAGTGCCCGCGCCGGCGCCGCCGGCGTCGCTGATCCGGTGCGGGTGTGCCGCGATGCGCTTGCGTTAGCGGGCTGACTCGCTGGGGGTCTTTACTAGGCATCTCCGCTGGGTATCTTTGCGCACGTGCGGCTAACGGAGTTCCACGAGCGGATCGTTCAGCGGTTTGGCGCCGCCTACGGTTCCTCGGTGCTCACCGACCACGTGCTGACCGGTTTCGGCGGGCGGACCGCCGCCCAGGCCATCGACGCCGGCGTCGAGCCCCGCGATGTCTGGCGGGCCCTGTGTGTCGACTTCGACGTGCCCCGCGATCAGTGGTGATCCGCCTCGTTCGGCGTGTTGACTTGATTCGAACACCTGTTCCCCTAATCTGGTGAGTGTTCGACTGCATCGACTTGTCGGTGGCCATCTCTAATGTGGCGGCCAACGGACCGATACCCGGTCAATCGAACACAGCGACTACAGGAGAGGCACCATGACACAAGCTCCCGACCGTGAGAAGGCTCTCGAACTGGCGATGGCCCAGATCGAGAAGAACCATGGCAAAGGTTCGGTGATGCGTCTCGGCGACGAGATCCGTCAACCGATCTCGGTCATCCCGACCGGATCCATCGCACTGGACGTGGCCCTGGGCATCGGCGGCCTGCCGCGTGGCCGGGTCGTGGAGATCTACGGCCCGGAGTCCTCGGGCAAGACCACCGTCGCACTGCACGCGGTGGCCAACGCCCAGGCCGCCGGCGGCATCGCGGCGTTCATCGACGCCGAGCACGCCCTGGACCCGGACTACGCCAAAAAACTCGGCGTCGACACCGATTCGCTGCTGGTCAGCCAGCCTGATACCGGTGAGCAGGCCCTGGAGATCGCCGACATGCTGATCCGCTCTGGCGCGCTGGACGTCCTAGTCATCGACTCGGTGGCGGCCCTGGTGCCGCGCGCGGAACTTGACGGCGAGATGGGCGACAGCCACGTCGGGCTGCAGGCCCGGTTGATGAGTCAGGCGTTGCGGAAAATGACTGGTGCCCTGAGCAATTCGAACACCACCGCGATCTTCATCAACCAGCTCCGGGAAAAAATCGGGGTGATGTTCGGCAGTCCAGAAACGACGACCGGCGGAAAGGCGTTGAAGTTCTACGCGTCGGTCCGCTTGGACGTGCGCCGGATCGAGACGCTCAAGGACGGCACCAACGCGGTCGGCAACCGCACCCGGGTCAAGGTCGTCAAGAACAAGGTGGCACCGCCCTTCAAGCAGGCCGAATTCGACATCCTGTACGGCTTCGGCATCAGCCGGGAGGGTTCGCTGATCGACATGGGCGTGGATCACGGATTCGTTCGCAAGTCCGGTTCCTGGTTCACCTACGAGGGCGAGCAGCTCGGCCAGGGCAAGGAGAACGCCCGCACCTTCCTGGTGGAGAACCCCGACCTGGCCAACGAGATCGAGAAGAAGATCAAGGAAAAGCTGGGCATCGGTGCGGTCGTCACCGACGCGCCCTCTGTCGACGATGTCCTGCCCGCACCCGTCGACTTCTGAGCCCTCTCGCGAAGAGCAGGCGCGGGCCCTGTGCCTGCGCCTGCTCACCGCGAGAGCCCGCACCCGCGCCGAGTTGTCCCGTCAGCTGGCCAAGCGCGGCTACCCCGACGATGTCGCCGGCCTGGTGCTCGACCGGCTGGCCGCCGTCGGGTTGGTGGACGACACCGATTTCGCGCAGCAATGGGTGGAGAGCCGACGGGCGAACGCCGGCAAGGGCAGGCGCGCGCTGGCCGCCGAACTCCACGCCAAGGGCGTCGACAACGAGGTCATCACCGCGGCCCTGGCCGGGATCGACGCCGGGGCGGAGCGGAGCCGCGCTGAGGAGTTGGTCCGGGCGAAGCTGCGGCGGGAAAGGCTGATCCACGACGCAGCACCGGTCAGCCGCAGGCTGATCGGGATGCTGGCGCGACGCGGATACAGCCAGAATCTGGCATGTGAGGTGGTGCTCGCGGAGCTGGCCGCCGAACGTGAGCGCAGGCGCGTTTAAGCCGCGGCCGGTCGCCGTACCATGGCGTCGTGACTTCCATTGCGGCGCCGGGGCCGGTGCGCACCTACCAGGTGCGCACCTACGGCTGCCAGATGAACGTCCACGACTCCGAGCGGCTGGCCGGCCTGCTGGAGGCGGCCGGCTACCGCCGGGCGGCCGAGGGTGCCGACGCCGACGTGGTGGTGTTCAACACGTGCGCTGTGCGGGAGAACGCCGACAACAAGCTGTACGGCAATATCAGCCACCTGGCGCCGCGTAAGCGCGCCAACCCCGACATGCAGATCGCGGTGGGGGGTTGCCTGGCGCAAAAGGACCGCGAGGCGGTGCTGCGCAAGGCGCCCTGGGTCGATGTCGTATTCGGCACCCACAACATCGGGTCGCTGCCGACGCTGCTCGACCGGGCGCGCCACAACAACATCGCCCAGGTGGAGATCGCCGAATCGTTGCAGCAGTTTCCGTCTGCGCTGCCCAGTTCCCGCGAATCGGCCTACGCGGCCTGGGTGTCGATTTCGGTCGGGTGCAACAACAGCTGCACCTTCTGTATCGTCCCGTCCCTGCGCGGCAAGGAGGTCGACCGCAGTCCGGTCGACGTTCTCGCCGAGGTGCGGTCGTTGGTGGACGACGGCGTCATCGAGGTGACCCTGCTCGGCCAGAACGTCAACGCCTACGGGGTGTCGTTCGCCGACCCCGAGTTGCCCCGGGACCATGGAGCCTTCGCCGCCCTCCTGCGGGCCTGTGGACGTATCGACGGGCTGGAACGGGTGCGGTTCACCTCGCCGCACCCGGCCGAGTTCACCGACGACGTGATCGAGGCGATGGCCCAGACCCCGAATGTGTGTCCCGCCCTGCACATGCCCCTGCAGTCGGGCTCGGACCGTGTGCTGCGTGCCATGCGCCGGTCGTATCGCGCGGACCGCTATCTCGGCATCCTCGACCGGGTGCGTGCAGCCATGCCGCATGCGGCCATCACCACCGACCTCATCGTCGGCTTCCCCGGCGAGACGGAGGAGGATTTTGGGGCCACGCTCGACGTCGTGCGCCACGCCCGGTTCGCGGCGGCCTTCACCTTCCAGTACTCCAAGCGACCCGGCACCCCGGCGGCCGAACTCGAGGGGCAGGTCCCCAAGGTCGTTGTGCAGGAGCGCTACGAGCGCCTGGTCGAACTGCAAGAACAAATCTCGCTGGAGGGTAACCGGGCGTTGATCGGACACACTGTCGAATTGCTGGTCGCCGCCGGCGAGGGACGTAAGGACAGCGCGACGGCACGCATGACCGGTCGTGCGCGCGACGGTCGGCTTGTGCACTTCACGGCGGACACGCCGGTGCGTCCCGGCGACATCGTCAGCGCGGCGGTCACCGGAGCTGCGCCCCACCACCTGATCGCCGACGCGGGCATCCTCAGCCACCGCCGCACCCGGGCCGGTGACGCGCATGCGACGGGCCCAAGTGTGCGGAGCGTGGGCCTCGGTGTGCCGGCCGTTGGCGCGCCCACCGGTTTCAGAGAAGGATGTACGCCATGAAGAAGGAACGCACCGGCTTGGACGCGCTGCGCAACGAGATCGACGCCGCCGAAAAGAGAGTTGCCCGTGAAATCGACCCCGGCCCCAGGGGTTTCGTTGTGTCCATTCTCGTCTTCGTTCTCCTGGGAACGTTCATCCTGCCGCACACGGGCAACGTGCCGGGGTGGGACGTTTTGTTCGCCGGCCACGGTGCCGGGGCAGCGGCGCTGGCCCTGCCGTCGCGGGTGTTCGCCTGGCTGACGCTGGTTTTCGGGGTCGGCTTCTCGATGCTGGCCCTTATCACCCGGCGCTGGGCGCTGGCCTGGATCGCGCTGGCCGGTTCGGCACTGGCCTGCGCCGCTGGGATGCTGGCCGTCTGGTCGCGACAGACCGTGGCGGCCGGGCATCCTGGCCCCGGCGTCGGGCTGATCATCGCGTGGATCACAGTCATCGCCTTGACGTTTCAATGGGCTCGGGTCGTATGGACGCGCACCATCGTCCAACTCGCAGCCGAGCAGGAGCGGCGGCGGATCGCCAAGGAGCACGAGTCGATGGCGTTGCTGGACAGTTTGCCGGACCCGGCGCCCCGCCCCGGCGGATCCGAGTCGGAAGGCTAGGACCGACGGCTAGGACCGACGGGTCAGCGCGGCGGCCGCAGCATCGGCCCATTCGCGCCACTGGGCGGCGTTGGCCTGAGCCTCTTCGGCGTCCTTGGTCCGGCCTGCCGCGGCCGCCTTCTGCGCCTGTCGCTCGAACTGTTCGGCGCGGGTCCGGAATTGCTCGGCCCGCGCCTGAGCCTCCGGATCGCCCCATTCCGTATCGCCGGCGTCGCGCACCTTCTTCTCCACCGCGCGCATGCGCCGCTCTAAATCGGCCGACCGTTCCCGCGGCACCTTGCCGATGGCGTCCCATTTGTCCGCGATCGCGCGGAGCGCGGTCTTGGCGGCGTCGTGGTCGCCGTTGCCGAGCTTTTCTGCCTGGGCCAGCAGCGCTTCTTTGGCGGTCGCGTTGGCAGCCAACTCGCCATCCTTCTCCGCGGTGACCGCGTTGCGGGCGGTGAAGAAGGCGTCCTGGGCGACCTTGAAGCGGCGCCACAGGGCGTCATCGACGTCTCGGGCGGTGCGGCCCGCCGCCTTCCACTCGGTCAGCAGGTCGCGGAACGCTGCGCTGGTCGCGGTCCAGTCCGTGGAGTCGGACAGCTCCTCGGCTCGTTCGCAGAGTCGTTCCTTCGCCTGCTTGACCCCCGATCGCTCCTTGTCCAGCTCCGAGAAGTGCGATCCCCGCCGCCGGTTGAAGGTGTCACGGGCCGCCGAATACCTCTTCCACAACCCCTCGTCGACCTTGCGCTCCAAGCCGCTGACTGTTTTCCACTCGTCCAGGATCTCGCGTAACCGGTCGCCGGCGGCCTTCCACTGCGTCGAGTTGGCGCCCAGGTCCTCGGCCTCGACGGCCAGCGCCTCCTTGCGGGCGGTCTGGGTGGCCCGATGTTCCTCGCGTTGCGAGCGGTCCGCCGCGACGGCGGCACCGGCGCGCTCGATGAGGCCGGTCAACCGCGCTGTCAGGGCGTCGACATCGCCCAGGACGGACGCCGAAGGCAGGCTCTCGGCCAGCTCCGTGGCGTGGGCTTTGATCTTGCGGGCGTCGCCGGTCCCCGCTGTCAGGCGTTCCTCCATCAGCGTGACCTCGGTGCTGATGTCGTCGAATCTCCTGCCGAAGTGGGCGAACGCGGCGTCCGGCTCGCCGGCTTGCCAGGAGCCGATGACGCGCTCGCCGGCGCCGCTGATCAGCCACACCGTGCCGTCGTCGTCGACGCGGCCGAACGCGCGCGGGTCGCTGGTCGGGGCCGCCGCCTGCGGGTGGGTGGCGGGACGCGCAGCCATGGCACCGGGGCGAATACCGGGCCGGGGACCCGGACGCGGCCCCGGGCGGGGTCCCGGCACCGGCACAGACCCCGGCACGGCCGACCCGTCAGTGCGGGACTCGTCAACGGTCATGCGCTCGCCACCAACCTTTCGCGCGGGCGGAGCCTGCGCACCTGCCGCGCGAAGCGGCGCCTGTTCCCCAGTATTGAAGCAGGTTGGTCGACGAGGGACTCCTCGTGTTCGTCGAGCGCTCCGCGAGGCACTAGTTTTGGTGGCGTGCTCAGCGCCATCGCGATCGTTCCGTCGGCGCCCGTGCTTGTCCCCGAACTCGCCGGAGCCGCCGCCGCGGAGGTGGCAGACGTGGTGGCGGCGGCCTTGGCGGCGGCCGCCGAGTTGCCACCGCGATGGGTGGTCATCGGCACGGGCGACGCCGACGCGACCCTGGGCCCCGATGCGGTCGGAACCTTCGCCGGATTCGGGGTGGACGTTGCCGTCCGGCTCTCCCCGGACGCCCACCGGGCCGCCGATTTCCCGCTGTGCGCGCTTGTCGCTGCGTGGGTGCGCGGCCAGGCCCGGCCCGAGGCGAGCGCGCGGGTTCAGGTCTACCGCCGCGACCACGATGCAGACACCGCGTTGGCCCAGGGCAGGCGACTGCGCAGCGAACTCGACCGGGAGCCGGAGCCGACCGGGGTGCTCGTGGTGGCCGACGGGGCGAACACCCTGACACCGGCCGCGCCGGGGGGCTACCACCCGGAGGACGCCGACGCACAACGGGTTCTGGACGACGCTCTGGCACATGGCGACGTCGCCGCCCTGGCCGGGCTGCCCCAACAGATCCTGGGGCGGGTCGCGTTTCAGGTGCTGGCCGGCTTGGCCGACTCCGGGCCGCGCACGGCCAGCGACCTGTATCGCGGTGCGCCCTACGGCGTGGGCTATGTCGTCGGCACCTGGCGGCCATGAGACCGCTGGCGGTCATCGGGCCCACCGGCACCGGTAAGTCGCAGCTGGCGCTCGACCTCGCCGAAAGCCTCGGTGGCGAGATCGTCAATGCCGACGCGATGCAGCTCTATCGCGGCATGGACATCGGGACCGCCAAGCTGCTCGCAGGGGCGCGCCGCGGTATCCCGCACCACCAGCTCGACGTCCTCACCGTCACCGAGACGGCCACCGTCGCCCGCTACCAGCGCGCCGCCGCCGCTGACATCGAAGCGATCGCGGCCCGGGGCATGCTGCCGATCGTGGTGGGAGGCTCCATGCTCTACCTGCAGTCGCTGCTCGACGACTGGTCTTTTCCCGCAACCGATCCCGCCGTGCGCGCCCGATGGGAACGACGGCTCGCCGAGGTGGGAGTCGGCCGGCTGCACGCCGAGCTGGCCCGCCTCGACCCGGCCGCGGCCTCGACCATCCTGCCCACCGACAGCCGGCGCACGGTGCGGGCCCTTGAAGTCGTCGAGCTCACCGGGCGACCGTTCGCGGCGTCGGCGCCCCGCATCGGCGCCGCACGCTGGGACACCGTCATCGTCGGCCTGGACACCGACACGACGTTGCTGGACCAGCGGTTGGCCCGCCGTGCCGGCGCCATGTTCGACCAGGGACTGGTCGGCGAGGTCGAAGGTCTACTCGACAACGGTCTGCGCAACGGGGTCACCGCCTCGCGCGCCCTGGGCTACGCCCAGGTGATCGCCGCCCTCGACGCCGGTGGCGGCCCCGACCGGCTGGATGAGGCCAGGGAGCAGACCTACGTGGGCACCCGGCGCTACGTGCGGCGGCAGCGTTCGTGGTTTCGCCGCGACCACCGGGTGCAGTGGCTGGACCCCGACGGTGCCGGCCGCGCGGACCTCGTCGAGGGCGCTGTGCGGGCCTGGCGGCACGTATCCTGAACGGGTGATTCCCAAGCGGCGCGCGTGATCTTCGCCAAGGGTCACGGCACCCAGAATGACTTCGTGCTGCTGCCCGACCTCGACGCCGGGCTGCGGCTGCGCCCGGCGCTGATGGCCGCCCTGTGCGACCGGCGGCGCGGCCTGGGCGCCGACGGGGTGTTGCGCGTCACTACCGCGGGCGCCGCCCTGGCGGCCGGGGTGTTCGACCGCCTGCCCGACGGCGTGAGCGCGGGCGACTGGTTCATGGACTACCGCAACGCCGACGGCTCGACCGCGCAGATGTGCGGCAACGGGGTCCGCGTCTTCGCGCACTACCTGCGCGCCAGCGGCCTGGAGACCCGCGACCACTTCGTGGTGGGATCGCTGGCGGGCCCCCGGCCGGTCACCATCCACCGCGCCGACGCCACTTGCGCCGACGTCACCGTCGACATGGGCAAGGCCACCGCTCTCGGGAGCGGGGGACCGGCCTTTGCGGCGACGGTCGGCGGCCGGCGGTTCGCGGGGCTGGCAGTGGATGTCGGCAATCCCCACCTGGCGTGCATGGATCGCGATCTGACCGCCGGGACGCTGGCGGCCCTGGACGTGGCGGCGCCGGTGGCCTACGACCACGACCAATTCCCGGACGGGGTCAACGTCGAAGTCCTCACGGCACCGGTTGACGGAGCGATCCGGATGCGCGTCCACGAGCGCGGCGTCGGCGAAACCCGTTCCTGCGGAACGGGAACCGTGGCCGCCGCGGTGGCTGCGCTAGCGGGGCTGGGCCCAACTAAGGGCTCGAACACCGGGACCCTCACGGTGCGGGTTCCCGGCGGCGACGTCGTCGTCACGGTCACCGAGGCCACCAGCTACCTGCGGGGGCCTTCGGTGCTCGTGGCCCACGGAGAGGTCAGCGGGGAATGGTGTCGGGCGCAGTAACGGTGAATCGCTCGCACGGCGCCGATGCAGCGTGCATCATGGCCCAATACCTATGACATACCCCGAGACGCACCCCAGCACCGGCGAACTCGCCCTCGACGACCGAGCCGCGCTGCGCCGCGTCGCCGGCCTGTCCACCGAACTCACCGACGTCTCCGAAGTCGAATACCGGCAGCTGCGACTGGAGCGGGTTGTGCTGGTGGGCGTGTGGACCGACGGTACCGCCGCCGACAGCGAGGCCAGCATGGCGGAGTTGGCGGCGCTGGCCGAAACCGCCGGATCCCAGGTGCTCGACGCGCTCATCCAGCGGCGCGACAAACCCGACACCTCCACCTACATCGGTTCGGGCAAGGCTCAGGAGCTGCGCGAGGTGGTGCTGGCGACCGGCGCCGACACCGTGATCTGCGACGGCGAGCTGTCCCCGGCCCAGCTCACCGCGCTGGAGCGGGCCGTCAAGGTGAAGGTCATCGACCGCACGGCGCTGATCCTGGATATCTTCGCCCAGCACGCCACCAGCCGGGAGGGCAAGGCGCAGGTGTCGCTGGCCCAGATGGAGTACATGCTGCCGCGGCTGCGGGGCTGGGGTGAGTCGATGTCCCGGCAGGCCGGCGGTCGCGCGGGCGGCAGCGGCGGGGGAGTGGGTCTGCGCGGTCCCGGTGAGACGAAGATCGAGACCGACCGGCGCCGCATCCGCGAACGGATGTCCCGGTTGCGCCGCGACATCAAGGACATGAAGCGGGTCCGCGACACCCAGCGCAGCCGCCGCCGCGGCAGCGACGCGCCCTCGGTGGCGATCGTCGGCTACACCAACGCCGGCAAATCCAGCCTGCTCAACGCGCTGACCGGGGCGGGAGTCCTGGTGGAGGACGCCCTGTTCGCCACGTTGGAGCCCACCACCAGGCGTGCGGAGTTCTGCCCCGATGCGGGCAGGTCGGGCCCCTTCTTCCTCACCGACACCGTCGGCTTCGTCCGGCACCTGCCCACTCAGCTGGTCGAGGCGTTCCGCTCCACACTGGAGGAGGTGGTGGATGCCGATCTTCTGGTCCACGTGGTCGACGGCGCCGACGTCAACCCGCTGGCACAGATCAGCGCGGTCCGTCGGGTGGTGTCCGACGTGCTCGCCGACCACCACGGTGACCCACCGCCCGAGCTGCTGGTGGTGAACAAGATCGACGCCGCGGGCGGCCTGGCCCTGGCTCAGCTTCGCCACGCCCTGCCCGGGGCGGTTTTCGTCTCCGCGCGCACCGGCGGCGGTATCGACGCGCTGCGGCGGCGGATCGGCGAGCTCGTGGCGCCCTGCGATGCCGCCGTGGACGTGTTGATCCCCTACCACCGCGGCGACCTGGTGGCGCGGGTGCACGCCGACGGGGTGGTGCAACAGGAGGAGCACAGCGCCGACGGAACCCGGATCACGGCGCGGGTTCCGATGGCGCTCGCCAACAAACTGAGGGAATTCGCCGCGCACTGAGCGACCGTCCACCAACCGGCTGGTTGGTATATCGTCATTGACAGAATTCCGCCCTTCACCGGAGGTCATTCCATGAACGCCGCCATTAAGTACGAGCGCACCCTGTTCGAGCCCGAGCACGACTTGTTCCGCGAGTCCTACCGGGCCTTCCTCGACCGGCACGTCGCGCCCCATCATGACGAATGGGAGAAGGCCAAGATCGTCGATCGCGGTATCTGGCTCGAGGCCGGCAAGCAGGGCTTTCTGGGTATGGCGGTGCCCGAGGAGTACGGCGGCGGAGGCAACCCGGACTTCCTCTACAACACGATCGTCAACGAGGAGACCAGCGCCGGTCGTTACACCGGCATCGGCTTCAGCCTGCACAACGACGTCGTTGCGCCCTATCTGCTGGATCTGACCACCGAAGAGCAGAAGCAGCGCTGGCTGCCCCAGTTCTGCACCGGCGAAATGATCACCGCCATCGCCATGACCGAGCCGGGAACGGGCAGCGACCTGCAGGGCATCAAGACCCGCGCGGTCCGGCAGGGCGATCACTACGTGCTCAATGGGTCAAAGACGTTCATCACCAACGGAATCAACTCCGACCTGGTGATCGTCGTCGCGCAGACCAACCCCGACAAGGGTGCGCAGGGCTTCTCGCTGCTGGCTGTCGAGCGCGGCATGGAGGGCTTCGAACGCGGCCGCCACCTGGACAAAGTGGGGATGGACGCCCAGGACACGGCCGAGTTGTCGTTCACCGATGTCAAGGTTCCCGCCG
This sequence comes from uncultured Mycobacterium sp., assembly GCA_964653535.1. Taxonomy (GTDB): domain Bacteria; phylum Actinomycetota; class Actinomycetes; order Mycobacteriales; family Mycobacteriaceae; genus Mycobacterium. The sequence continues at coordinate 36,421 of CAZZHX010000001.1, read as the reverse complement.
AAAACCTGCTGGGCGAGGAAGGCATGGGCTTCATCTACCTCATGCAGAACCTGCCGCAGGAGCGCATCTCGATCGCCATCATGGCGGCCGCGGCGATGGAGAGCGCGCTCGAACAGACGCTGAAGTACGTCGGGGAACGCAAAGCCTTCGGCAAGACGATCGGCAGTTTCCAGAACAGCCGTTTCCTGCTCGCCGAGCTGGCCACCGACGCCACTCTGGTCCGCATGATGGTCGACGAGTTCGTCCGCCTGCACCTGCAGCACAAGCTGACCGCCGAACAGGCGGCAATGGCGAAGTGGTTCTGCACGGAAAAGCAGGTATACCTGATCGACCGCTGCCTGCAATTGCACGGCGGCTATGGCTACATGCGCGAATACCCCATCGCCCGCGCATATCTTGACGCGCGGGTGCAGACGATTTACGGCGGCACCACCGAGATCATGAAGGAGATCATCGGCCGCAGCCTCGGGGTCTGACCGCGCACAACCTCCCGAGTCCGCACCATTTGTGGTAGTGGGCTAATTACTGTCCAGCAATGGTCATCGGGTACCGTCGAATGGTGCCAACCGCATGTCCCGATGATGTTTTCTCGCCGTGCTGCGCCGGCGACCGGCCGGTCGTGGGGCTGCGATACCGCGGACGGCCCGCATCATTTCGGCATCAAAGCGGCATCTGTTTTCGCAAGATTGACAATTCCACTTCGCATTCGCCTTCGGCTGGCGTAACGATATGAGGGCTCGGCGCGATAAAGCGGATCAAGAAGGTTGCTCGTTGGCGCCGGAGCGGCCGCCCACTGGGCGGTGCGGTACAGGCGTGCCCGAACAATCGGGCTGCACCCGTCGGCTGGGAGGCTGAGTGAACCGGCATAAAGGTCGCGCGCGCACGTTCCTCGGAACTGCGCTGGCCGCCATGGCGACGACCGCGGTCGTCGTCGGACTGCTGGCGCCCGCAGCGTCCGCGTCCCCGATCGGCGACGCGGAGGCGGCCATCATGGCTGCGTGGACGAAGGCCGGTGGCGACACGTCGCCGCTCGGCGCCAGGAAGGGTGACGTCTACCCCGTCGGCGACGGGTTCGCGCTGGAATTCGACAGCGGGAAGATGTACTACACCTCCGACACCGGCGCCAAGTTCGTGTACGGGCCGGTCTGGGAGAAGTACGAGTCGCTGGGCGGCCCGGCCGACAGCGACCTGGGGTTCCCCGCCATCAACGAGGTGCCTGGTCTGGCGGGCCCGGACAGCCGGGTGGCCACCTTCTCGGCGGGCGACAAGCCGGTGATCTTCTGGACCTCCAGCCACGGCGCCTTCGTCGTGCGGGGCGCGATGAACGCCGCCTGGGACAAACTTGGCAGCTCGGGCGGAGTCTTGGGCGTTCCCGTCGCGGACGAGACCTACGACGGCGAGGTCACCACGCAGAAGTTCAGCGGCGGCCAGGTCTCCTGGAACAGGCAGACCAAGGAATTTTCGACCGACCCCGAGACCCTGGCCGACCAGCTCAAGGGCCTGCAGGTGACGATCGAGTCCAGCGCGGCCATCAATACGGCCTGGCGCGCGGCTGGGGGGCTCAAGGGTCCGCTGGGTGCCAAACAGGGTGGTCAGTACTCGATCGGCGGCGACGGTATCGTCCAGAACTTCGCCGGCGGAAAGGTGTTCTTCAGCCCGGCCACGGGGGCGAGTGCCGTCGAGAGCGACATCCTGGCCAAATACGAGTCGTTGGGTGGACCGGTCGGCAGCGACTTGGGTTTCCCGGTGACCAACGAGTCCGACGCCGGCGTCGGCTCCTCGAGCCGCGTCTGTGCGTTCTCCGCCACCGACAAGCCGGTGATCGTCTGGACCGCTGACCACGGGGCATTCGTCGTGCGTGGCGCCATGAAGGCGGCGTGGGACAAACTGAGCGCTCCATCCGGCAAGCTGGGCGCGCCGCTCGGTGATCAGGCCGTCGACGGTGATGTGGTCTCGCAGCAGTTCACGGGCGGCACGATCTCCTGGGATCGGGCGAAGAACACGTTCAGCACCGAGCCTGCCAATCTGGCGCCGCTGCTATCGGGTCTGCAGGTGCCGGGGCAGAGCCAGGCGAGCGGTGTGGCGGTGTCCCACCACAAGAAGATCCACTGGCACTGGTGGTGGTTACTGGCCGGTGCGCTGGGCCTGATCATTCTGGCTGCGGTGGCAGTCCCCAATGTGCGCCGCCGTCGCTCAGGTCGTCGGGCCTTGGAGTTCCCGTCCGCGCGCGACGAAGACTCCGGCTACGACTTTGACCCGGACCGTCGCTGGGGGTCTGAGGACGTCCGTGCGGAGGCCTTGGAGGCCTTCGAGGCTTCGGAAGCCGGGCAGGGCGAGGTGGACGTCATCGCGGACGATCGGCCCGCGTCCCGATTCGGCTGGCGACGCAGGGCCGCGGCCCGCGCCACGGGTGAGGTAGAGGCACCGCCTGCCGAGATAGGCGCCTACCAGGACGACTCTGACGCGGTGGACACCGATTCCATCCCCGTCGCGTCGAGGGAGCGACTCACGGCGGCCGGCTACGACGAGACCGGCTACCGGGTGGGCGGCGACGACGAGACCGAGTACCGGGTGGGCGGCGACGACGAGACCGAGTACCGGGTGGGCGGCGACGAGACCGACGAGTACGAGGAGTACGAGGAACTCGAGGAGGAGCGGTATCCGGAGACAGCGACCGGTGAGGCCGAGTTCGAATCACGGGCGGGGCGACACGCTGCGCCGGACGCCTCAAGCCTTCGGTTGAATGGGGTCGGGTTTCCCACGATCCACTTGCCTTTGGACGACCCGTACCAGGCGCCCGCCGGATATCCGATCAAGGTCAACGCGACCTTCGGTTTGTATTACACGCCCGGCAGCGTGCTGTACCACGACACGCTCGCCGAAATATGGCTGTCCAGCGAGGACGTCGCGCGGGCCAACGGGTTCGTCAAGGCAGACTGAAAGCTCCCCACCCCGCAGGGCGCGCGCTAGACCTTGCGGATGACCGTGACGACCTTGCCGAGCACGGTCGCCTCGTTGCCGGGTATCGGGTCGAACGCCGGGTTGTGCGGCATCAGCCACACCTGCCCTCCCGCGCGCTTGAACGTCTTGACAGTGGCCTCGCCGTCGATCATGGCCGCGACGATATCGCCGTTGTCGGCCACGCTCTGCTGCCGCACGACCACCCAGTCGCCGTCGCAGATCGAGGCCTCGATCATCGATTCGCCGACGACCTTGAGCATGAACAGCGTGCCCTCGCCGACCAGTTCTCGCGGTAACGGGAACACGTCTTCGACGGCTTGCTCGGCGAGGATCGGTCCGCCGGCCGCGATCCGTCCGAGAACCGGGACGTAGGTGGGCTCCGGTAGGGCGTCGGACCCCGCAACGTCGGAGACCGGCGCCGACTGCACAACGTCGTCAGAGCCGCGGACGTCGACGGCCCGTGGGCGGTTCGGGTCGCGGCGCAGGTAGCCCTTGCGTTCGAGGGTGCGCAGTTGGTGCGCCACCGAGGACGTTGACGTCAAGCCGACGGCGTCACCGATCTCCCGGATACTCGGCGGGTAGCCGCGGCTGGTGACCGAGGTGCGGATCACGTTGAGAATGGTGCGCTGACGCTCGGTCAGGGCTGCGGCGGATGTTGTTTCCTTGGTGTCGCTCATGGCACTGACGGTAACCCGAGTCTGATCGAAAATCAAACATGTGTTCGACGCGCGTGTCGGGATCGTCGCGCCGCCGCCGGGGGGACTTGTCGGTGCCTCGCGCTAACGTTCGAACCGGAACGACACGCTTCGCTCAAATGTTCGGTTATCGAACATGCGAGCGATATAGTCGAACACCTGAGCGATAGATCGGACCGGAGGAAACGAACATGACCATCATTTACACGCTCGCGCCGCAGTCGAGCGGCCTGTCAGGGAGGCCCGGCCTGGCACGCGGCCTGTCTGGTAGGCCCGGCCCGTCTCGCAGGCCCGGCCCGTCGCGCCCGGCGGTCGCGCCGGCGCGCTACTACGGCACCGGTGTCACGCTGTCGGCCGCGCCGCATCACATGCGGCCCGTGAGGATGGCGACCACAGTGGGATTGGCCGTGGTGGCGGGCCTGATCACGGTATGGCTGGGTCTCGTCGCCCACTTCGGGCAGGCCCTGAACGACGCCCCTGCGCGATCGGCGGCCCGCGTACCCGACCGGCTCGCCGTCGTCCGGGTCGAGAGCGGTGAGTCCCTGCAGGACCTCGCCCACCGGGTGGCGCCGGATGCACCCGCGCGGCAGGTGGCGGATCGCATTCGCGAACTCAACGAACTCCCGTCGCCCGGGGTGACGGCGGGTCAAACCCTGATCGCACCCGTCGGCTGACCCAGTGCTGGCCCTGCATCGGAGCGCGCAGGTAGGCTCAAGTCCTGCGGGGCCTGGTTGTCGGTGCGACGAAGGAGCGGTCATGCACTGCCCGTTCTGTCGTCATCCCGATTCCCGGGTGATCGATTCGCGCGAGGCCGATGAAGGCCAGGCCATTCGCCGCCGCCGGTCGTGCCCCGAGTGCGGGCGGCGTTTCACCACCGTGGAATCTGCGGTGCTGGCCGTGGTCAAGCGCAGCGGTGTCACCGAGCCGTTCAGCCGGGAAAAAGTCATCAGCGGCGTCCGCCGGGCGTGCCAAGGCCGGGATGTCGACGACGACGCCCTGAATCTCCTGGCCCAGCGGGTGGAGGACACCGTCCGCGCTGCCGGCTCGCCCGAGATCCCCAGCAACGAGGTCGGTCTGGCCATCCTGGGGCCGCTGCGCGAGTTGGACGAAGTCGCCTACCTGCGCTTCGCATCGGTGTACCGCTCGTTTTCGTCCGCGGAGGATTTTGAGCGCGAGATTCAGGCGCTGCGCGAACACCGCAACGTGTCCACGACGGGCTGACCATGCACCCGGACATCAAGGACCTGGCGCCACTGCTGGGGGCCTGGACCGGTCGGGGAGCGGGCACCTACCCGACGATCGAGCCGTTCGACTATTTCGAGGACGTGGTGTTCACCCATGTCGGCAAACCGTTCCTGGTCTATATGCAGACAACCAGGGGGGTGGCCGACGGTCTACCGATGCACGCCGAGACGGGCTATCTCCGCGTGCCGCAACCAGGTCGCGTCGAATTGGTCTTAGCTCACCCCAGTGGCGTCACCGAGATCGAGGTGGGCACGTATTCGGTTGGCGCTGAACGCATCTCCATGGAGTTATCCAGCACCGCGATCGGGCTGGCCCCGACAGCCAAGGAGGTCACCGCGCTCAGCCGTTCGTTCCGCATCGACGGCGACGAACTGTCGTATTCGCTGCGGATGGCGGCAGTCGGTCAACCGCTGCAGGACCATCTCGCGGCGGTGCTGCACCGCAAGCCCTGACCGCAGGCCCGTCGACGGGCCTGCGCCGCGGCCGAAACTTACCCCTTGTCGTCGTCGTCGAACTTTTTCCCACCCTGCTGGGCCAGAAACTTTTCGAACGCCGCACCAAGTTCGTCGCCGCTCGGCAGGTCCTCGTCGCGAGCCAGTAACGACCTGTTCTCCTGAGCGTCGATGAAGGCATCGTATTGACGCTCAAGGGCGGCGACCACTTGAGCGACCTCGGCGCTCGATTGGACCTGTTCGTCGATCCGGTTGCGGATCTCCCCGGCGGATGTGGATAGCGCCGTCAACGGGAGGTCCAGTGACCCCGTTTTGGCCACCTGCTCCAGCAGCGCCTGCGCGGCGGCGGGATAGTCGGTTTGCGTGAGGTAATGCGGGACGTGCACGGTGAAGCCGACGACCTCGTGCCCGTGCTGGGCCATGCGGAACTCCAGCAGATTGGAGGCGCTTCCGGGAACCTGGATCTCGGCGATCCAGGGCGTGAAGTCGACGATCAGATCTGGGTTGTTGGAGTGGGCGGTCATCGTGATCGGGCGTGTGTGCGGGACCGCCATCGGGACTGTGCCCAGGCCGATGGTCTGGCGCACCCCGAGTCGCTCGGCGAGAAGCCTGACCGCGGTGATGAACCGCTCCCACTGCAGGTCCGGTTCCAGCCCCGCCAGCAGCAGGAACGGGGTGCCGACGCTGTCGCGCATCGCGTAGAGGCTCAGCTCCGGGTCGTCATAATGGGTGAAGTGGTCGCTCTTGAACGTCATCAGCGGCCGCCGAGAGCGGTAGTCCAGCAACTCGTCGATGGCGAAGGACGCGACCAACTCTGCGTCCAGAGCGCCCTTGAGGTGGGTGGCGGCCAGGCGTAGCGCGTGTCCGGCGTCGGAGAAGCCCTGCAGGGCGTGCACCAACACCGGTCCACGGCCGTCCGGGGCCGACAACGTCGGCGCCGGAAACCCCAGCTCGTACATGCCGTGCTGCCCGGGCTGCTGTCCGTCGTCACCTGGGACTTGATAGTCGGCCATCGACGCTGCCTCCTTTCGGGGGTCTCTCCAGGGTGCCCTACTCAGTGTCCCCCACGTCAACGGGCACCGGTGAATGAACGCCGAACATGACCCCGCTTGTTCCGTTGACGTCCGAGGTGACCTGCACCCGGGTCCCCGGCGTCAGGCATGATGGGTCCACAATGCGTGTGCCGATGGTGTTGCTGTGCCCGGTGTTCGGCCTGGCGGTAGTGCTGGCGTCGTGCACTCGGCCCGACGGTCACGTATCTCGGCCCAGCACGACGGTGCCTCCCGCGAGCAAGTCCGTGCAGCCGCTCAGCCAGCCGCATCGCGGGGCCGTCGCGGTACCCATGGAACCCGACCTGCGCATCGGCCCGATCTTCCTGGACGGCGCCGTCGAGCATGTGTGCACGGGTTCGGTGGTGCACTCGGTGGCCGGGAATCTGGTGATCACCGCGGCGCATTGTCTGGGCGGGGCCGCCAAGTTTTCCTTCGTGCCGGGGTTCGCCGGTGACGCCCGGCCGACCGACGTCTGGACGGCGGACTCGGTCTACCTTGACCCGCGGTGGGTGTCGGGGAGGGATCCGCGCGCCGATTACGCGATTGCGCGGGTCAGCAGCCCGACGGGCGCGTCGGTCGAATCGCGCACCGGGCTGGCGTTGACGCTGGGTGACGCGCCGCCACCGGGCAGCCGCGTCACCGTGATGGGCTATCCGACCGGGGTGGGCGGGTCGCCGATCGGCTGCCAGGCCAGTACCTCGGTGACCGACAGTGGTTACCCCTCGATGGTGTGCGAGGGACTGGTCGCCGGCACCAGCGGCGCGCCGTGGGTGAGCGGGACGACGGTCACCGGGTTGATCGGCGGCCTGCAGGGGGGTGGCTGCGCGGAAAACATCTCGTTTTCGTCGCCGTTCGACGAACACATCGGGAGCCTCCTGGCGCGCGCCGTCGCCGGCGGACCCGGCGACGCGTTCCCGAAGGACGAACTGGACGCCTGTTAGCCGCGGCCGATCGCCGTCAGCGGCGGAACTGGCTGAGCGCACGCATCTTGTTGGTCACGTCCAGTGCGGCGACCTTGTAGGCCTCGGAGAACGTCGGGAAGTTGAACACCGCGTCGACCAGGTAGTCGACGGTGCCGCCACAGCCCATGACCGCCTGCCCGATGTGCACCATCTCGGTGGCGCTGGTGCCGAAGATGTGCACCCCGAGCAGCGCGCGATCCTCAGTGGACACCAGCAGTTTGAGCACGCCGTAAGAGTCGCCGGCGATCTGGCCCCGGGCGAGTTCCCGATAGCGGGCCACGCCGACCTCGTACGGGATCGAGTTCTTGGTCAGTTCCAGCTCGGTGGCGCCGACGTAGGAAATCTCGGGGATCGAGTAGATGCCAATCGGCTGCAGTTTGGTGATCCCCTCCGTGGGCTCCCCGAACGCGTGGTAGGCGGCCAGGCGCCCCTGTTCCATCGACGTCGACGCCAGTGCGGGGAACCCGATGACGTCACCGACGGCGTAAATGTGGGGCACCGTGGTCTGGAATGAGTCGTCGACGGCGATCCGGCCGCGCCTGTCGGCCTCCAGCCCGGCATTCTGCAGGTCGAGCTGGTCGGTCTGGCCCTGGCGCCCCGCGGAGTACATGACCGTCTCGGCGGGAATCTGCTTGCCGCTCGCCAGCGTGGTGACTGTGCCCGCCGCACCGACGTCGACCGCGGTGACCTCCTCGCCGAACCGGAAGGTCACCGCAAGGTCGCGCAGGTGGAACTTCAGCGCTTCGACCACTTCGGGGTCGCAGAACCCCAGCATGTCGGGCTGCTTTTCCACCACGGTGACTTTGGTCCCCAGCGCGGCGAACATCGAGGCGTATTCGATGCCGATTACCCCGGCGCCAACCACCACCATCGAGGTGGGGACCGTCTTGAGGTCAAGGATCCCGTCGGAGTCGAGTACTCGTTCCTCGTCGAACTCGATTCCGGATGGTCGCGCCGGCTTGGTGCCGCTGGCGATGACGATGTGATCGCCTGTGATCAAAGTCTTTTCGTTGAGGGAGCGGTCTTCGACGACGATGGTGTGCGGATCGGCGAAGCGCCCGTGACCGATCAGCAGATCGACCCGGTTGCGCATCAACTGGTCGCGCACCACCTCGGTTTCCTTGCCGATCACGTGTTGGGTCCGGGCCAGCAGGTCGGCCGGCGTGATGCGGTCTTTGACCCGGTAGCTCGACCCGTACAGCTCGCGCTGGTTCATCCCGGTGAGGTAAAGCACCGCTTCACGCAATGTCTTTGACGGAATGGTGCCCGTGTTCACGCACACGCCGCCCAGCATGTGGCCGCGTTCGATGATTGCGACCGATTTGCCGAGCTTGGCTGAGGCGATAGCGGCCTTCTGCCCGCCGGGCCCCGAACCGATGACCACCATGTCGTAAGCACGCGTCGTCGCCATGGCTAGTAAGACTAAACCAGCGCCACTAACAGTTCCGATTCCATCCACAGGAGGCCGACCCCGCCGGCGTCCGCAGGTACCCGCTGACGGGGGCAGCGGTCAGCGTGGTTTCCATGACGCACAGGACCAATAAGCCCGACTTCACCCTCACCCGCCCCGGGGCGCTCATCGCTGCGCTACCCGCCGTTCTCGGCTTCGTTCCAGAAAATTCATTGGTGCTGGTGTCGTTGAGCGCCGGCACGCTCGGGGCGGTGATGCGGGCCGATCTTTCTGACGACCTCGCCGACAGGGTCGGGCACCTGGCCGAGGTTGCCGCGGGGGCCGGCCCCGAGGCCGCGATCGCGGTGGTCGTCGCCGCGGAAGGCGCGCACTGTCCGAGCTGCAACGAGGAATACCGGCACCTGTGCGCGGTGCTCGCAGATGCGTTGTCGGAGCGTGACATCGAGTTGCGGGCGGCGCATGTGGTGGACCGCGTCGCCGCCGGCGGGCGTTGGCATTGCGCGGACGGTTGCGGTGCCAACGGGCCCATCGACGATCCCTCGGCGTCGCCGATGGCCGCCGCGGCGGTACTTGACGGTCGGCGGCTCTATTCGCGGCGCGCCGACCTGCAGGCGGTCATCGCGGTGGACGACCCGGCCCGCAGCACCGAACTGACCGGCGTCGTCGAACGACACGGGGCCGCGCGCCGGTTAGCACACCGTTCGGATCCGGCCGGCCGCTGCCGCGGTGACGTGGACAACGCGATGGCCGCCGCCCGCCGCCTCGCGGACGGCCAACTCCTGTCCGATGCGGAGCTGGCGGAGTTAGGCTGCGCGCTGACCGACGTGCAGGTGCGCGACATGCTCTACGCGCTTGCCGTGGGCGAAACAGCCGGGGCGGCCGAGTCGTTGTGGGCGCTGCTGGCGCGCACCCTGCCGCCGCCGTGGCGGGTCGAGGCTCTGGTACTACTGGCGTTCAGCGCCTACGCCCGCGGCGACGGGCCACTCGCCGGGGTGTCCCTGGAGGCCGCGCTGCGGTGCCGGGCCGACCATCGGATGGCCGGCATGCTCGACCATGCACTGCAGTCGGGAATGGGGCCCGAGCGGATCCGGGAACTGGCGGTGACCGGCTATCGGCTCGCCAGGCAACTTGGCGTGCAGCTGCCGCCCCGACGGGCTTTCGGCCGCCGCGCCGGGTAACGGCCGAATCAGACCGTCTCGACCTTGACGGCGTGCGCCATCGCGTGCGGCAGGGTGACGTTCGCGTGACCCCGTACCAGGATCGTCACCCCGTCGGCGCCGTTATCGACGCTGACCCGGGCGTTGGGAACCACGCCGGCCTCTTTGAGCCGCGTGAGCAGATCGATGTCGCCCTGGACATGCTCGGTGAGCTGGCGCACGACCACGGCGACCGGCGAGCCGGTCGGCAATTCGGTCAGCCGGACGAGGTTAGCCCCGTCGCCGCTGGACTTCGGTCCCACGCCCAGGTCCGGCAGGCCCGGAATCGGATTGCCGAACGGCGATGTGGTCGGGTTGTTGAGCACTTTCATCAGGCGCCGTTCGACGGCCTCGCTCATCACGTGCTCCCACCGACAGGCTTCGGCGTGGACTTCTTCCCACGGCACCCCGATGACGTCGACGAGCAGTCGTTCGGCGAGGCGGTGTTTGCGCATCACGGCGATGGCCAGCGCCCGGCCTTTGTCGGTCAGCTCGAGGTGCCTGTCGCCGGCCACGTGGAGCAATCCATCCCGCTCCATGCGGGACACGGTCTGGCTAACCGTCGGCCCGCTCTGGTCGAGGCGTTCGGCGATGCGGGCCCGCAGCGGCGTTACGCCCTCTTCCTCGAGGTCATAGATGGTGCGCAGATACATCTCGGTGGTGTCGACCAGCTCGTTCATCCCGTACCCTCCATTGGGGTCCGAGTGTACTTCTCCGGTCTTGCATCCGCGTGCGCCTAGCTGGCGTACGAGCGCAGCCGATCGGCGCGCTCGCCGTTGCGCAGTTTGGACATGACGTCACGTTCGATCTGGCGGACCCGCTCGCGCGACAGACCGAACAGCTTGCCGATCTGGTCCAGTGTCCGCGGCTGCCCGTCGTCGAGGCCGTAGCGCAACCGGATCACCTGGTGCTCACGCTCGTCGAGGGTGGCCAGCACGCTGCGGATGTCGGTGTGCAGTAGTTCGGCGATCACCGCGTTCTCCGCGGACATCGCCTCGGCGTCCTCGATGAAGTCGCCCAGCGGGGCCTCTTCCTCGGATCCGACCGGCATGTCGAGACTCACCGGGTCGCGACTGTGGTCAAGGAGGTCGTTGATCTTCTCGACCGGGATGCCGGACTCGGCGGCGAGTTCCTCTTGGGTGGCTTCACGCCCCATGATCTGGTGCATCTCCCGCTTGATCCGCGCCAGCTTGTTGACCTGCTCGACCAGGTGAACGGGCAGGCGAATGGTCCGGCTCTGGTCGGCCATGCCGCGCGTGATCGCCTGGCGGATCCACCATGTGGCGTAGGTCGAGAACTTGAAACCCTTGGCGTAGTCGAACTTCTCCATCGCGCGGATCAGGCCGAGATTGCCCTCCTGGATCAGGTCCAGCAACGGCATTCCGCGCCCCGTGTAGCGCTTGGCCAGTGACACCACCAGACGCAGGTTCGCCTCCAGCAGGTGCCGGCGCGCAGCCTCGCCGTCGCGCACGACCGCGTCCAGTTCGTGTTTCCGCTTCTCGCCCAGCCGCTTACGGGTCGCGAGCAGGTGCTCTGCGTACAGACCGGCTTCGATCCTCTTGGCTAACTCGACTTCACCGGCCGCTGTGAGCAGAGCGGTCTTGCCGATGCCGTTGAGGTAGACGCGCACAAGGTCCGCTGCAGGGCTCTGAGTGTCCAGATCGGCATCGAACCTACTCATTGCGTTTGCCATTGCGACCTCCCGATCGGCTTTTCCCGTCATAGGGGATAACGAGATAGACGGCCGGAGAGTTCCACACCGTTACCGACGTCACGCTTCGTGACGTGTGGAAATGCGGCGCAGACCTGAGAATGTCCTGAGAACTGCGGTCGGCGGACGCGAATCCGCGAGGCGACGGCCCCTGCTATGCCTCGGTCGCCCAGCGAGGCTGCTCGTCCTCGCGCGGACGCTCGAGCGCCGGTCGTGGGGCCGTCGGGGCAATGGCGGTGAAGTGTTCGACGGCGTCGAACCGGCGGGGTTCGTCGGGTTTGCGCGGCGGGCGGTCGTTGGCGATCAGCACGGCCATCCACGGCAGCGGTATCGAACCCGCGACGATCGCCAGCGAGATCATGCCGTTGTGCCAGGCTCCGTACGCCAGGGCGGCCAGCAGGAGCGCCGGAATTCGGAACGCCATCAGGGTCATGTACTTGCGCACGCGGGCGCGGTGCTGTTCGTCGTAGGACTGCGCTGCGGCGGTGATCAGCACCGGGCGGCCTTTGCCGTCGAAGTCATCGAGGGCGTCGGCGGCCTCGAAGCCGGTGGTGCCCGTGACGTCAAAGCCGTCGGCGTCGATCACAGTGCTGGCGTTATCGACGTCGTCAAACCGGTCCGCGGGCATGGCAATGACCCCTCAATAGGCGGCTCGATCACCGCACCCTCCCTACTGTGCCACAGGGGAGCGATTTCGGCGCGGCCTAGTTCACTCAGTCCCCGACGGGCCGACGGTGCACAATATGAGGCATGCAGACTCAGACGATCGAGCGCCCCGATACCGACGAACTCGGCGATGACGGGACCGGCAGCGATACCCCCAAGTTCTTCCACTACGTCAAGAAGGACAAGATCACCGAGAGCGCGGTGATGGGCAACCACGTGGTCGCCTTGTGCGGGGAGGTCTTCCCGGTGACCAAGGCCGCCAAGCCAGGCTCGCCGGTATGCCCGGATTGCAAGCAGATCTACGAGCGGCTCAAGAAGGGCTGATCAGCCAGACGGTTGGCCAGGCGCGACACCACCCAGGTGCGCAGCCGGTGCGCGTGCGTCTCGGGAGCCGGGAACTCCTCCTGGATCGCTGCGTTGAGCTCCGCCCCCACCATGATCGCGAACCCGCCGAAGAACGCGAAGAGCAGGAAGGCTATCGGCGTCGACAGGGCGCCGTAGGTGTAGCCGGTGCTGGTGATCCACCTCAGATAGAACCGCAGGACCAGCGTGGCGACCACGAAAACCGCCGCCGCCAGGATCGCGCCGAAAGCAAGCCGGTGCGACGGCAGTGGTTGTGGCAGCGACACGCGGTACAAGACCGTGATCCCCACCGTCAGGGCGAGAATCAGCGCGGGGTAGTAGCCGTACTGCAGCACATTGACCAAGCCGACGGGGATGTGCTGGCCGACTTCACGCGGCCCGAGCACCACCAGCGGCGCCAACGTGACCACGACCACCAGCATCGCCACGTACAGGAACAGCGCGAACAACCTCTGCCGGACGGGATGTCGCAACGGCGTCTGATCGTGCGCCTCGACCACCGAGTCGACGAACGCCGAGATCGCCGACGACCCGGCCCACAGCGAGATCAGGAACCCCAACGACACCACCTCGCCGCGGGCGTTGGTGGCGATGTTGCGGATGGACGGCTCGATGATCTCGTCGACCACGCTGGAGGAGAAGACGCTGTGGGCCGTCGAAATCAGCTGGTGCTCGATGGCGGGCAACATGTCCGGGCCGAACAGCGGCGCGACATAGGCGAGGCTGCCGAGCACTCCCAGTAGCAGCGGGGGCAGGGACAGTGCGCACCAGAAACCCGCCTGCGCCGACTCGGCGAAGATCGAGTCTTCCCAGCTTTTCGCCACTGCCCGCAGGCTGATGCGCCAGAGGTGGTGGCGGGATGGTTTGACGACGTGATCACTCATACCCTGTCCAGCATCACCGATGACCGGGCATGTACCGGTATTGACCGACGGGCGAGTTGGGCATAGTGGCTGCGGGTCAGGTCGCTGGACGGGTGGCCCGGAGCACCTCGGCGGCCAGCAACTCCCCGCGGTCTTCTTGCAGGAAGTGGGCCGCGCCCTCGACCTTGACCTGCTCGGTCGCCGACGGGATCTGGTCGCAGAACGCCTGCCCGGACCGCGGGTAGGGAAAGACGGGGTCGGAATCGGAGAAGGCGACCAGGGTGGGTTTGTGCCACCGCGAGAGCTCGGCGGTGACGGCGCGCATCTGGCGGGCAGCGACCGACTCCTCGTCGATGGGTACCAGCAGGGGGAACTCGGCCGCGCCGGCCTTGGACTCGGCAGTGGGAAACGGGGCGTCGTAGGCGGCGACGACGTCGTCGGGCAGGTGGGTGACGGTGGCGCCCTGGATGACGGCGCCGACCGGAAGGTCGGGATTCTTTTCGGCGAAGGTGCGCCAGGCCATAAAGCCCTTGGAGACCCGGCCCGTGAACAGCCCGGTGTTGAAGATCGCCAACGCGGCGACCTGGTCGGAGTGCTCGACCGCCCACCGCAGCCCGATCGGACCGCCCCAGTCCTGCACGACGACGGTCGCGTCGTGCAGGTCGAGCGCACCGAGTACGCGGTTCATCAGGGTGCAGTGGCGGTCGTAGCTGTACCAGCCGCGGTCGGTCGGCTTGTCCGAGCGGCCAAACCCGGCGTAGTCGGGGACCACGACCCGATGGCCGGCGGCCAGCAGCGGGGGCAGCATCTTCCGGTAGAGATACGCCCAGGTCGGCTCGCCGTGGAAGCACACTACGGGGGCGGCGTCGCGCGGTCCTTCGTCGAGGTAGTGCATCCGCAGACCGTCGACTTCGAGGTAGTTCGGCGCGAAATCGTAGCCGGGCAGGTTCTCGAAACGGTCGTCGGGAGTCCGGAAGACCTCGGCTGTGCCCATCGCGTCAACTCCCATCGAACATGTTGCAGGACAGTAGTATTCGCCAGCACTGGGCTTCCGGCACAGCTGTCTCACCCCTGCGGCGTCTCTGACTCTAATCTGGCCCGACACCGCTGGTTTAGGCTGGTCGCATGCGCCTGGTTCCCGGCATGCCCGCGCGGGTGGTGCGGCGGGTGCGGGGTGCTGTACATCCCGACGTGCAGGTCACCGACCCGCCGGCCGGCATTCACGTCGACTGGAATGTCCCCGTTGTGCTGCGCGATGGTGTCACGTTGCGGGTCAACGTGTTCCGCCCCCAGGCGACGGTCTCCGACGGTGTTCGGGCGCCGGTGATCATGTCGGCTCACCCGTACAACAAGGACGCGATGCCAGCGAACACCCGCAGCGGACGGGGCCCGAACCCGCAATACCGGGTGTTCCCGCATCCCTACCCGGTGCGGATCTCGGCATGGACGTCGTGGGAGGCCCCCGACCCCGGCTTCTGGGTGCCGCGCGGCTACGCCGTGGTCAACGTCGACCTGCGCGGCGGTGGCACCTCGCAGGGCCGCGACCGGTTGCTCTCCGATGAGGAGGCCCTCGACTACGCGGAGGTGATCGAGTGGGCCGGCACCCGGGAGTGGTCGACGGGCAAGGTCGGCCTCAACGGGGTGTCCTACCTGGCGATCAGCCAGTACAAGGTGGCCGCCCTGTCACCGCCTCACCTGGCGGCGATTTGCCCGTGGGAGGGGTTCAGCGACCTTTACCGCGACTTCGCCCGTCCGGGCGGGGTGCTGGAGAACGGGTTTTCCATCGTCTGGTCCAAAGGCACTGCTCGCGGCGCCCGCATCGACGGCGACCTGCGCGCGGAGTTGCGTCGGCGAAAGACGCGGGACGGCTGGTTCGAGTCGGTGACGCCGCGTTTGGAGGACATCACCGTCCCGGCCCTGGTCTGCGGCAGTTTCTCCGACCACAATCTGCACACCCGCGGGTCGTTCGAGGTGTTCCGGCGGATCGGCTCTGCCAACAAGTGGCTCTACACCCACCGCGACGGAAAGTGGTCCCACTTCTACGGCGCGGACGCCAAACAGGTGCAGGCCCAGTTCTTCGACTGGGCGCTGAAAGGCGCCGACAACGGCTGGGCGCAGCGTCCCGCTGTGCGACTGGCCATCCACGAGGTCGGCGCGCGCCCGGCCGAGGTGCGTGACGAGGCCGAGTGGCCACCGGCGGATCTGACCTGGACACCGCTGCACCTCGACGCCGCCCGCGGCACCCTCACCGAGGGGGACCCCCCGCCGAAGCCCGCCTCTGTCCGTTTTCGGATCCGTCGCGACGCTGTCACCTTCGCCTGGGTGGTTCCCCGAGACCTCGATCTGCTGGGACCGATGACGCTGCGCGTCTGGGTGGAGACCCCGGACTGCGCGGACATTCATCTGTTCGCCGGGGTGCGCAAACTCCACGCCGGGCGGGAGGTCACGTTCGAGGGGTCGTTCGGATTCTCCGGGGACATGGTCACCCACGGCTGGCAGCGGCCCGCGTTCCGCGAGCTCGACCTCCAGCTGAGCAGCGAATGGCAACCCGTCCACACCTTCGCCCGCGAACAACCGCCGGGGCCCGGGGAGATCGTGCAGGTCGATGTCGCATTGCTCCCGCAGGCCACGCGGTTCCGCGCCGGCGACGTCGTCCAGCTCGAACTGCGCGGCGACTGGCCCTATCCCCGCAACCCGATCACCGGGCAGTTTCCTTCCGGATACAGCCCCAGCGCCAAAGGCCACGTCATCGTCCACAGCGGCGGCCGCTACGACTCCCACCTGCTCGTCGGTGCCCGAACTGCTCCCGGGCCCCGTGACCGGGCTGGCTAGTGTTCGCTGGCCTCCAGGACCGCGGCGAGTTCGACCAGCCTGGCCTCGTGCTCGTTGGCGTGGTGCTGGCAGAAGAGGAGCTCGGCTCCTGAGGGCAGCTTGGCGCGAACGCGGGCCGCAGCCCCACAGCGGTCGCACCGGTCCGCTCTCGTCAGATTCGGACTTGTCAGAGTTGCAGTCATGACCTCTCCGTTCTCGCGTGTCTTCACTCTCTCATGACGTTCGGGGGGTTTCGTCTTGTTCCCGAACTGTTGTGGGGTGTGTCGTTTCTCACCGGGTGTTTGGTTCCCGCTCAGCTGGCCGTTTAGGGTGGCCGACTGTGACCTCTGCGGTGCTCGTTCACTTGTGCGGCGCCCAGGAATGGGCCCAGGCCCGCGCTCGCGGGGCGATCGACCCCACGGGCGAATCCGGCCCGCCGCTCGGCGCGCGGTTCGTCCACTTGTCCACGCCGGCGCAGGTGCACCTGCCGGCCAACCGGCTCTACGGGGGTCGCACCGACCTCGTCCTGCTGCACGTCGACCCGGCGCTGCTGGATTCACCCGTGCGTTGGGAGCCGGGGGTGCCGACGGACCCCGAGTCGATGCTGTTCCCGCACTTGTACGGTCCATTGCCGGTCCGCGCGGTGGTCCGGGTCACGCCCTACCGTCCGTCGCCGGATGGCACCTTCCCGGTTGTGTGCGAGCCTGAGTAAGCGGGGTCATCGAGGTAGCGCGCGGTCACTGCGTCAGTTTGGCCAACAACGCGCGTAACGCCTGCAGTTCGGCCTCATCGAGACCGGCGGCCGCAGAAGGCTCGTTGGTTGACTGCTCGGGTGCATCCTCGGCCAGCGCCTCGTGCAGAGAGCGCTTGGCCTCTTTGATGGCGGCCAGGATTGAGGCCTTGGCCTCTTTGAGCGTCTTCTTCTGCGCGGAGGTGCCGGTCCAGGTGATGGTGCGCGCCAGTTCCGCGGTCGCTTTGAGCTCGCGGCGGATCTTGAACACGTCAGCAAATTTCTCGGCCTGGGCCAGCATTCCGCGGGCGGAGTCGGCGTTCATCCCCCAGAAGGCCAACAGATTTCGACCCAGTTCAGTCAAGGTGGCCACCCCGTTGTCGAGGGTCACCACGCCGCGGCCCGACAACATGGAGAGCACCAGCTCGGCGCGTTCCTTCGGTGGTTTGATCGCCCCATTGCTGGCCTTGGAGATCCGCTTGAGTACCTCTGCGGCATCGGCCGGGCCGTCGAGTAGCAGGGCCGCGACGACCGCCGCCTTCTTGAAGGGCCCACCGCGCCCCGGGCCGCCCATCATGCCGGGCCCCATCATGCCGCCGCCCATCATCGGGCCGCCCATCATGCCCGGTCCCATCATCGGGCCGCCCATCATGCCCGGTCCCATCATCGGGCCGCCCATCATGCCGCCGCCCATCATGCCGCCGCCTGGTCCACCAAACATCGTTGTTCCCCTTGTCGTTACGTGTCAGACGTGTCGCGTCCCCCATCAAGGACATTGATATCAAGATCCGTGAAGTATGTCAACCAAGTTGATGGGTTGCCGCGCGCTCAAGCACTGGGGCCGCGCGTGGCGTCAGCGTCGCGCGAAGTCCGGTGCATGTTCCGGCCGCAGACCGATCCCGACGAAGTAGGCCGGCACCACCGACAGGCCGGGAAGTCGTTCGACCACGGTCCGAAGCGCCGCCGGTGGACGTATGTCAATGCCCCCCTGCCGGAAGATTCCGCGGTGCATCACCCGCTGGGCACTCTGGGTGGCCACCGTGGGCAGGGTGCGGCGGCGCTGCACGGCGGCGAGGTCGCGGGGGCGCACGCGGTGGGCGCGCAGCGGGCCGGCCAGCAGTCGCGCGGCGGCGACAGCGTCCTGGACGGCGAGGTTGATCCCCACCCCGCCGGCGGGGGACATGGCGTGGGCGGCGTCACCGATACACAGCAGACCGTCGGTATACCAGCGGTGCAGGCGGTTGAGTCGCGCATCGAGAAGTTTGACGTCGTCCCACGACGACAGCACATCGTTCGGCACCTCGGGGATGACCTCGGACAGTCCACGGCGAAAGTCGGCCAGGCCCTGCGCGCGGAGGCGTCCGTCGGCGCCCTTGGGGATGAAGTACGCGATCTGGAAGTACCCCTCGCGCGGGATCATGACTGCGGTGCGGCCGCCGCTGGTGCGCGGAATCAACGAGTACACCCCGCCGGACTCCCGGGGCAGCCGGAACCACCACACGTCGAACGGCACCGGGTACTCGCGGGCGGTCAGTCCGGCCGCCTGCCGCAGGACCGAGGTGCGGCCGTCGCAGGCCACTGTCAGGTCGGCGCGCAACTCGCCGGGGCCGGCGGGGCCGTCGTAGGTGATTCCGGTGACCCTCTGGCCATCACGCAGCAGACCCGTTGCCGCGCAGTTCATCCGCAGGGTGAACGTCGGCTCGGCCGCGGCGGCCTCGGCGAGCAGGTTGAGCAGATCCCACTGCGGCACCATCGCCACATAGGGGTGGCGGGTGTGCAGCCGGGTGAAGTCGACGAGCGTCGTCGGTTGCCCGGCGATGTCAAGGCTCACGCGTTCGATGATGCTGGCGGGCAGTGCGGCGAACTGCGCGCCCAGACCGAGATCGTCGAGCAGGCCCATGGTGCTCGGATGCACTGTGTCGCCGCGGAAGTCGCGCAGGAAGTCGCCATGCTTTTCCAGCACGCTCACCTCGATACCCGCGCGGGCCAGCAACAGCCCCAACACCATGCCGGCCGGGCCGCCACCGGCGATGGCGCATGTGGTGGTCTCACCAGCCGACGTCACCGGCGCGCGGGCGCGGCGGCGTCATTGGCGCAGTCGCCCGCCTTGTACAGAATCCGTTTGAGGTGGCGCAGCTCGGCGGCGGAGATGGCGCCCACTAACTGCTCATCAGCCAGCAACGCGGCGGATTGGGCGTGCTTGAGCAGTGTGCGTCCCCGCTCGGTGAGCTCGGCCGGCAGCGTACGGCCCGCCGAGGGCTGCGGCCGGGTCACCGCACCGAGGTCCTCGAGACGGGTGAGCACCTGGTTCATCGCCTGGGCCGAGACCCTGGTGTTGCGGGCCAATTCCGCACCGGACTGGCCCGGGTTCCGCTCCAGTAGCCGCAGGCACACGAGCTCCGGAAGCCCGATCCCCAGGGCGCGCAGTTCGACGCTGACGTGCGGGCGCAGCACGTTCACCAGCCGGTGCAGCAAGTACCCCAGCGGGAGCTCCTCGCCTGCGTCGGTCACGCCGTCGATCATCCCACGATGGGGGCTGTCCACGCTGGTGGCAAGGCCCCGACGGCTACGGCGCGCCGCTCAGTCCAGGTAGTCGCGCAAAACCTGGGAGCGGCTGGGGTGGCGCAGCTTCGACATGGTCTTGGATTCGATCTGGCGGATGCGCTCGCGCGTCACGCCGTAGACCTGCCCGATTTCGTCGAGGGTGCGGGGCTGGCCGTCGGTGAGGCCGAAGCGCAGGCGAACCACGCCGGCCTCGCGCTCCGACAACGTCTCGAGCACCGACTGCAACTGGTCTTGCAGCAGCGTGAAGGACACGGCGTCGACGGCGACCACGGCTTCGCTGTCTTCGATGAAGTCGCCGAGTTGGCTGTCGCCCTCGTCGCCGATGGTCTGGTCGAGCGAGATCGGTTCGCGGGCGTACTGCTGGATCTCGAGGACCTTCTCGGGGGAGATGTCCATTTCCCGGGCCAGTTCCTCGGGCGTGGGTTCGCGGCCCAGGTCTTGGAGCAGCTCGCGCTGGATGCGGCCCAGCTTGTTGATCACCTCGACCATGTGCACCGGGATACGTATGGTGCGGGCCTGATCGGCCATGGCGCGGGTGATGGCCTGGCGGATCCACCATGTCGCGTAGGTGGAGAACTTGTAGCCCTTGGTGTAGTCGAACTTCTCGACCGCGCGGATCAGGCCCAGGTTGCCTTCCTGGATGAGGTCGAGGAACGCCATGCCGCGGCCCGTGTACCGCTTGGCCAGCGAGACGACGAGCCGCAGGTTGGCTTCCAGGAGGTGATTCTTCGCGCGGTCGCCGTCGCGGCAGATCCACACCATGTCGCGGCGCTGGGCGGCGGCCAGCTTCTCGCCGCGCTGTTCCCGCTCCAACTCCAGCTGCGTGGCGTAGAGGCCGGCTTCGATGCGCTTGGCCAGCTCGACCTCCTCCTCGGCGTTGAGTAGGGCAACCTTGCCGATCTGCTTCAGGTAGGCGCGAACGGAGTCGGCGGAGGCGGTGAGTTCGGCGTCCTTGCGGGCCTGGCGCAACGCCTCGGATTCGTCTTCGTCCCAGACGAAGTCGCCGGAGGTCTTGTCCTTCTCGCTGGGCTCGGCGATCTCCTCTTCTTCATCGGCGGCTCCGGCGGCCGGGACGGCAGCGTCAACTGGCCCGTCCGCGGCCACGACGGCGTCGAGCACGACCTCGTCAAGGATGACCACCTCCACTTCCAGATCCTCGAGGAGTTCGGCGGGGTCGATTTCCTCGACGGGCACGCTGTCGAGATCGGGCTCGATGTCGAGATCCTCGACTTCGGTGGCGGAGTCGAGGGTGTCGGGGTCGACCTTCGGCTCCGCCAGGGCGGCCTTGCCGGCGGCTTTGGCGCCGCGGGCCGACGGAGTCTTGGCCGCTGGAGTCTTGGCGGGTGGAGTCTTGGCCGCTGGAGTCTTGGCGGGTGGAGTTTTGGCCGGGATCGCCTTGACAGCGTTTTTCTTCGCCGGGGGTGTCTTCGCCGGGGCTGTCCTGGCAACGGCCTTTTTCGCAACGGTCTTGGACGCTACGGTCTTTTTCGCAACGGCCTTGGCCGCTACGGTCTTTTTCGCAACGGCCTTGGCCGCTACGGTCTTTTTCGCAACGGTCTTGGCCGCAACGACCTTTTTCGCAACGACCTTTTTCGCAACGGTCTTTTTTGCCGCCGTTCCCCTTGCGGTGACTTTTTTCGCTACGGTGGCCTTCGCCGCAGTGGCCGAAGGGCCAGCTCTCTTCGCGGCTACACTTTTCACGGGGCCTTTCGCGGTGGTTTTTCCGACGGCCTTCCCGACGGCTTTCCCGACGGCCTTCACGGCTTTGACGGCTTTGACGGCGGTCCTCGGTGGTAGAGCAGTCTTGGTGGCCCGCGGTGCAGTCTTGGTGGCCCGCGGCGCTGCCTTGGCGGCGCGTTTAGCAGGAGCTCCGTGGGCGGCCTTCGGGGATGCGGCTGCCGGTCGCTGGGACGACGGCGCCTTGGGGGCGACGCGTTTGGGCGGCTGCTTGGTAGCCGGTTTCACCTTGGTCGCTGCCACGTAAACCCCCTTGTTGGGACTCACCTTCGGGGGGTCTGGGCACGGAGAACCCGAAAGTGTCTGCTAAGTCGATGTCGGCGTTGGTACGCGCGGGAGTAGTCGCACGCAGTGTGGATGGGCGGTTGTTGGGAACCTAGGGGACCTCTGGACCTCTGGACCGCTGTGGACCTTCGGAGGCCGCCGTGTGACATTGTAACGATCTCTCATGCGCGTACCCCGTCAGCGGCACGAATGGCGGGAATTCAGCGCGTCACATCGAGCGTGGCGGCCATCGCGGCCCCCACTATCCCGGCGTTGTTCTGCAGGGCGGCGGCCACCACCGGGGTGCGGTTCTCGAGCAGCGGTACCCACTTCTCGGACTTGCGGCTGATACCGCCGCCGGCGATGAACAGATCTGGGCTGATCGCGTTCTCGATGGCCACCAGCACCCGGGTCACTTCCTGGGCCCACCGCGGGTAGCTCCAGCCGTTTTTCTCCTTGACCGAGGACGCGGCCCATTGCTCGGCCTCTTTGCCGCCGACCTCCAGGTGGCCGAACTCCGTGTTGGGTATCAGCCTGCCGTGATGTATGACCGCGGAGCCGATCCCCGTGCCGAACGTCAGCAACACCACCAGTCCGGACCTGTTCTGGCCTGCGCCATAGCGCTCCTCGGCGAGCCCCGCCGCATCCGCGTCATTGAGGATCGTGACAGGCTGGCCGGACAGCTCGGTGCTGATCACGTCGCGCGCGTTGGTCCCGATCCACGCCTTGTCCACGTTGGCCGCCGTCCTGACGACGCCGTGTGTCACCACCCCCGGGTAGGTCACCCCGAGCGGACCCGTCCACCCGAATTCGTTGACCACTGCGGCGATGGTCCTGGCGACCGCCGACGGCGTTGCCGGCCGTGGAGTCAGCAGCTTGACCCGCTCGCCGATCAGCAGGCCTGTATTCAGGTCGACGATGCCGCCCTTGATGCCGCTACCGCCCACATCGATGCCGAACGCGCGATGCTCGGGCGCATCCGTGGTCGTGTCGGTATTGGTCATCGGACCCTCTCAGCGAGACGCGGGTTATCCGCTCACCTTAACGCCCGACCGTTGTGCTGCGATGGAGCGGTGATGCGACCCGACGACCAGCCCGCGGCGCTGCGCCGCGTGGCAGAAGCACTAGCCACCGAGGCCGCCGATTTCGTGCGGCGCCGCCGTACCGAGGTGTTCGAGGATGACGGGCGCGCCGGTGCGGCCGGTGGGGTTGGCGCGGTGCGGTCGAAGAGCACCCCCACCGACCCGGTGACCGTGGTCGACACTGAGACCGAGAACCTGATGCGGGACCGGTTGGCCCGGTTGCGCCCCGGCGACCCGATTCTCGGCGAGGAGGGTGGGGGGCCGGCCGACACGGGAAATCAGAGGGCGGCGACCGCCGGGCAGACCACCTGGGTGCTCGATCCGATCGATGGAACCGTGAACTTCGTGTACGGCATCCCCGCGTACGCGGTGTCGATCGGGGCGCAGGTGAACGGCGTCTCGGTGGCGGGCGCCGTCGCCGATGTCGTCAACCGGCGCGTGTATTCGGCGGCGATCGGACTCGGCGCGCACGTGATCCACGAGCAACGGACAGACCCGTTGCGGTGCACCGGCGTCGACGATCTGTCAATGGCGTTGCTGGGCACAGGATTCGGTTATTCCACCGGACGACGTGAGATCCAGGCGGCGCTGCTGGCCCGGATGCTGCCGATGGTCCGCGACGTGCGCCGGATCGGGTCTGCGGCGCTCGACCTGTGCATGGTCGCCGCGGGTCGGCTCGACGCCTTCTACGAGCACGGCCTGCAGCCGTGGGATCGTGCGGCGGGCGCGCTGATCGCGGCCGAGGCCGGCGCCCGTGTGGTGTTGCCCGACGGGGACGATGCCGAGTTGACGATCGCGGCCGCCCCCGGAATCGCCGACGAACTGCTGGCGGCGCTGGAGCGCTTCGGCGCCCTCGGGCCGATCCCCTAGTCGCTGTTCAGCAGCTGCTGGAATGAATCCTGCTGAGCAGCGCGGGATCCGACGCCTGCGTCGCGCCCGGGCGCAGGGCCGCCAGGGCCGTGTCGATGTCGTCGTCGTGTGCCAGTGACGTGAACTCTGTCCCAACCGCCAGGTCGACGGCGTCGTCCGCGCGGTTGTCGTTGAGCAGTTCGCTGCACGGCGCCACCAGCCACACGGCGGCCGCGGTGGCCTGCCCGGCCGTCCCGAAGCGGATCTGGCCCTGGCAGGTCAGCCGGGCCCCGGCATAGATCGGGTCGTTGCCGGTCGTCGCCTGGGCGAAACCCAGGTCCTTCATCGCGCCGGCGACGTCGGCGGCTTGTCCACCGCGGCCGCTGGCGTTGAGGACGCGGACCTTCGTATCGGCCAGTTTGGCCGGTGCGACGTCGGCCATCGTGGTCCGTGACACCTGCTCGCCGAGTTGGGTGGGCCCCGACCCGGCCTGTTGCGGCGGCAGGTTGCACGCGACGGCTTCGCGGGTCTTCGTCGGGCGAGTGAGCGCAACGGTCCACACCACGCCCGTCACCACCGCCATGACGATGAGCGCGATGACGGCGGGTCGCGGGTTGCGTCGCCGGAACGGACGGCCTTGCTTGTCGAAGGCGGTGCCCTCGGTGATTCGTGCCACCACAGATGCACTTTAACGGCAAGCTAAATTGACTGGTCAACGCCAAACGGGCGGCCCAAAGCAAAGATGTGATGTAAATCACAGATTAACCATTGGTGATCCGGGCACGAATCGTTTGGCGGATGCGCTCGACGCTGGTACAAAGCGATGCTTGGGACAAGAGGCATGCGAGGGGCCAGGGCAAGGGATAGACAGGGAACAGATATGCCTACCGACTACGACGCTCCACGGCGTACCGAGACCGATGACGTCTCGGAGGACTCGCTGGAGGAACTCAAAGCACGACGCAACGAGGCGGCCTCGGCCGTGGTCGATGTCGACGAATCCGAAACCGCCGAGTCGTTCGAGTTGCCGGGAGCCGATCTTTCCGGGGAAGAGCTGTCCGTTCGGGTGGTGCCGAAGCAGGCGGACGAGTTCACCTGCTCCAGTTGCTTTCTGGTGCAACACCGCAGCCGCCTCGCGTCCGAGAAGAAAGGCGTGATGATCTGCACCGACTGTGCGGCTTGACCCACGGGCTCAGCTGCGCAACGCGGACAGCATCCGTTCCGGGTGGCGGCAACTCACCAGCCAGTACGGAGTCGGGTCGTCAGCGTCGTTCAGGACCATCAACACCATCGGGCCGACCCAGGGCCGGTGCACTACGTAGGCGGCCGGATCGAGCTGGCGGCCCAGTGCCGCCGACTTCGCGGAGCTCGGAACCTCCGCTGACCTGGTGATGACGGCGACCGGCAGGTGCGCTTCCGCGGCCCACAGCTGGACCTCGTCCGAGCCGTCCGGGCCGGCGGTGACTTTGATCTCGACCCGACCGAGCCACAACAGCGCGCCGGCCGCCGCCGCCCACAGCGTCGCGTACGGCACCCACGCGGGGATGGCCGGAACACCGAGGTTGACCTCGACGGCGATCAGTGCCGCGAGCCCAAGGCTCAGGGGCCACCACCACCAGGGCACCCACAGTCGTTCGCGGTATCGCACGCTGTGCGGCGCGACGCGGTTACCGGGCACGCGGTCAAGGGTAGTCTTTGGCCCCGTGTCGACCAGTCTGGCGATCGTTCGCCTCGATCCGGATCTGCCGCTGCCCGCCAGGGCGCACGACGGCGACGCTGGCGTCGATCTCTACAGCGCCGAAGACGTCGGGCTGGGCCCGGGGCAGCGCGCGCTGGTGCGGACGGGCGTCGCGGTCGCCATCCCGTACGGGATGGTCGGTCTGGTCCATCCGCGGTCGGGATTAGCTGCGCGCGTAGGGCTTTCGATAGTGAACAGCCCGGGCACCATCGATGCCGGATACCGCGGCGAGATCAAGATCTCACTGATCAACCTCGATCCGGCAGAGCCGATCGTGATCCGTCGCGGCGATCGCATCGCCCAGCTGGTGGTGCAGCGGGTCGAGTTGGTGGACCTGGTCGAGGTCGCGTCGTTTGACGAGGCGGGGCTGGCCGGCACGATCCGCGGCGATGGCGGCCACGGCTCCTCCGGCGGGCATGCGAGTTTGTGACCATGGCGTCGGAAGAACTCGAGGGCCCGTTCGACATCGACGACTTCGACGACCCCGCGGCGGCGGAACTGGCCCGGCTCGACCTGGGGTCGGTCCTGGTCCCCATGCCGGCGACCGGGCAGCTGCAGGTCGAACTGACCGAAGCGGGGGTCCCGAGCGCGGTGTGGATGGTCACGCCGAACGGGCGCTTCACCATCGCCGCATACGCGGCACCGAAGTCCGGCGGATTATGGCGCGAGGTGGCCGGCGAACTCGCCGAGTCGCTTCGCGCGGACTCGGCGACGGTCAGCATCGTCGACGGCCCGTGGGGCCGGGAGGTGCTCGGCACCGCCTCCGGTGTGGTGCGCTTCATCGGGGTCGACGGCTACCGCTGGATGATCCGCTGCGTCATCAACGGCTCGCACGAAACCATCGACGCCCTCGATGCGGAGGCGCGTGCGGCCCTGGCGGACACCGTGGTCCGCCGGGGCGACACCCCGCTCCCGGTGCGCACCCCCCTTGCGGTGCAGCTGCCCGGGCCGATGGCCGAGCAGCTGCGGCAGGCCGCCGCGCAGCAGGCCGAGCAATACCTCGAGGCGCAGCAGGCAGCCGACGAGCCGGCTGAGCGCCGCAGCGCCGATGGCTCGGCCATGCAGCAGCTGCGCGGCTCGGACAGCGCGACCGACACCTAGGCCTCGGCGAGAGCCGCCAGGCAGGCCGCGCCCATAGCGGCGGTGGCGGACCCCAGCTCCTCCAGCGTCACCGTCCGTAGTGCCGCGCGGGGTGCCGCGGCGACCCACTCGCGCGCCACCCGAAGCGGGTGGACGGAATCATCGACCGCGGCCGCCACGCCCATGGGTGCGACCAGTCGTGCCAGTTCCTCCGGGCTCGGTGCGGCGTAGGCGGCGGCCTCGTCCATTGCGTCGGGAAGGTGGGGCCACTGGGCGCGCCAGGAGCGGGCCAGCTCGTCGCCCAGCCAAGACGGGCTGGAGGCCAGCATCTGCGCGGTCGTCGCCGCCAAGCCATCGACCCGCAGCCGCTCGGCCGAATACCGCGCCGCAAGCGAGGCCGGCGCGCTGCCGGGTGTCCCTGTCCACGCCGGCAGGGCCACCAGGACGGCGACCGTGCGATCGGGGTGCGCCAGGGCCCACGCGGCCGCGACCGCTGCACCGATCGAGACACCGCCGACGCAGATCGGGCCGTCGCGGGCGGCGTGGTCCAACGCCGACAGGTAGCCCTCGATCAGTCGGCCGGGGCGGGGCGGCGGGGCCACCAGCACCGCGCCGGCTTCGCGCAGTGGACCCGAGAACGCGCGCCGGACGTAGTCCTCGTCGGAGCCCGTTCCCGGCAGCACCACGGTCGTCACACCGTGCAGATCGACAGCCACCTGTTGATAGTGCCCCGACCTCACTGTGGTCTCCAACACTCTGGCCTTTGGTTCGTTGGCGCGGGGGAGCCAACAGGTCTACGGTGGCCGTTGGCATGTACGTGGGCAGTGCGTCTGATCAGCATCGTCAGGAGTGGCCATGGGGGCCGAGGGATTTCTGCGCCGGCTCAGCCGTCGGCTGACGGAAGATCCGGAGGTGCGCGACTCCGAAGAGTTGTCCGACGAGGTAGCGATGAACGGCGCGCACCGTGTGGTCGATTGCGAGCGCGGCCAGGAGGTCACCATCATCGGCGCCCTGCGCAGCGTCGAGACGAACGGTAAAGGGTGCCCCGGGGGAGTGCGCGCCGAATTGTTCGACGGCAGCGACATCGTCACCCTGGTCTGGTTGGGTCAGCGGCGCATCCCGGGCATCGAATCCGGCCGCAGGCTGCGGGTGCACGGTCGGGTGGGCGCGTTGGAGAACGGCGCCAAGGCCATCTACAACCCGCACTATGAGATCGAGCGGTGACCCCCGAGGGTTTGTTGGCGCAATTCGGCGGAGTCAGCGGCGTCATCTACTCGTCGTTGCCGGTGATCACTTTCGCCCTGGCGTCGAGTGTCTCGGGTTTGCTGCCGGCAGTCGTGTCGGCCCTGGGCGTGGCCGCGGTGATCCTGCTGTGGCGTCTGATGCGGCGCGAATCCACCCGCCCCGCGCTGGCCGGCTTCATCGGTGTCGCGGTCTGCGCGCTGATCGCCTACGCGACGGGCCAGACCCGAGGCTACTTCCTGCTGGGCATCTGGATATCGCTGGTGTGGGCGGTGGTTTTCACTGCCTCCGTCGTGGTCCGCCGGCCCCTCGTCGGCTACGCGTGGAGCTGGGCGACCGGTCGTGATCGAGGGTGGCGCCGGGTGCCGCGCGCGGTCTACGCCTTCGACCTCGCCTCGCTGTGCTGGGTGGTGGTGTTCGGTGCCCGGTTCGTCGTCCAGCGGCTGCTCTATGACGCCGACAGGACCGGTTGGCTCGTGGCTGCGCGGCTCGCCATGGGCTGGCCGTTGACCGTCCTGGCGGCGCTGGTGACCTACATGGCAGTCAAAGCCGCCCAGCGGGCCATTGTGGCCGACTAATCGGGCGGCACGGTCTCCGGGAGCAGCAGGTCACGCAGTTCCTCCTCGGCCTCGGCGGCGGCGACGAACAGCAGTTCGTCGCCGCCCTCCAGCGGCTCGTCGGGTTCCGGCACGATGACCCGCGGGCCCCGCAGGATCGTCACCAGCGTGACGTTGCGCGGCAATTCCAGTCTTCGCACCGGCTTTCCACCCCAGGGCGTCCGGTCGGGCAGTGTGATCTCGACCAGATTGGCCTGGCCACGGCGGAACTCCAGGAGCCGCACCAGGTCGCCGACGGCGACGGCCTCCTCGATCATCGACGCCAACATGCGCGGCGTGGAGACCGCGACGTCCACGCCCCAGGCATCGGTGAACAGCCATTCGTTGCGGGGGTCGTTGACCCGGGCCACCACCCGCGGCACCGCGAACTCGGTCTTGGCCAGCAGGCTGAGCACCACGTTCACCTTGTCGTCGCCGGTCGCGGCGATAACCACGTCGAAGCTCTCGAGGTGGACCGCCTCCAGCAGGCTCAGCTCGCACGCGTCGCCGAGGTGCCAGTGCGCGTCGGGGATGGCGTCGACGTCGACGTGGGCGGAGTTGCGCTCGATCAGCGTCACGTCGTGGTGGTAACCGACGAGCTCACGGGTGACGGAGCGGCCGACCGCACCGGCCCCGGCGACAGCTATCTTCATGTTGCCTTGCCCTCGACGTCCTCGGCGGGCGGCAGCGCGGCGATGGCCACCGCCTCCGCCACACGACCGGATATGGCGGCGATATACACCTGATCGCCGGACTGGATGACGGTCTTGGGTTCGGGCAGCACGCCGGTGCCGAACCGGATCACGAACGCCACCCGGGCGCCGGTGGCCACTTCGAGGTCGGTGGCCCGGTGACCCGCCCAGTCGTCGTGCAGGTCGAGTTCCGCCACGGCGACGGTCCCGGTGGGGTCGCGCCACCTGGCGGTCTCGCCCTCCCGGGTGAGCGCGTTGAGCAACCGGTCGGTGGTCCACGGCACGGTGGCGATCGTGGGAATGCCGAGGCGTTCGTAGACCCCGGCGCGCTTGGCGTCGTAAATACGGGCGACGACGCGCTCCACGCCGAAGATCTCCCGCGCTAACCGCGCCGAGATGATGTTGGAGTTGTCGCCGGATGACACCGCGGCGAAGGCATCGGTGTGCTCGATGCCCGCCCGCAGCAGCACGTCGCGGTCGAATCCCTGGCCCAGCACCCGGTCGCCGGAGAACTCCGGACTCAAACGGTTGAAGGCGGCGCCGTCACGGTCGATGACCGCGACGTCGTGACCGATCCGGCCCAGCGCATCAGCCAGCGACGAGCCCACCCTCCCGCAGCCCATGACCACTACGCGCACGGCATCATTCTCACCTACCGGCCGTCATCGGGGCGCAATGGGCATACCCTTGGCACTCGTGCCCAATTTTTCCAACGTTGCGCGTCGGTTGCTGATCGGGCAGCCGTTTCGCAGCGACCGGTTGAGCCACACTCTGCTGCCCAAGCGGATCGCCCTGCCGGTGTTCGCCTCCGATGCGCTCTCGTCGGTGGCGTATGCACCCGAAGAGGTCTTCCTGATGCTGTCGGTCGCCGGGGTGGCCGCGTACGCGCTCACGCCCTGGATCGGTCTGGCGGTGGCCGCGGTGATGTTGGTCGTGGTGGCGAGCTACCGGCAGAACGTGCACGCCTACCCGTCGGGCGGCGGCGACTACGAGGTCGTCACGACCAACCTCGGCGAGACGGCTGGCCTGGTGGTCGCCAGCGCGCTGATGGTGGATTACGTTCTCACCGTTGCTGTGTCGACGGCCTCGGCGATGTCGAACATCGGCTCGGCGATCCCGATCGTTGCGGAGCACAAGGTGCTCTTCTGCGTCGCGGCCATCACGATCGTGACGGCGCTGAATCTGCGCGGGGTTCGCGAGTCCGGGCTGGCGTTCGCCATTCCAACCTACGGGTTCATCGTCGGAATCCTCGCCATGATCGGCTGGGGACTGTTCCGGATCTTCGTGCTGGGAGACCGGCTACGCGCCGAATCCGCCGGCTTCCAGATGCACGCCGAGCACGGCCAGATCGTCGGTTTAGCCTTCGCGTTCCTGGTGGCGCGGTCGTTCTCATCGGGCTGCGCGGCGCTGACCGGTGTCGAGGCGATCAGCAACGGCGTGCCGGCGTTCGAGAAACCCAAGTCTCGCAACGCCGCGACGACTCTGCTGCTGCTGGGCGGGATCGCGGTGACCCTGCTGATCGGCATCATCGTGCTGGCGCAAAGGATCGGGGTCCAATTTGTCGCGGACCCTGCGACGCAGCTGTCCGGCGCCCCGCCGAACTACTACCAGAAAACCCTGGTCACCCAGCTGGCCCAAACCGTCTTCGGCAGCTTCCACATCGGGTTCCTGCTGATCGCGACGGTGACCGCGCTGATCCTCGTCTTGGCCGCCAACACCGCGTTCAACGGATTCCCGGTGCTCGGCTCGGTGCTGGCGCAACACAGTTACCTGCCGCGGCAACTGCACACCCGCGGCGACCGATTGGCGTTCTCCAACGGGATCCTGTTCCTGTCGGGGGTCGCCGTGCTGGCGATCGTTGCCTTCCGCGCAGAGGTGACCGCGTTGATCCAGCTGTACATCGTCGGCGTGTTCATCTCGTTCACGCTGAGCCAGATCGGGATGGTCCGGCACTGGACCCGGTTGCTGCGCACTGAGACCGATCGCCCGGCGCGCCGCAGGATGATGCGCTCTAGGGTCGTCAACACGGTCGGCCTGGTGTGCACCGGCACGGTGCTGATCATCGTCTTGGTCACCAAGTTCCTGGCCGGTGCGTGGATCGCGCTGGTCGCGATGAGCTTGCTGTTCGCGCTCATGAAAATGATTCACCGGCACTACGCTGCGGTCAGCCGGGAATTGGCCGAGCAGGCTGCCGCCCAGCACGAGGTGGTGCTGCCGAGCCGCAACCACGCCGTGGTGCTGGTGTCGAAGCTGCACTTGCCGACCCTGCGCGCGCTGGCCTACGCGCGCGCCACCCGCCCCGACACCCTCGAGGCCGTCACGGTCAGCGTCGACGACGCGGAAACCCGTGAACTGACAGACCAGTGGCAAGCTAGCGACGTCAGCGTGCCGCTGAAGGTGGTTGCGTCGCCGTACCGTGAAATCACCCGTCCAATCCTCGACTACGTCAGACGCGTCAGCAAGGACTCGCCGCGCAGCGTGGTGACGGTGTTCATCCCCGAGTATGTAGTGGGCCACTGGTGGGAACAACTGCTGCACAACCAGAGTGCGTGGCGGCTCAAGGGGAGGTTGCTGTTCATGCCCAACGTGATGGTGACGTCCGTTCCCTGGCAACTGAGTTCGTCGGAACGGGTGCAGCCGCTGGAACACGAGATAGCCCCCGGCGACACCCGTCGCGGAATCTTCGATTGAGCCCTGCCGCGTCCGGTGACCTGACGGTGGTCGCCGGCGACCCCGCCAACGGGGGCAGCTGCGTGGCCCACCACGAGGGCCGGGTGGTGTTCGTCCGCTACGCGCTGCCCGGGGAGCGGGTACGGGTGCGGATCACCGCCGACCGCGGCTCCTACTGCCATGCCGACGTTGTCGAGGTGCTGGAACCGTCCGACGACCGGATCGCGTCGCTGTGCCCGATCGCCGGGGTGGACGGTGCCGGGTGCTGCGATCTGGCGTTCGCGAAGCCGGAGTTGGCACGGGCGCTCAAGGCTGCGGTTGTGGCTAATCAGTTGCAGCGCCTGGGCGGACACCAGTGGCGCGGTGTGGACTCCGGCGCCGAACCGCTTGCGGACTCGGGTTACGCCGGGTGGCGCACCCGGGTCCGGCTCGACGTGGGCGCCGATGGTGGTCCGGGTTTTCACCGCTACCACAGCGACGAGCTGGTGACCGACCTGCGCTGCGCGCAGCTGCCCGCGGGCATGCTGGACGGGTTGGACGGGCCCGACTGGCCGCCGCACTCCCAGCTGCACGTGGCCGTCGACGACGACGGGGAGCGCCATGTGGTGCGCACCCGGCGGGAGGGTGGACGCACGGCGACCGAGGTGATGCAGGGCAACTACGAGGCTGTTCAGCGGGTGGGTGGGCGTGCCTGGCGGATTCCCGTGACGGCGTTCTGGCAATCGCACCGCGACGCGGCACGGGTCTACAGCGGGCTGATTGCCCAATGGGCCCAGCCGGCGACCGGGGCGACCGTGTGGGACCTCTATGGCGGCGCGGGCGTGTTCGCCGCCGCACTCGGCGATGCGGTGGGGGAGTCCGGGCGGGTGGTGTCGGTCGACACGTCGCGGGCGTCGACCCGGGCCGGTCGCGCTGCCCTGGCCGACCTGCCGCAGGTGGAGATCGTCACCGACTCGGTTCGGCGGGCGCTCTCCCGACACGCGGTCGCCGCCGACGTAGCGGTGCTGGATCCACCGCGGGCGGGCGCCGGGCGCGAGGTGATCGATCTGCTGGCCGCCGCCGGCGTTCCGCGCGTGGTGCACATCGGTTGCGAAGCGGCAGCGTTCGCGCGCGACATCGGCCTCTACCTCGGCCACGGGTACGCCGTCGAGAAGCTGAGGGTCTTTGACGCGTTCCCGATGACCCACCACGTCGAATGCGTAGCGCTGCTGACCCGGGGCGCTTAGGTCACCATGAGGTAGCGCAGATACAGGTAGGCGGCCGCGAGAGCGACGGACACCGCCGTCACCACGGCGCCCTTGCGGGTGAACTCGCCGAACGAGATGGGATTGTCGGAGCGCGCTGCCATTCCGATGACGATGACGTTGGCGCTGGCACCGACGGCGGTGAGGTTGCCCCCGAAGTCGGTGCCGAGTGCGAGCGACCACCACAGGACGCCGGGGTCGGCGTGGCCTGCCAGCGCCGGCGCAAGGTCGCCCACGATCGGCGTCATCGCTGCAGCGTAGGGAACGTTGTTGACGAACCCGCTGATCAGCATCGATGCGATGAGAATGACCATTGTTGCGACAAGCACGTTGCCGCCGGTCGCCGTGATCGCCAGGTGCGCAAGCGTTTTCATCACGCCGGTCTTCACCAGCGCGCCGACCATGACGAAGAGGCCGGCGAAGAACAGCAGCGTTTCCCATTCGACGCTGGACAGGTATTCGGTGTGCTCCAAGCGCGACACCACGACTAGGACGCCGGCGCCCAACAGCGCCACAATGGATGGCTCCATGTGCAGTGCCGAGTGGGCGATGAACGCCGCGAACACCGCCACCAGGACGACGCAGCACTCAATGAGAAGCCGAGGATTGCGGATGGCTTCCTTCTCCTCCAACGACATGACGTCGGCGACCCGCTCGGGATCGACGGTGAACGCGCCGGGGAAAAGTCGCGGCAGCAACACGATCAGGACCACCATCACGATGATCACGATCGGTGTCAGGTGGATCAGGAAGTCGTTGAAACTGAGCCCGGCCTTGCTGGAGATGATGATGTTGGGCGGGTCGCCGACGAGGGTCGCCGTCCCGCCGATGTTGGAGGCGAACGCCTCGGCCATCAGAAACGGTGCCGCGTTGATCGCCAGCCGGTCGCACACCAGCAACGTGACCGGCGCGATCAGCAGCACCGTGGTGACGTTGTCCAGCAGTGCCGACGCGACCGCGGTGACCACCACCAGCAGGATCATGATGCGCAACGGCGACCCGCGGGCGCGCTTGGCCGACCAGATCGCGACGTACTCGAACACACCGGTTTGCCGCAGCACGCTGACGATGATCATCATGCCCAGCAGCAAAAAAATGACGTCCCAATCGATCCCGGTTTCGTGGGAGAAGAAGACGTCATCGGAACTGATGACGGGCAGGAGGACCACGATCGCGGCGCCCACCAGCGCGACCGCCGTTTTGTGGACGCGATCGGTGGCGATCAGAACAAAAGCCACCACGAAGACGGCGACGGCGATGACGCTCACCGCCGCAAGACCGCCTCGAGGACCCGCGATGCCGTGATCACACCGAGCAACTTTCCGTCCTCGACCACCGCGACCAGCGGGCTGCGCAGCCGCGCCATCAGGGCGGCCACCTCGATGATGGTGTCGTCGGCCTGGGCTGGGGGCACCTCGAGCAGGTGCTCGGGCAGCACGTCGCGCACGGTCCTCCCGCTCAACTTCTCCGCGCAGCGGTCCGCCGTCGATTCGCTGAGCACCCCGGCCAGCGACGGATCGTCCTGCACGTAGCGGGGCACGATGAAGCGGACGACCTGTGAGGCGGGTAACACCGCATAGGGACGCCCCGAGGCGTCGGTGACCAGCAACCCGGGCAGGCGGTGCTCAGCGAGCATCCGGGCCGCCTCCAGGGCGTCCGTATCGATGCTGACCACCGGGTATTCCTCGGCGATGTTCTTGGCGCGCATACGGGCACGATAGCGCTCGCGATCGCCGGACCCGACGGGCAACTACTGCGTAGACTGGTGGAATGCTCGAACAGATCCGCGGCCCCGCCGATCTGGCGCACCTGTCACACCGGGAACTGAAGAATCTTGCGTCCGAGATTCGCGAGTTCCTGGTCCACAAGGTCGCAGCCACCGGGGGACACCTGGGGCCCAACCTCGGGGTCGTCGAGCTGACGCTCGCGCTGCACCGGGTGTTCGACTCTCCGCACGACCCGATCATCTTCGACACCGGCCACCAGGCTTATGTGCACAAGATGCTTACGGGGCGCTGCCAGGACTTCGACAGCCTGCGTAAGAAGGGGGGCCTGTCGGGGTATCCGTCACGCGCCGAGAGCGAGCACGACTGGGTCGAGTCCAGCCACGCCAGCGCGGCGCTGTCCTACGCCGACGGCCTGGCTAAGGCGTTCGAGCTGACCGGCCACCGCAACCGGCACGTCGTCGCGGTGGTCGGGGACGGCGCGCTCACGGGCGGGATGTGCTGGGAGGCGCTGAACAACATCGCCGGGTCGAAGCGGCCGGTGGTCGTTGTCGTCAACGACAACGGCCGCAGCTACGCCCCGACGATCGGCGGCCTCGCCGACCGCCTGGCCACACTGCGGCTGCAGCCCGCCTACGAGCAGGTGTTGGAGCGGGGCCGCGACGCGTTGCGGTCGGTGCCCTTGGTCGGAGAGTTCGCCTACCACTTCATGCACAGCGTCAAGGCAGGAATCAAGGACTCGTTGTCGCCGCAGCTGCTGTTCACGGATCTGGGCCTGAAGTATGTGGGCCCGGTCGACGGCCATGACGAACGCGCGGTGGAAATGGCGCTGCGCCACGCTCGCGGCTACGGCCGCCCGGTGATCGTGCACGTTGTCACCCGCAAAGGGATGGGGTACGGGCCCGCGGAGGCCGACGAGGCCGAGCAGATGCACTCCACCGCCCCGATCGACCCCGTCACCGGCCGGGCCACCAAGGTCGACGCTCCCGGCTGGACGGCGACGTTCTCCGACGCGCTCATCGCGTGCGCACGCAAGCGCCGCGACATCGTGGCGATCACCGCGGCGATGCCCGGTCCCACCGGTCTGACGCCGTTCGGGGAGCAGTTCCCGGATCGCCTGTTCGACGTCGGCATCGCCGAGCAGCACGCGATGACGTCGGCGGCCGGCTTGGCGATGGGCGGGATGCATCCGGTGGTGGCGATCTACTCGACGTTCCTCAACCGGGCTTTCGACCAGATCATGATGGACGTGGCGCTGCACAGCCTGCCCGTCACAGTGGTTCTCGACCGCGCGGGCGTCACCGGCGCGGACGGCCCCAGTCACAACGGCATGTGGGACCTGTCGATGCTCGGTATCGTGCCCGGGATCCGGGTGGCCGCGCCCCGGGACGGGACCCGGCTGCGGGAGGAGCTCGGCGAGGCGTTGGACGTCGCCGACGGCCCGACGGTGCTGCGGTTCCCCAAAGGTGATGTCGGCGAGGACATTCCGGCCGTCGAACGCCGCGGGTCGGGCGTCTCGGGCCTGGACGTGCTCGCGGTGCCGGCCGACGGTTCGAGCCACGACGTGCTGTTAGTGGCGGTCGGCGCCTTCGCGTCGATGGCGCTCGCGGTGGCCAAGCGGCTGCACAAGCAGGGGATCGGGGTCACCGTGATCGACCCACGCTGGGTACTGCCCGTGCCCGCGGGTGTGCTGGAACTCGCGACGCAGCACAAATTGGTGGTGACGCTGGAGGACAACGGGGTTCACGGCGGTGTGGGCTCGGCGGTGTCAGCGGCACTGCGGCACGCCGAGATCGACGTGCCGTGCCGCGACGTCGGGC